>NZ_CP092417.1:5821428-6125714 GCF_023716865.1 Endozoicomonas sp. SCSIO W0465
GGTTCAGGTTCTCTGTATTGCTTATTTTTACATTCAGCCTGCTTGCTAACATTCACCAGCCCGGGCCTGGGCTGTTGCTTCTGCATAGGTGGGTGGTTGCTGCCCGTGCAGTGCCGTTTCATTAACCATGTGTTCTGTTTGTGTTCCCTGCTCGCAGGTGGTTTGCGTAGCCTGTTCACAGGTCGTTGGTGCGGTCGGCACAGGGGCACTTGGAGCGGGACGAACGGGTAATCGAATCCTATCATCCGGTGAGCGAAACAAAGACAGAGATTGCCCGTAATAATCCCGGTGATTGAATGCTGCACGAATAGCCTGGCAGTTTGACGCTTCGGGGTTTTCACGTTTGAGTAACTTATAGCTGTTATAGACGTCGCTGCAGTAACTGTAACCGATCATTGAGCAAATAGGGACGCCAATTAGTCCGCACACACTTAGCAGTACGAAAAAACCGGAGGTGTTGTAAAAAGCGGTGGGTTCAGCAGTCGTGGTCAGGTTTGTTGTTGGATAGGCGGAGGATAGCGTGTACGAGGTAGCTGCCTTTGACCCATTATTGTTTGTATAGGTCATGCTGCAGCCAAACGCCCCATCAGGACATGCTGGCCTGGTACTGACCGGGTATGCACCCGCCAGAGAGGGCATCGCCGCCAACAGCGCCAGACTCTCTTTTATGCCCGGACAAACGAGGGAGAGTTGCTCCGATTCCATCGCTTGCCTGTAGGCGAAACCTGCGACATTGCGCATCAGCTTGTTGCTACCCTGCAGACCAGCCTGTAAGACCTCTCTGGCAAACTGTACGCCGTAATCAGACAAAGATTTTTCTGCCGTAGTACCGTTATCCGGGACCGACAGGCTCGGTTGTGCATAGCTGACAGTCCTGCCATTGGTCGTTGGCGCCTGGCAACAATATTCGGTTTGGGAAGCGGCATCTTTTTTTACGCCAACCTTGTGCACATGGGATAAGGCTGATGACAGTTCAGGGAGAGCGTGCATCGTATTTTAACCTTCATTCCGAAGTAACCTGTTCTATAGACCACCTGGCGGCAATGAAGTTCAATCAACAAGATGGGGTAAATGGTCCGCTCTGCATTGCAAGGAAACGTTTTCCATCATCTGAACTCTTGAATTCAGGCAAGTGTTTCATGCTGTCAAAATAACGATAATTATCTTTAGTCACTCCTTTTCTTAAAGGGAATGGCCTGATTTTAACGATTACACTGAGCCAGCATCCCAGCACTGGCTGCAGAGTCCGTGCTGACTCACCTGTCCCGGCCAATAGCAGGAGCCCGGCCAGATCATCTGAGGCACACCTTCCAATTCATCGGTAACTCTAACCCCGGTTTCCCGAATCGAATGACCCTGCCCTCACCGAATGCTTGTTCGGATCATCATGCTGTTGACATGGTCACACTCAAACCGGGTAAAACCATATGCATGAAAAAGGGTAGTGTTCATGGCCATACCTTGCGACAGTTTTTACTCAATCACTCTCGCGCCAAAAAATGGTTCGAGACTACTGATCGGCCGGACCGTATGCCTGCCCGACGGTAATCAAACCAGTTACTATTTTGTCAGGTGCAACGAACACCTGAAGAACCTTGCCATCACCACCGGCCACGGCTCAGGGAATCTGGATCTGCATGTGAGTAACCATGGATGGGATGATGCGATGAAAAAACCACCCGAATCAGCACAGCCAAGTAATAATGAATGCGTCATTTTCAACAGAGAGGGCCAACCAACCACTGATCGATTAGTGAGGGTCTGCATTCCCACGGGGGAGAGGGTGTCGCAAAACCCTCGTTCCCACGCTTTTAGGCCCTGTGGGTCCCGCGTGGGAATGCATAGTGCGCTGGGATAAGCGGCGTATATCTTGCGGGTGAAAGTCCCGTTGCGGAAGGAGAACCAGCTCCACCGTATAGCGAGTCTTGCGTTGCTGAAGGTAACGAAAGTGATGAAGCGTAGACAGCGAAATATCCGAGCCGAAACCAAATGGTGAACGTGACAGCTCCGAAATACCACTTGTTGTGGGTGCCGATGCTCTTATGCAGGCAGCAGGCCCAAGAGTGCTGTGTAAGGTCAGTCTGGGAATCCGAGCAGCACTACCCACCGGAGTCGCAGGCGTCGGCGAGTTTATAGAGATATACGACTGAACCCAGGAGATCCATAGGGCTCTCAAAGGATTGAGTATGTTAAGTACAAGTGCAAAACACGAGGCTTTACAGATGGCTCTAGGAAGTCGGAGTCAGTCATAGTAGTGATGAAGCGGGTAACGACCGTGGAGCGAAGGGCTGGCAGATAGATCGAGCGTGAGAGAGAAACAATGACCGTACTCAGCAACGACGGACAAGCATGGTTAACGAAACTTGAGCGCATAGGTGAGAAATCAGCATACGACAGACAAATAGTGTTCAATAACCTTGGTCACCTGCTAAATGTTGACATGCTGAAGGAGCAATTCCATCGGTTGGACGGGAATAAAGCCGTAGGTATTGACCGTGAGACAAAGGAGACTTACGGCGTAAAACTGGATGAAAATCTGAAACACCTTCTCCAGCGCATTCGCCGTGGGACTTACAGGCCAAAACCCGCGAGGGTCACTGAAATCCCGAAAGAGGATGGGAGCAAACGGCCACTGGTCATATCCTGCTTTGAAGACAAACTGGTGCAACTTGCAGCCAGTCAAATCCCTGGCAAGATATACGAACCGCTGTTTCTACCGTGCTCATACGGATTCAGGCCCGGCTTGAGTTGTCACGATGCTTTGAGGACTTTGCTGCAGTCCAGTTCCCGAAACCGGGATGGTGCTGTCTACGTGATAGATGAATGGTAACTGTTCAGCACCCCCACATAAATCTGGAATTTTCTGATTTTTATACCATCCTCTTAAGCACCATTTTTCCACAATATTCGCCAGCATGATTCCAGAACTACCCGCAACTATGTCGGCTGAGATTCTCTTGAAAGAGAATGCAGAGCTGCGGATGAGAGTTGCCTGTCTGGAAGAGCGATGTCGAGAATTGGAAGAAAAGGTTGGCAAGAACAGTCAAAACAGCAGCAAGCCGCCATCGTCTGATGGTTATCAAAAACCTTGTAAAAACAGTAATTCTCCAGATCATTCTGACGACCTTTCCGCAGATAAAGGTACCGATCCATCGGATGAAAAACCCAATCCTAAAAGTCTGAGACAGTCTTCTGGTAATAAAGCCGGTGGAAAGAAAGGGCATCAGGGCACTTGTCTTAAACAGGTCGATATCCCTGACTATATTGAGTACCTTCCGGTTAAAGAATGCAATAAATGTCAGGCGTCTCTTCTTGATAGTGAGCCGGTCAAATATATTGAACGACAGGTGTTTGAACCAGGGAGACCGGGTGAATTTGAAGTAACGGCCCATAGAGCTGAAGTAAAAATCTGCACTTGTGGTTGTCGGAATCAGGCTGAATTCCCGGAAGGTGTTACCGCTGCCGCACAATATGGCTCAGCCACACAGGCTATGGCCGTCTATCTTAACCAATACCATTTCCTGCCTTTTAAGCGCGTGTCAGAGTATTTTAATACTCTCTATAAAATGAGTGTAAGTGCAGGCACTGTCGCCAATTTTGTGGCCAGAACCTATGAAAATCTGGCTTCTACTGAAGAGGTTATTCGTGACGCCTTGCGGGAATCGTCTGTTGCCGGAGCCGATGAAACGGGTATGCGGGCCGAGGGCTCTTTGCACTGGCTACACGTTATGCGGGATGAACAATGGACGCTCTACTACTTGTCTGAAAAGCGAGGTCGTGAGGCCATGGACACGATGGGCATACTGCTAACATTTGCAGGCGTTCTGGTTCATGATCATTGGAAATCCTATTTTGCATATGCGGCAACTCACGTACTTTGCAATGCCCATCACCTGAGGGAGCTTTTGGGTGTTGTTGATAGGGACAGCAATCAACTGGCGTTGCGATTGATGAAGCTACTGAGGCTTTCCTGGCATTACTGCAAGGGCTTTAAGACCATAGGTATGCTACAGATGCCAAGTGTTGTCTGTGAACGAATCGAGAAGATTTATGACCGGTTGCTTCAGCGGGCTCTAATGAAAGAAGTCGTCTATATGGAGAAGCAACGAGAGGAGCTTAAGCGCAAGGTAACTATTCAGCACTGAGCAAAGGCATATTACAGTAATTCCGAACAGCTCTATGAAGTGATTGATATATGTCCATTCCCTGTTTTCTGGCACGACGACAAATAGCTGCGAATCCGTGCAAACATAGAACCACCGTCTGCACTCCTGAAGCAGCCTGAGATTTTCTGCTTTAACTTGGCCATTCGAACATCCCGCTCACTGCCATTGTTATCGAAGGGAATGGTAAAATCTGACATGAAGCGCAGTGTCTCAGCCTTGAACTCAGTGAGTCGTTTGAAGAGATTGTAAGCTTTAGTATTCTTGACTTTCTTGCGCTTAAGCTCCTCTCGTTGCTTCTCCATATAGACGACTTCTTTCATTAGAGCCCGCTGAAGCAACCGGTCATAAATCTTCTCGATTCGTTCACAGACAACACTTGGCATCTGTAGCATACCTATGGTCTTAAAGCCCTTGCAGTAATGCCAGGAAAGCCTCAGTAGCTTCATCAATCGCAACGCCAGTTGATTGCTGTCCCTATCAACAACACCCAAAAGCTCCCTCAGGTGATGGGCATTGCAAAGTACGTGAGTTGCCGCATATGCAAAATAGGATTTCCAATGATCATGAACCAGAACGCCTGCAAATGTTAGCAGTATGCCCATCGTGTCCATGGCCTCACGACCTCGCTTTTCAGACAAGTAGTAGAGCGTCCATTGTTCATCCCGCATAACGTGTAGCCAGTGCAAAGAGCCCTCGGCCCGCATACCCGTTTCATCGGCTCCGGCAACAGACGATTCCCGCAAGGCGTCACGAATAACCTCTTCAGTAGAAGCCAGATTTTCATAGGTTCTGGCCACAAAATTGGCGACAGTGCCTGCACTTACACTCATTTTATAGAGAGTATTAAAATACTCTGACACGCGCTTAAAAGGCAGGAAATGGTATTGGTTAAGATAGACGGCCATAGCCTGTGTGGCTGAGCCATATTGTGCGGCAGCAGCGGTAACACCTTCCGGGAATTCAGCCTGATTCCGACAACCACAAGTGCAGATTTTTACTTCAGCTCTATGGGCCGTTACTTCAAATTCACCCGGTCTCCCTGGTTCAAACACCTGTCGTTCAATATATTTGACCGGCTCACTATCAAGAAGAGACGCCTGACATTTATTGCATTCTTTAACCGGAAGGTACTCAATATAGTCAGGGATATCGACCTGTTTAAGACAAGTGCCCTGATGCCCTTTCTTTCCACCGGCTTTATTACCAGAAGACTGTCTCAGACTTTTAGGATTGGGTTTTTCATCCGATGGATCGGTACCTTTATCTGCGGAAAGGTCGTCAGAATGATCTGGAGAATTACTGTTTTTACAAGGTTTTTGATAACCATCAGACGATGGCGGCTTGCTGCTGTTTTGACTGTTCTTGCCAACCTTTTCTTCCAATTCTCGACATCGCTCTTCCAGACAGGCAACTCTCATCCGCAGCTCTGCATTCTCTTTCAAGAGAATCTCAGCCGACATAGTTGCGGGTAGTTCTGGAATCATGCTGGCGAATATTGTGGAAAAATGGTGCTTAAGAGGATGGTATAAAAATCAGAAAATTCCAGATTTATGTGGGGGTGCTGAACAGTTACAGCGCAAGAAAGTCAAGAATACTAAAGCTTACAATCTCTTCAAACGACTCACTGAGTTCAAGGCTGAGACACTGCGCTTCATGTCAGATTTTACCATTCCCTTCGATAACAATGGCAGTGAGCGGGATGTTCGAATGGCCAAGTTAAAGCAGAAAATCTCAGGCTGCTTCAGGAGTGCAGACGGTGGTTCTATGTTTGCACGGATTCGCAGCTATTTGTCGTCTGCCAGAAAACAGGGAATGGACATATATCAATCACTTCATAGAGCTGTTCGGAATTACTGTAATATGCCTTTGCTCAGTGCTGAATAGTTACATGGACTCTTTGAACTCTTCTGAATAGCGGGCCATTGATTACTCATAGACCGCCCCCTGTTGAGATTTCTAATTTCAGGAGAGGCGACAACTATGCTGACACAGGGGGAAATCAGCACATCCAAAAGTTAGTTCTGACCATGGTTTAGGAGAAAGTGGAAGCATGACCTGTTTTATCAGTGAGAAATGATAGAAATCGGGTAAGGGCCGGTCTTTCTCCAGCCCTCCCCACAGCACCCGGCATGCGGGTCCGCACCGGGCGGTTCAACGATGATGGTGAAACCTGATCCATAAGTCTTTCAATGAAACAAGCCCAATTTTCGCGAGGTAACTGTTATTCAGTGCCTGTTGTACCGCATAGGTTTTACTCAGACGGTAATACCCTTTGCTGCTGGCTGCGATCTTGGCGGCGTTAATTTTATCAACGCCTAACCTGACCAGATTCTTAAAACGGGTTTTCGGCTTGCGCCATTGCTTCAGAAAGCAGCAACGGATTCGCCGACGTATCCATTGATCCAGCAGGGGAATTGGTCGGTGATATTCCGATAACCGGAAATACCCCATCCAACCCCGGATATATTGTGCCAATTTGCGTAACCGATGTTGCATTGAGACACCCCAGCGACGACTGGTCAACTTGAGTATCCGGTATTTGAATCGGTCCAGACACTTCTGGGCCCAGCGAACTTTCTTCCCTGTGAAGGTGAAACTCAGGAATTCGCTTTCTGTTGCTTTCACAACTTTACTTTTCCGGGAGTTAATCTTCAGTTTCAATTTGCGTTCAATGAATTGGGTAATGCTGTGCATCACCCGATCCCCTGCACGCTGACTTTTGACGAGAATCACAAAATCATCACAGTATCTTGCAAAGCAATGACCCCGATATTCAAGCTCCTTGTCGAGTTCGTCGAGGACCACATTAGACAGCAAGGGTGATAAAGGCCCACCCTGTGGCATGCCAACCCTGGTCGGGTAGACATTGCCCTCAATCATGACACCGGAGCGCAGGTAGCTACCAATCAGTTTCAGAAGGCGTTTGTCGCGGACCTTACGGGAGACCCTCGACATCAAAACGTCGTGATTAACCGTATCAAAGAATTTACTCAGATCAACGTCAACAGCGTAATGAAGCCCCCGGTTGATCAACTGCTTAACCTGACGGACTCCGTCGTGTGCTGACCGTCCCGGTCGGTAGCCGAAGCTGTTTGGAGAGAAACCCGGATCAAAGACAGGGGTCAGCACCTGCACAATGGCCTGCTGTATGACCCTATCCATCACGGTAGGGATTCCCAGCAAACGCTCACCGCCGTCCGGCTTTTCTATAACATGTCGGCGCACGGGTGATGGCTGGTAGGTTCCGTCCAATAAGGCTTGACGCACTGAAGGCCAATGCTGTTTGGCAAAGTCTGGATAAGCTTCAATAGTGACTCCATCAATACCCGGAGCACCCTTGTTGCTTTTGACCTGTTTCCATGCACTTGCCAGATTAGCCGGTTCAAGTACGCAATTTAGTAGATCATGGTTCAAAGCTGGTTAAAGATTCTGTCGCCAAGTACGGTGAGTCGCCGGACGGCTGCATCGCCTTGAGGGAATCAGTCTCCTCTTTGTCGTCGATGTTCGGCCCTTCGCTAACGACTTCCCATCCGTTAATGGCTTCTGTCGTACAGCTACTATGGCCTCTGCTGACTTCTGTCCAATCACCACGCGGAGTTACCTCTGCTGGCGCTATTGGTTGCCATCGGGTTTGCTCGAACAGGATGATGAGACCTGTTCGCCGAGCCTGTTGTAACCAGTGGCTGAGAACTGGGAATTACCAATCGCATGTTGAACAGATCTCCCCGGATAAGGACATGAACTTTCAGTGCACAACCGCCGCATTTACCGTGTCTCACGAACCATAGGGCTTTGTGATCCTTGGCTCACTCGCCCAGAGACTCAGCCTTATATGCGATTTCTGTACGTCGGCTCGCACCTTTGCACTCAGACTGCCTCCGCACAGCCCCTCGCGGGACTGCACTTGCCTTAAGCTAGTGGTTGTCATCAGCAGGCGTCTTTACCGCCAGTCAGATGTAGGTTCTCCCACAGGGGACTTTCACCCCATCAGTTCATGCCCATGCCGGGCGTACCAAGGTAGCTATTTGTGATCAAGAGACAGAACAAAGGATGGGGGGTAAAATGCCTGACATCATCAGTGTTTGCGACCGGGAGGCGGATATATACGAATATATGCACTACAAACTGGATAACCGACAGCGGTTTGTTGTAAGAGCTACACAAAACAGAATCCTGGTGGATGGCGAACTCTTATTATTTGATTCCTTAGCTCAGACTGAAGTGTTGGGGAAATATACGATAGTGGTTCCTCAAAAAGGAGGTAGAAAGAAGCGAAAGGCAACGCTGCAGGTCAAAAGAAAGAAGATGACAATACAGGCGCCGCAAAGGCCAGGCGGCAGGCCGGAACCGGTAACTATGAATATTGTGTCGGCTGAAGAGATTGGCAATGACTCCGAAGACCGTTTGCACTGGGTACTATTGACAACTGAAGATATTGAAACATTCGAAGACTGTCGCTCTATCATTCGATTTTACGAGCTCCGATGGCGAATAGAAGAGTTCCATAAGGCTTGGAAATCGGGAGCAGGAGTAGAAAGGCTTCGTCTGCAATCTCCGGATAACATTGAACGACTTGCGGTCATATTAATGTTTGTCGCTGTCAGACTAATGCAAATCCGTGAAGCATTAATGTTACCGAATGACAGGCAGCACAAAGACAGAAAGCTTTGGAGTGAAAAAACACTCGCGAATGAGGTGGTCAGTGATGATGAATGGCAGGTTCTCTGGCTAACCTATGAAAAAAAAGCGTTGCCCGATAAGCCGCCAACAGTCACTTGGCTGCTTCAAACGATTGCTCGGCTTGGTGGTTGGGGTGATTCAAAGCATACAGGGCAGCCCGGCTGGTTAGTGGTATGGGAAGGCTGGGCGAAATTGCAGGATCGGGTAAAAACCTGGCAGATAGCCCGGCAGTTCAGCGCTGGAGAGATGTGATCAAGAGTCAGCCCGTCAGCAGGGGCAGTGTCTCCTGGCTGATGATGCCGACAAGTGGCAGGCCGATGTGGATCACCTGTTACCCCTGGTGGATGCAATAGTCTCCCAGACAGAGCGCAGGGTCTTTAAGGGTGAAAAGGTGCCAGCCCAGGAAAAAGTGGTTAGCCTGTATGAACCCCATACGGATATCATCGTAAAAGACAGGCGGCAAGTACAGTATGGCCATAAACTGAACCTGGTTCAGGGAAAAAGTCGATTGATCCTGGACCTGGTTATTGAGGAAGGTAACCCAGCGGATTCGGACCAATTCATTCCGATGATGGAAAGACAAAAAGAAATTTATGGTCGTGTACCTCGCCAGACAAGCGGTGACGGCGGATACGCGTGTCGCGCTAATTTGGAAAAAGCCAAGGCCATGGGAATCAGCGATGTAGCTTTTAATAAGAAGCGCGGACTTGAAGTCGAAGAGATGACTAAAAGTCAGTATGTGTATAAAACGCTCTTTCGCTTCCGGGCAGGTATTGAAGCGGGAATTTCGTGGCTAAAGAGATGTTTTGGGCTATCACGTTGCCACTGCAAGGGTTCTGAGGTTCTGAGCGTTTTGATTCTCATTGCTGGTTATCGGTGGTCTGTTACAACCTGGTGATTCTGGCCAGACACCCGGCACCATCCTGATAGCCACCTCCACGCTACATGAAAGTACCTTTCCAGCATGGTGGGAGGATGTTTTCTGCCTGCTTTTCGCGTTTTTCTCCAATATCCGTCCCAGATTAGAGAAAAAAAGGGAAGAGTTTTTGCGGCTCTCTGGAATTTCAGGAAATATCAAAACGCACGTACAATCTAATTATGATTGCCTGATGCGTTTTTGGACGAGAACTATCTAATGAGGAGAGTTCGTCTGAGTTACCGGCAGGATGGGCATGGGCAAGGCTTGGCGATGTAATGAATGTTCTTAATGGTAGAGCATACAAAAAACATGAAATGCTTCAGGAAGGGACCCCACTCCTACGTGTAGGTAACTTATTTACCTCTAACGAGTGGTATTACTCTGACCTTGATCTTGAACCCGAAAAATACATTGATAATGGTGACCTGATTTATGCGTGGTCAGCCTCTTTCGGTCCATTTGTTTGGGAGGGAGACAAAGCTATATACCATTACCATATTTGGAAGCTAGACCTTTACCACAACCTTAATTCCCGCTTAAGAATGGATAGCTGATCGGATACTCTGTACCAGAAGCAAATTTGTACAGTTTTCATACAGGGTCGATAAAATGCTATCCAAATCAGCTCGTATTCATGGTGCAACCTGTGTGTTTTGCGTTCAATTATCACCCTTTAGGTAAAGCAGGGCTCCACAGCACTCTGTGTTATTCGTCAAGTCGGCAATCTTGGACTGATCAGCTGCAAATCGGCGGAGGCTTCATGTCCAGCCTGTTGCTGATCTCCAACAGCCATCCAAGATCTGCAGCCGTTTTGACGAACCACAATGTCCACTTTTTACCGCTATAGGTTAACCGGCCCACTGACCGGATCACTTTCCTGATCAGCGGGCGAATACCATGTCTTCTCTCTTTCTCTGGCAAAGCCTTGTACTGCAAAGCTCTCAGTAAAATCTGTGCCATTTGACCACAGGCGTAAAAAGCCTGATTGGCGTGAAATGAGCGACAGGGTGGATGGTGCAAATCCAGATCAATCAGTGGACCTTTCTGGGCATTCTCCTGCCCCTGCTTCTCCCGGTGGCGACGCACCAGTTCTGCCAACGGCAGATCAGAGCGGCTGACCAGTATCACTGAGTAGCGGGGCACTGCCAGCCACTGTTTTCCGTCATGCCAGCGGCGGGTCACGACATACGTCTGCTGACGGTTCCACCCGGCAGGCTGGTGATAAGACAGGATCGCCTCTTCTGTGTTGTCACTGCGGATAGGCGTCCAGGCACTTTTGGGTAAACCCTCAATACAATCGAGTACTGGACGGCAGTAGTTGTCATTGGTGACGCTGATAGAGAAGTCCCACGGACGGGCTTCAAACCATTCCACAATCTGTTTTCTGTAGTAGGCATTGTCCATTCTGGCCCAAACGGGGATGTCGTCACTCACCAAAGGCACGACATCATTCTCAAGCTGCTCTTGCCAGCCATAACAAACGTCAGAAGCCCCCGGGTTGAGGCGGGCACTGGCCCACAGGTGCCCGATAAAAATACTGTGGAGCCAGTACTGCCGACTGCCGCTGTAGCCGACTTTAGCTTCCTGAAACAGATGGCCATCCACCTCAATCTCCGTTCCATCAAGAAAGATCGGAAGGTAACTTTTCTCCTTAACGACGTGTTCAATAACATCGGGGGCTACCTGTCGGCAGAGATCACGAATAACGCCGTACAACGCCTTCACAGAATCGGCCTTGAACCGGGAAAGGTACTCTCCCATTCGCCTTGAGCCTCTGACATCTTCGAGGCCAAGCAGACTGACGGTTGGCCTGTCTTTTTGCAGAATATCCATATCAGAAAGGTGTCCGTTACCCGCACAGAAGTTGTAAATCAGTCCCAGCAGGCTGTCTTTATCATCACAACCTCGGTTACGTTTTTTGAGCTGGATATGGGTTGATAACTGCTCAGGCAATTTGAAACGACGGGCAAGGCGGGCGATAAAAAGAGCCCCAGCCATACCGGTTAGTTTAGCGTCAGTGAATTCGATCTCGATTTTTTCAGGCTTGGGAATTATCATCGTACTGCGTCCCTGTGTTGCACCTCGCAGGTGCTTCGTTGTTTGCACAGATATTTTACCTGAACAGCACAGAGGGCGCTCCTTCCAGCCGACACAGCCTTTCATTTTCAAATCATTAAGCGGGACTTAAGGATCTTTACCGATCCTGTGTTTCTGGATTTGGTAAAAAGAAGTACTTTGTCCACATCATCTGTTGCAGATCCAAATATCGGGCGTTTCGTCTTTGGGCCTGTTGTGAGTGAAGGTCTAGGGGTTGCTTACTCCCCCGCAAAAAGCAGTCTGAACGTGACCGTTAGTTGGCAAAAAGATAACAGAGGAAAAGCACTGAAATTTGTTGCCCGCCTGGAAAAGTCAGTAAATCAACTGCTTGAGATGCTTAACATTACCGGCCAGCACCCTGGCATTGCTGCTACATTGTCCGGTTAGCTACGCGTCAATGGTATTCAGCGCACGTCGATAATATGTGGTGTCCAGGGTTAGTACTGCCTAACGCCCCCCTGGATTGGGTTGACTATCCGGTTCCCATAAAAAACCTGAAGTCAGAAGCCACGCCCTGTCACGGGAATAAGCACTAAAACTGGATATTCAGAATGAATAAGCGGGGAAGACTGGTTTATGGTTGCAGGAGTTGCTGGTGGACATCAGGGTTATGCATTCTTAATAGCCCTGCAGAGCAATGAGATTGGAAATTGTTCGATACAAAATAAGGATCAGGGCGCACAAGGAAGTTGACAAACACACACGGCATAAATAATATTCATCTCGTTCCTTGCCGGTATAGCTCAGTTGGTAGAGCAACTGACTTGTAATCAGTGGGTCCCGAGTTCGACTCTTGGTGCCGGCACCATATACAGCAAAGCCCGTAGCGTTAGTAAGCACTACGGGCTTTTTTGTATCTGTCTGTTTGCCCCCACTATTGCCCCCACTTTCGATTGGACTGTAGCGGTACTAATCGGTATCAGGCTCTGATCTCCAATGACAGCCTTCTGTCACTCACTAAACAAATACTTCTTCCGGTCTTCAGTGATCAAAGACTGGCCGGATATCTTTTTCTTTGTGCGTGATCAGTCGTCGAAAAACCTGAAGTAGATTTCCCCCCCTTTTTTTAAGTGGTGTACCTTGAACGGCAGAACCGACGAAATCAGCCATTTGCTCATCACTTTCTGCTGGAAAAATGAACTGAAGCTCTCCCTTTTTTTAGTGGTATACCTTGAGCTGCATTCTGGGGAAAAAAGTCATTATCTGAGGGGGCTTTTGTTGTGCGGATATGAAGATATACCGCCCCCTTTTTTTAGTGGTGTAGCTTGAGTCCTTGCATTGGCAGAAAGATAGTGTCCTTGAACCGCCAATTAGAGGCAACGGCTTCCCATTGCCCCTTATCTTTATCAGGCAGCAATAACCTCATTGATCAACATTAGCAATCGTTCACTCCACTCCTTTCTTTTGACGGTGCCCGATTGATCCAGATGGTATTTATGCCGCTTTAATTGGCTGCTTATGGTTGCCTTCCAGGCATCATCATTAGGGTAAATATCCAGTATCTGCTCGAAGGCAAACAGCATTTTTGAAACAAACCAGCGGTACTCTTTGAACTGGGCTTCATCGAATGAGCTTCTTGGGTTATCACTACCAAAGCTGAACTCTGTTTTCTCAAGACAAAGGTCGAGGTAGCGATCATAAGCAGCGTGAGCAATGGCACGCTTACTTTCTTTGCGGGCGGTAATAATCTGCTTTCTGCCAAAACAGGCAGCGAGAACTGCAATACCCGCCATGAAAATCGTTGCAGCCGCTGTTGCAATCGTTGACCACTTAACCCACAGATCAACATTGAGCAAAGCTGCCCAGCCAGTCTGAAAACACGTCATTAACCTTGTTACCTATAAAGTTGAAGTACCAGTTACATCACGACGCCAACCAGCGGGTGCTGTTTTTAGAGCCTTGCCAGACCTGAGACTATTTCCAAAATTGTCTTTTCTAAAATCGAACAGTAACTGTTCAGCACCCCCACATAAATCTGGAATTTTCTGATTTTTATACCATCCTCTTAAGCACCATTTTTCCACAATATTCGCCAGCATGATTCCAGAACTACCCGCAACTATGTCGGCTGAGATTCTCTTGAAAGAGAATGCAGAGCTGCGGATGAGAGTTGCCTGTCTGGAAGAGCGATGTCGAGAATTGGAAGAAAAGGTTGGCAAGAACAGTCAAAACAGCAGCAAGCCGCCATCGTCTGATGGTTATCAAAAACCTTGTAAAAACAGTAATTCTCCAGATCATTCTGACGACCTTTCCGCAGATAAAGGTACCGATCCATCGGATGAAAAACCCAATCCTAAAAGTCTGAGACAGTCTTCTGGTAATAAAGCCGGTGGAAAGAAAGGGCATCAGGGCACTTGTCTTAAACAGGTCGATATCCCTGACTATATTGAGTACCTTCCGGTTAAAGAATGCAATAAATGTCAGGCGTCTCTTCTTGATAGTGAGCCGGTCAAATATATTGAACGACAGGTGTTTGAACCAGGGAGACCGGGTGAATTTGAAGTAACGGCCCATAGAGCTGAAGTAAAAATCTGCACTTGTGGTTGTCGGAATCAGGCTGAATTCCCGGAAGGTGTTACCGCTGCCGCACAATATGGCTCAGCCACACAGGCTATGGCCGTCTATCTTAACCAATACCATTTCCTGCCTTTTAAGCGCGTGTCAGAGTATTTTAATACTCTCTATAAAATGAGTGTAAGTGCAGGCACTGTCGCCAATTTTGTGGCCAGAACCTATGAAAATCTGGCTTCTACTGAAGAGGTTATTCGTGACGCCTTGCGGGAATCGTCTGTTGCCGGAGCCGATGAAACGGGTATGCGGGCCGAGGGCTCTTTGCACTGGCTACACGTTATGCGGGATGAACAATGGACGCTCTACTACTTGTCTGAAAAGCGAGGTCGTGAGGCCATGGACACGATGGGCATACTGCTAACATTTGCAGGCGTTCTGGTTCATGATCATTGGAAATCCTATTTTGCATATGCGGCAACTCACGTACTTTGCAATGCCCATCACCTGAGGGAGCTTTTGGGTGTTGTTGATAGGGACAGCAATCAACTGGCGTTGCGATTGATGAAGCTACTGAGGCTTTCCTGGCATTACTGCAAGGGCTTTAAGACCATAGGTATGCTACAGATGCCAAGTGTTGTCTGTGAACGAATCGAGAAGATTTATGACCGGTTGCTTCAGCGGGCTCTAATGAAAGAAGTCGTCTATATGGAGAAGCAACGAGAGGAGCTTAAGCGCAAGAAAGTCAAGAATACTAAAGCTTACAATCTCTTCAAACGACTCACTGAGTTCAAGGCTAAGACACTGCGCTTCATGTCAGATTTTACCATTCCCTTCGATAACAATGGCAGTGAGCGGGATGTTCGAATGGCCAAGTGTAACTATTCAGCACTGAGCAAAGGCATATTACAGTAATTCCGAACAGCTCTATGAAGTGATTGATATATGTCCATTCCCTGTTTTCTGGCAGACGACAAATAGCTGCGAATCCGTGCAAACATAGAACCACCGTCTGCACTCCTGAAGCAGCCTGAGATTTTCTGCTTTAACTTGGCCATTCGAACATCCCGCTCACTGCCATTGTTATCGAAGGGAATGGTAAAATCTGACATGAAGCGCAGTGTCTCAGCCTTGAACTCAGTGAGTCGTTTGAAGAGATTGTAAGCTTTAGTATTCTTGACTTTCTTGCGCTTAAGCTCCTCTCGTTGCTTCTCCATATAGACGACTTCTTTCATTAGAGCCCGCTGAAGCAACCGGTCATAAATCTTCTCGATTCGTTCACAGACAACACTTGGCATCTGTAGCATACCTATGGTCTTAAAGCCCTTGCAGTAATGCCAGGAAAGCCTCAGTAGCTTCATCAATCGCAACGCCAGTTGATTGCTGTCCCTATCAACAACACCCAAAAGCTCCCTCAGGTGATGGGCATTGCAAAGTACGTGAGTTGCCGCATATGCAAAATAGGATTTCCAATGATCATGAACCAGAACGCCTGCAAATGTTAGCAGTATGCCCATCGTGTCCATGGCCTCACGACCTCGCTTTTCAGACAAGTAGTAGAGCGTCCATTGTTCATCCCGCATAACGTGTAGCCAGTGCAAAGAGCCCTCGGCCCGCATACCCGTTTCATCGGCTCCGGCAACAGACGATTCCCGCAAGGCGTCACGAATAACCTCTTCAGTAGAAGCCAGATTTTCATAGGTTCTGGCCACAAAATTGGCGACAGAGCCTGCACTTACACTCATTTTATAGAGAGTATTAAAATACTCTGACACGCGCTTAAAAGGCAGGAAATGGTATTGGTTAAGATAGACGGCCATAGCCTGTGTGGCTGAGCCATATTGTGCGGCAGCGGTAACACCTTCCGGGAATTCAGCCTGATTCCGACAACCACAAGTGCAGATTTTTACTTCAGCTCTATGGGCCGTTACTTCAAATTCACCCGGTCTCCCTGGTTCAAACACCTGTCGTTCAATATATTTGACCGGCTCACTATCAAGAAGAGACGCCTGACATTTATTGCATTCTTTAACCGGAAGGTACTCAATATAGTCAGGGATATCGACCTGTTTAAGACAAGTGCCCTGATGCCCTTTCTTTCCACCGGCTTTATTACCAGAAGACTGTCTCAGACTTTTAGGATTGGGTTTTTCATCCGATGGATCGGTACCTTTATCTGCGGAAAGGTCGTCAGAATGATCTGGAGAATTACTGTTTTTACAAGGTTTTTGATAACCATCAGACGATGGCGGCTTGCTGCTGTTTTGACTGTTCTTGCCAACCTTTTCTTCCAATTCTCGACATCGCTCTTCCAGACAGGCAACTCTCATCCGCAGCTCTGCATTCTCTTTCAAGAGAATCTCAGCCGACATAGTTGCGGGTAGTTCTGGAATCATGCTGGCGAATATTGTGGAAAAATGGTGCTTAAGAGGATGGTATAAAAATCAGAAAATTCCAGATTTATGTGGGGGTGCTGAACAGTTACGGCCAAGTTAAAGCAGAAAATCTCAGGCTGCTTCAGGAGTGCAGACGGTGGTTCTATGTTTGCACGGATTCGCAGCTATTTGTCGTCTGCCAGAAAACAGGGAATGGACATATATCAATCACTTCATAGAGCTGTTCGGAATTACTGTAATATGCCTTTGCTCAGTGCTGAATAGTTACATCGAACATATTCATCTCAAAGGTGTTGATGGAGACTTGATCATTACCATGAGAATGAGCAATAAGACGATGAAAGGAGTCTTTGTAGGGGGCTTTGGCGCAAGAACCACCAAACTCACCAGAGTTGATCAGTACCACTGGTTGGTACATGTGATAGTGCAGTGCATCAATCATGGTTTCAAAGGTGTTGATATCCCGGTTTAAGGCCGAAACCACATAAGCATTCGACTTATCCCGTAAATCTGCACTAAGGGCAATATCCGTAGCGTCGTAGCAAATGGAGCCTGTCAGCTTGAAGCCATCCTTGTCAGGGAATGCAGGATGCATCAGCTCCAGCATCAGTTGATAAGGTCGCCAGGGCTCAACCTTGCCTTTCTCTTCTGTCGTCATGTGCTGTTTGCCCTGATACCTGATTAGCTCTTTCTGTTTGGTATTGCTCTTCCTGGGTACTATCCAGATTGCGCAGTTGTTAGGGCCCTTTATATCGGGCTGCTCAATAAACGTGAGCCCTGCAAAGATGATTGCATGGGTTTTCCGGGATAAGGCCGTCAGGATATCAATATCATCCTTATGAACGGCCAGCTCTGGCCATACAATCAGGTCAACCTGTTGGGCTTTCTTTTCCTTCGATGTGCAATCTTTGCGTTGAGCTTCAATATGCTTGCATACCAGCGTGGCCACTGCGGCGATATGCTTGCGATGTTTAGCCCGGTATTCAGGATCGTCCAATAAAAAACCGTGCTCGGTAAAATCCTTGTTGGTGGGCATTTTCGATTGCACCATCGCCACGGTCAGGTTCTTTTTGGAGACATCCCAATCCAGATGAACTTTCTCTGCCAGTCCCGGAATCTGTGATTGCTGGCAGTAAAGCTGTTCCATTTCTTTCAGACGATCAGATACCAATTTCTTTACGTTAACCGGCGATAATGTCTCCGGCCATGGATAGTTCTGTGTACTCATGGATATACCAGGCCAAACCAGTAATTTGGAAAGCAGAGCCGTCAGCCAGTCAGAGACTTGTGCGGATTCACCACCTACGGCAAATGGCGTGGTAAATAATCCCAGCATCCGCTTGTACTGATTGCTGTTAATGCCCTGATAGCCAGTCTTGGGTGAGGAGGTTTTACTGTGCGCAGTCCAGTCCGCTACACCCATCAATACTGAGCGCATACACATTGCCACACGTTGCAGTGTCAGAGACTCCTTGCCTTCCGCAGTCTTGTCTTCCCCTGTAAGGTGTGGGTTCAGATCGGGATGAGGGAAAAAAGGTATTGTTAGACCAGTAAGTTTTGCATTGGGAACCGGCTTTTTCTTCATAAACTTAACGTAACTATTCAGCACTGAGCAAAGGCATATTACAGTAATTCCGAACAGCTCTATGAAGTGATTGATATATGTCCATTCCCTGTTTTCTGGCAGACGACAAATAGCTGCGAATCCGTGCAAACATAGAACCACCGTCTGCACTCCTGAAGCAGCCTGAGATTTTCTGCTTTAACTTGGCCATTCGAACATCCCGCTCACTGCCATTGTTATCGAAGGGAATGGTAAAATCTGACATGAAGCGCAGTGTCTCAGCCTTGAACTCAGTGAGTCGTTTGAAGAGATTGTAAGCTTTAGTATTCTTGACTTTCTTGCGCTTAAGCTCCTCTCGTTGCTTCTCCATATAGACGACTTCTTTCATTAGAGCCCGCTGAAGCAACCGGTCATAAATCTTCTCGATTCGTTCACAGACAACACTTGGCATCTGTAGCATACCTATGGTCTTAAAGCCCTTGCAGTAATGCCAGGAAAGCCTCAGTAGCTTCATCAATCGCAACGCCAGTTGATTGCTGTCCCTATCAACAACACCCAAAAGCTCCCTCAGGTGATGGGCATTGCAAAGTACGTGAGTTGCCGCATATGCAAAATAGGATTTCCAATGATCATGAACCAGAACGCCTGCAAATGTTAGCAGTATGCCCATCGTGTCCATGGCCTCACGACCTCGCTTTTCAGACAAGTAGTAGAGCGTCCATTGTTCATCCCGCATAACGTGTAGCCAGTGCAAAGAGCCCTCGGCCCGCATACCCGTTTCATCGGCTCCGGCAACAGACGATTCCCGCAAGGCGTCACGAATAACCTCTTCAGTAGAAGCCAGATTTTCATAGGTTCTGGCCACAAAATTGGCGACAGTGCCTGCACTTACACTCATTTTATAGAGAGTATTAAAATACTCTGACACGCGCTTAAAAGGCAGGAAATGGTATTGGTTAAGATAGACGGCCATAGCCTGTGTGGCTGAGCCATATTGTGCGGCAGCGGTAACACCTTCCGGGAATTCAGCCTGATTCCGACAACCACAAGTGCAGATTTTTACTTCAGCTCTATGGGCCGTTACTTCAAATTCACCCGGTCTCCCTGGTTCAAACACCTGTCGTTCAATATATTTGACCGGCTCACTATCAAGAACTCGACTTTAGAGTTTTAAGAGCACAATAGTTCCGGCGCATAATCTGCTAAAAGCAACCATCCCCAATGACGAAATTCGAGATGGTTGCCATGCTCACTTCAGATCATCAAGTAATCCTCAGGGAGCTCGCTTCATATACAACCTTTCTTGCTGGAGCGCTATCATCAACTGCAGTACCAACGTTCTGCGAACTGCTGTTCGGTTGCATGCTTTCAGCCGACGGCTTTGTTACACAGGCGTTGTTAACAATTGATTTTCATTGTGTGTGGAGCAGCTACCACCACTGGCTATCTCAGGGCAAGTGGCAATGGAAGAACTTGGCACGCCACTTGATCCGTCTGGTCTGCTCCAAAGCTCCTGAGAATCAACCTGTGGTCCTGGGGCTTGATGACTGGGTAATCGAACGGTTTTCCGACAAAGCCCCTGCTTGTCGTACACATCATCAACACAGCAAGAAACGCAATCGGCCGACGTACATCTGGGGGCAGTGTTGGGTTTCCCTGGCCATCATATTTGAGCGGGCTGCAGATGAAGTATTTACCGCCATACCGGTGATCTCATTTCCGACACCAGCTTCAGGTAACACCAGCAAACTGAAAATTGCCGTGGCCATGCTCAGGGTGGTACGCAATGAAGTGAAGGATCGAGTGCTACGCCTGCTAACCGATTGCTGGTATATGAACTGGACACTGATAAAGCCAGCTCTGGAAATGAACATAGAAGTTGTTGGTCAGATACCTTCAAATCGGGCCCTCTATGCTTTGCCGCCAGCACCCACCGTAAAGAAGCGAGGGCGCCCAAAAAAGTACGGCATCAAGATGACGACAGAACAGGTTAAGAAACTGCCGGAAGAAAAAGCAACAGTATGGATGTACGGCAAATTTCGCAAAATACGTTATCGTACCCTGATCTGTCGCGCCAGATTCCTTAAAGGTCGTGAAGTACGCGTCGTCTGGAGTCGCTTTGAAAATGACAAAGGTCTGACCGAAAGCAGAATATTCATCTCGACCAATCCGGAACTTGAGGGACTGGAGGTGCTTCGTGCCTATTCCCGGAGATGGCCGGTAGAGCCAATGTTTCACCAACTCAAACATGCTTTTGGCTGTTGCCATTTATGGCAGCAGAAATTGCGAACACTGCTTCGATGGATGCATTTGAAAATGGCAGGCTATGCATTATTGCAGTTATTAACCGTTTGTAAAAATCAGGCATGTCTGAATATTTCTCGGATACCCTGGAGAAGCCCGGATACAACCACTGCAGGCATGATGAAAATTGCTCTTTCAGGAATTATTCCGAGGTTCTCTATTCGCAAGGGCTGGAACAGATATAAGCAAAAATATGAGTTCAATTTTCGCGATCTGATCGACCAGTTAATACCGGATAATTCAGAAGCAGCATAACTAAAGGCTTTTAGGCAAAAAACGGAAGTAATAACGAACTTGGAAAAACAGTTCACTGATTTCGGCTTGCTTCACTATAAAAAGCTGACCGAATTATCGTTTTATACAGACTCTAAAGTCGAGTATCAAGAAGAGACGCCTGACATTTATTGCATTCTTTAACCGGAAGGTACTCAATATAGTCAGGGATATCGACCTGTTTAAGACAAGTGCCCTGATGCCCTTTCTTTCCACCGGCTTTATTACCAGAAGACTGTCTCAGACTTTTAGGATTGGGTTTTTCATCCGATGGATCGGTACCTTTATCTGCGGAAAGGTCGTCAGAATGATCTGGAGAATTACTGTTTTTACAAGGTTTTTGATAACCATCAGACGATGGCGGCTTGCTGCTGTTTTGACTGTTCTTGCCAACCTTTTCTTCCAATTCTCGACATCGCTCTTCCAGACAGGCAACTCTCATCCGCAGCTCTGCATTCTCTTTCAAGAGAATCTCAGCCGACATAGTTGCGGGTAGTTCTGGAATCATGCTGGCGAATATTGTGGAAAAATGGTGCTTAAGAGGATGGTATAAAAATCAGAAAATTCCAGATTTATGTGGGGGTGCTGAACAGTTACAACTTAACAATGACTGATAACCCAGACTCAGCACCAAATGCCTCAAATTTGGGTGGATTGGCGTAATCGTCAAACGTAACTCTGGTTTCGGCCAGATCAATCAGTGAATCCGACTTAACTTCTTGTTGCCATTTCTCATTATCCAGCAGCGCCTTCATCAGCTTTAATGCCATCACTTCATTGGCAAAGGGATTGTCATGTCGCTGAATCAGCCTCAACAGTGATTGTTCGCCCTCTATTTTCTCTAATTTCTTCGACCATAGCCTTTTATCGACGCCCCACAGTTTGGCAAATGCTTTGATAGCCTCCTGATTAACCCATTCATACTTCACTCCTCTGGCATGCAGAATAAGCGACTGGAAAAAAGCAAACTGCTGCTCGGCAAGTCGGTTTAAAATCCCGATAACATCATCAACCCGTGTTGCCAGCAAGCTACCCACGGCTCGAAGCAGGGGTTTATTATCTTCAACCAACTGTTCAGCCAGAATAATGCAGGCAGCAATGCTAGCTTCGCTCATACCTTGCGGGATTGTGATATTGCGAAAGCCAGACGCCAGTTTAAAAATCAGATCGTGTTCTGGCTTACTGTCGGGTGTTTCTAAACTGCTGTCCAGCCTGATCAGCAACAGAAACCGGGCCTGTTCCGCCAGCAGATCAAAGTCAGTAGCCGATTTACTGGTGCTGTCGGGTTTGAGTACATTTGCTGCTTCGTGCTGTAACTGTTCAAAGAAACTATCGATATGGGCATGAACCGGAATCTCATGCCGGTCTTTTTGATGGATAACCGTGGCGGCATGTCGAAATATTTCTGCCAGACAGTATCTGGTAACTGCCCGTATACTGAGGTCAGGGTCTGCTAAGCGTGGTCTTAGTTGTTCCAATACAGGCTCAAGCACTCGGGTACAGGGGAACAGCTCCAGCCCTTTTTTCAGCAACAATACCAGCGATGGGTCGTAACTCCAGCAGGCAATAAAGCGTCGGGCAAACTGCTCTTGCTGATGAGCCCAATTACCCGGCACAGGTCGCCCACTGCTATCGACATCATGGGCGCTAAAATGACGAGCAACTTTCAGCAGCTTGGCGATCTTATTGGCAGCGAATCGCTTGACCGTTTCTTCTCGCAGGTCGAGATGGTCGCTTTCAACTTGGGCCAGTCTGTTGAGGCGACAGCCACTGCCATCATCCTGAGGTGTACCCGAGCCACCAACGGATAGCAGCGAATTCAGTACTCCCAGGTTATCCATCGCGTCATCAAAAGATATCGGGCCGCTTAACCGACTTTGCATTTTGCTGAGTTCGCTGGAAATACCATGGCTGCGTTTGCGATAAGCGTTAAGCTTTGTTTTGCTCTCATTGAGTTTTAATTTTTTCAACCCGGTCTTTTCGAGATACGCCTTAATAAACCCCTCAGCCGCCTTTTGGATTGACTGCTTGGTAACCTCCGAGCCTGGCTTAACCGTAGGCGCAGAAATCACCAGACGCAGGTCATCCACGTAGCGGCAGTAGTCGATTAATTCAATGGGGAACGGGGCACCTTTGGGCTTGAAGGGCTTACCGATTTCTGTACCCACGGCTTGATCAAAACCCAGCAGGTAGATATTGGAAAAAAAGCCGGATGCCACCAGACCTTGCGGCAAACCCTTGGGGGCGGGTTCTCCATATAGTGCCTGGTACTGGTTCTTTGCTGAATCCGACCACTCCCAGTCTGCAAATGCGCTTAGCAGCTTATTAACAATAATTTGCGATTCAGGATTAATATCCGCTGACAGCTTTTTGATTTTTTCTACCAGTAATGATCTGTCAACCCGGTCGAAAAATTTGGACAGATCGATTTCAACGACATAAACCTGTTGATCATCGTTTATCTCATCGCTGGCCAGCTCTGCAAAGTGGTCAGGCCGTGCTAAAAACTGTTGGTAATCCGTAAAGTATTTTCTGTATGCCGTGGTTCCGCCATAGCTGTGCTCGGCTTTGCCATTAGCGTATTGGCAGTGCAGGCGGTTACCGTAGCTGAACACCTTTTTATCATGAACCTGCTCAAGAGGCGTACCAGGGTCGCCCTGTTCAGCTTCAACCGTATTGGCCAGGCACATCATCACCAGCGTCATCATGGTCTGCTCACGAATACGATTGTGCGCCAAAGGCCTAAGAGGAACTTTTTTATCATCTGCTTTGGCGTCTTTAGCAGGAGCAGGAACCCAGATCAGGCACTCTTCCCCGGAACCGGGTATCGGTGTAGGTTGTTTCGGGTCTGCTCGCAGTTCATCAGGGGTTTTAAACGCCCAAGGACTGCTTTTCGGAGCAGGCACCAGATGCATGGCTTCAAAGGTTAACGAGTCTTCCTTGATATTTTTAGCCCACTCCTTGCATTTGTCCGCTAAATCCAGGGCAGATAAGTCCAGCTCAAAGTTGTCCGCATACCAACTGGTCGAGCGAATGTATTGCTGGCTCTTCTTCCAGGCCAGTGCCAGTAATAACGGGTCAGAAATGTAATCGTCAGACAGCGCCAGTGACTGGTACTTCTCTAAACAAGTCATGGCGAATCCTTAGCTGAGTGCTTTATGTACCATGGCATCGGCCAGATGCAGGCGGGTTTGCTTCTGATGTTGCAGGTGGGTCTTGATTTGGTCGCAGAGGGTCATTAGTTGGTTCACTTTGGCAGTAATGCGATGTTGTTCCTCCAATGGAGGAACAGGGAACTCGAAACATTCCAACACCTTTTTACTCAGTCCCTCTATAGCCATTCCCACTTGGCGTCCCCAAACAAGGCTTTGTACCATTGGAGACAGTAATGCAGTATGCACAAAACTAGTCATCTCCGATTCTAGCAACCTGATAATTGTTACGTGCTGACTGACGTTGGCCTCTTTCAGATCTGACTCTTGATCACATCTCTCCAGCGCTGAACTGCCGGGCTATCTGCCAGGTTTTTACCCGATCCTGCAATTTCGCCCAGCCTTCCCATACCACTAACCAGCCGGGCTGCCCTGTATGCTTTGAATCACCCCAACCACCAAGCCGAGCAATCGTTTGAAGCAGCCAAGTGACTGTTGGCGGCTTATCGGGCAACGCTTTTTTTTCATAGGTTAGCCAGAGAACCTGCCATTCATCATCACTGACCACCTCATTCGCGAGTGTTTTTTCACTCCAAAGCTTTCTGTCTTTGTGCTGCCTGTCATTCGGTAACATTAATGCTTCACGGATTTGCATTAGTCTGACAGCGACAAACATTAATATGACCGCAAGTCGTTCAATGTTATCCGGAGATTGCAGACGAAGCCTTTCTACTCCTGCTCCCGATTTCCAAGCCTTATGGAACTCTTCTATTCGCCATCGGAGCTCGTAAAATCGAATGATAGAGCGACAGTCTTCGAATGTTTCAATATCTTCAGTTGTCAATAGTACCCAGTGCAAACGGTCTTCGGAGTCATTGCCAATCTCTTCAGCCGACACAATATTCATAGTTACCGGTTCCGGCCTGCCGCCTGGCCTTTGCGGCGCCTGTATTGTCATCTTCTTTCTTTTGACCTGCAGCGTTGCCTTTCGCTTCTTTCTACCTCCTTTTTGAGGAACCACTATCGTATATTTCCCCAACACTTCAGTCTGAGCTAAGGAATCAAATAATAAGAGTTCGCCATCCACCAGGATTCTGTTTTGTGTAGCTCTTACAACAAACCGCTGTCGGTTATCCAGTTTGTAGTGCATATATTCGTATATATCCGCCTCCCGGTCGCAAACACTGATGATGTCAGGCATTTTACCCCCCATCCTTTGTTCTGTGTTTTCAGAGGCTCTTTGCCACTTAAAGCTTTCCTTTCCCTCGTAAGGTAGCTGACGACGTTGGTTCTTTTTCCCCCGCTGAACGTCCTCTCTAACCCATCGTTCTTGATCAATAAGCCCAATGCTTCGCTCTGTATCCGCATCAACCAAGAAGACAGAGTGGACGTGGAATCCTCTGGTTTTAGAGCCTTCAGGACCTCCAAGATCACCAAGCTCGGATCTGACAGCATGTTTATAACCCAGGGTTGTTGTATCTTCGAGAGCCAGAAGTAGGCGAGACTGTCTCGCTATTTTGGCAGTTGCCTGAAAGCCTGCCTCAGCTATTGCTTCAGGCTTTACGGCCTCATTCTCAATCAGCCGGTAAGCTCCAGTTACCAGTGCGGTATAACCTTCGCATGAAGATGACAAAGAATTACCGGTATGAGCTGAAAGCTCGGCAGCAACTTTGACAAGTCGTTTTGTACGTCGAGTATCACCCAAATCAGCACATCCAAAAGTTAGTTCTGACCATGGTTTAGGAGAAAGTGGAAGCATGACCTGTTTTATCAGTGAGAAATGATAGAACAAGGTAGCTATTTGTGATCAAGAGACAGCTTTCAGATCGGGCGGGAAAACTACGGTACGGCCGAGTGATGCTCCTGTGATATTGAGCAAAACATCTCCAGGTATGACCCTTGTATTCTCCATTTTCACATGTGTTTCTACAGTGATATATGCGATATCTGATAAATCAAGCCCATCATTCCATACATTCTGTGAACGTAAAAATGGTATGCCATTATCAACATAAGCACTTTTTCCGCCACGAGGTGTGCTGCCTGAACCCATTTTTGATGTGAGATCTCCAAGTCGGACGAAACTCCAACCATTCGGAAGCTTAAACGGCTTTTCATCCTCAACAATCGGCGGCAACGGCTTCTGCTTTTTGATTTTGCCTTCTTTAACCAGCTGGGCTTTTTCGGCGGCGATACGCTCCAGCAGTTTGGCGGCGGGTTCGTCGTTGGGGTCTTGGGGTACCAGCTTGCCCATCACGGCCAGTTGCAGGATGGTCTGCTTGAGCTGGTCGATGCTCGCCCCGGTGGTGAACAGGGTGGTGAAGTGGCTGGCGATGCGTTGCCAGTTCTGTTTCAGCTCTTCGGCATTGGCGCTGGTGGTGAGGGTTGCCAGCAGGTTTTCTACCAGTGTCGTATGGGCGGACAGGCTGGCTTCGGTCTGCTGTTCAATCTGGTCGCACAGGGCCATTAGCTCATCGACTTTGGCGACGATGCGATGTTGTTCGCTTTTTGGGGGGAGTGCAACAACGATAGGGTATATTTTACGGCCAGAGATAACAGGTTGTGCTGTAGCACTATCATTTTCATTCAGATTTGTGGCCTTTAATAACCAAGCTAAATAGTTCAAGAAAATGCAATTTTCTGGAAAGGTTGTAATGAACGCATTGTCTGTAACCCAAGCTTCTTGCGGAGTGATATGAATGGATCCGCAATAAAACCCAACCCTTCCTATAACAAGAGTTCTTTCATTTACATTCGCCTGGTCATGATATCCGGTAATGCCATTTCCACCATAGACTGGAATAGCACCTTCACTATTCATTTCCTTGGCAGTCAGTCCGTTGCCCGATGAAATATGTAAAATTTCTCCAAGTCTTACCCACTTCCATCCATCAGCTAATGCAAATGGCTCCTCTGAATCAGATATTGCAGGTAAAGGTTTTGGCTTAGAGATTTTCTTCTCTATGATCATTTTTTGCCTTTCTGTTTCAATCCGCTCCAGCAAAACAGAAGCAGGTTCATCCTCCGGACACTGCGGCACCAACTTCCCCCGCACCGCCAGCTCCAGAATCAGCTCCCGCAGTTTCTTAATGCCATAAAGGTCAATCTTTTTACTGGAACCCCGGCCAGAAGCGGATTTGTTCTGCACCACCAGCGCCAGGGTAGAAAGGTTTTGGGTAATCAGGGCATTCATTGTTCAGCTTCCGGAGCCAGCATATTCATAATCAGGCGGATCAGGGTTTCTTTGTGTTTGGGGTCGGATTCCGCCACCAGCAGGGTCAGGGCAGAAAGGCCAATGTCGTTAATCACCGGCTCGCCGTTTTGATTGAACAGACGACCATTGCGGTGCAGAAAGTCCACAAACAGAAAAGCCCCGCTGCGCTTGTTGCCATCGGTAAATGGGTGGTTCTTAACCACAAAGTACAACAGGTGCGCTGCCTTGCTTTCAATGGTCGGGTAGGCGGGTTCACCAAAGGCACTCTGATCCAGGTTACCGAGCAGAGCGCCCAGGCCATCGCCCCGGGGGCGGGCAAACAGGTCAGTGGCTTCGCCTTTTGCCATCAGCTGCTGTTTCAGGGTCGCCAGATCGTTACTGGCCTCCTGCACCGTGGGCAGGGTGCCGCCATGCTGGCCATGGGGTTCGTTCAGCTTGCCTTCGTCATAGCGTTGCAGCCAGAGAAAGGTCTGGGTATAGCGGCTGATAATCTCCACCAGCCCACGACCGGTATCCGCCTGCAATTCCGGGGAGGCCGCCGCTTTGCGCACCAGCTTCAGGGCCGCTTCCAGCTCTTGGGCGTTCTGCTCGAACCGCTGCTGGTTAATGGTGTAACCACGGGTCAGGTGCTCTTTCAGGGTGCTGGTGGCCCACTGGCGAAACTGGGTGCCTTTGCGGGAGTTAACCCGGTAAGCCACGGAGATAATGGCGTCCAGGTTGTAATGTTTGACCTTCCGGCGTACCTGCCGCTGGCCTTCCTGCTGAACTATCGAGTAATCCTCGGTAGTTGCCCCGGCGGTGAGCTCGCCCTCTTTGTAGATGTTTTTCAGGTGCAGGCTGATGTTATCAATACTGGTTTCCAGCAGCTCTGCCAGTTGCCTCTGGGACAGCCAGATGGTTTCCTGGTCCAGTAGTACCTGAATATTCCCCTGGCTGGCTTCATAAATGGCAATGTTAAGGTCGGTGTCGGCCACGTTATCTCCCGTTCCGGTTGGTCAGTGCTTCGCCAAGGATAGTTTGTAACTGTCCAAGCAGCCCTTCCAGTTCCTGCTGCTGTTGCTGGTAGCTGGCCAGCAGTTCGTCCGGATCGTGGCTGATGATTTCGCCCACATGGGGGTTTTTAATGTCCAGATTGAAGTTACGGGCGGTCACCTCGTCGATACTGACCTTCCAGGCTTGCTCATTTTCTACCCGTGCGGCAAAACCGCCCGCCTCATTGCCCCACCAGTCCATCTCCTGCTGAAATTCTTCAAACTTCATTGGGCGGGTTTTGCTGTAGTTCTTTACGCCTGCCGGGTAAGGGTGTTCGTAGAACCAGATATCCTTCGTTGGCTGACCTTTAGTAAAGAACAGGATATTGGTTTTGATGCCGGTGTAAGGGTTAAACACGCCGTTGGGCAGGCGCACGATGGTGTGCAGGTTGCACGCTTCTGTCAGCAGTTTTTTGATTTTGGTTTTGACGCCCTCGCCAAACAGGGTGCCATCGGGCAGTACTACGGCTGCACGGCCACCGTCTTTCAATATCTCGATAATCAACTGCAAGAACAGGTCAGCCGTTTCCCGGGTCTGCATTTCCGCTGGGAAGTTTTTCTCAATGCCATCTTCCTCGGTGCCGCCGAATGGAGGATTGGTGACAATGACGTCTACCTGATCATCCCAACTGGAGAGCGGCTTGTTCAGGGTGTTGCCGTGTTTGATCTGTACCGGCACCTCGATGCCGTGGAGCAGCATATTGGTAGTACAGAGCAGATGAGGCAGCTGCTTTTTTTCCACGCCGTGAATCTGTTTTTGCAGGGTCTGGTGATCGGCGGCGGTTTTTACCTGGTCTTTCAGATGATCCACCGAGCAGGCGAGAAAGCCGCCGGTGCCACAAGCCGGGTCCATAATGCTTTCGCCCAGTTGCGGATTGATGCGGTTGACCATAAAGCGGGTGACGGCCCGGGGCGTATAAAATTCACCGGCATTACCGGCACTTTGCAGGTCCCGCAGAATCTGCTCGTAGATATCGCCGAACAGGTGTCGTTCCTTGGAGTCGGTAAAGTCCACCTCGTTCAGCTTGTTGATCACCTGACGCAGCAGGGTGCCGTTTTTCATGTAGTTGAAGGCGTCGCTGAAGGCTTCCTTCACCACAAAGCCCCGGGGGTTTTTATCCACAGGGGCGATCAGGTTTTTCAGGTCCGGGAACAGGTCGTTGTTGATAAACGACAATAGTTCATCGCCGGTCATCCCTTGTTTATCTGCTGCCCAGTTGCGCCAGAGGTATTCTTCGGGAATGGGTGAGCGGTAGTCGTCCAACTCGAACTCCAGCTCTTCTTCCTGGGCATCGAAGATTTTCAGGAACAGCAGCCAGGACATCTGGCCAAGGCGCTGGGCATCACCATCGACACCGGCGTCTTTGCGCATGATGTCCTGGATGGATTTGATCACGGAACTGATGGACATGGGGGGTCTCTTAAACGTCATTCGGCGCCGGTATGATAACAGGCGCAAAGAAAGGCTGGGTAAGTCGGATTAAGAAAGGTTAGCGGGTTCCGAGCAACAGGCCACGCACACTCAGGTCTTCATCAAGATCTGGCCAGTGAATGCCATCACCACCGCCCAGCAGCTGCCAGTTGTTGCGCTGTGCCTCGCTGGCGTTGGCCAATGTCGGGAACCAGGTAACGGGTACAGAAATTGTCCGCCCATCCACCAGGCTGACAATCAGTTCGCAGTCTGAAAACCGGACATCCTGTGCCAGTGGTCGCTCCTCAACCTTTAAAGTATTCATAGTAACTATGACTAGTGAAGTATCCAAGCGGTTCCCGTCAGGCAGAGCGGTATATTTCCGCTTCCAGCTCGCTGATGGCCTGTTCGTAATCCGCCGGTTTGCCAAAGCCTTTCTTGACGATCTCGATAGGGCGGCCAATGGCAGTAAAGGGTGCCACTTTCAGAACATTCTTGTTCTCGATCTCCTGCACACCGGCATCGGCGTATTTATCCAGCAGGGTATTAAGAACCGTCTGTGCCGTGTCGGAGTATTTGGTGAAGTAGTTGCGTTTCTTCACGTTCTCCGCCCGCTCTTTGCGGGTCAGTGGCGGCTGGTCGTAGACCACATGGCAGATCAGGTCGAAGGGGTCGAGATCTTTGCCCACTTCGTCCGCCAGCACTTCCCAGAGGATACCTTCGTTTTCCAGTTCATCAATAATGGCCTGTTTGCGCCCGGCAGACTGCCACCTTTTGATAAATTCATCCAGCGAGGTGAATTGCCTGGCCATGGTTTTGCGGGTGTAATCCCGGAACGATTCGGTGACCAGTTTGCCATCGGTGTCATAGTACTGCACCCGTTCGGCGATGGCTTTTACGGTGACGCCATTGACATGGAATTTGCGGACCTTGTTCTCGTCATCAAAGCCTGAGGTGTCTATATCGGTTGATGAAGAGTCAGTGCTGCTGACATTGTACGAGCCAGGCTCTTCATTTACTGAATGATCGGACTCCTCATCGGCAGGGTTGTTGAGGATGCTATCCAGTTCATCGTCATCACTGTTAATGGTCTGGCTGCTGGTATTAATGACTTTTTCCGGGATGCCGTCAAAACGCTCATCGGCAAACAGCTCTGTCGCCTTTTTGATATCCAGAATGGTGAACCATAACTTGTTGTCGCGGTCATCAATCCGGGTACCACGGCCAATGATCTGTTTAAACTTGGTCATGGACTGGATGGACTGGTCCAGCACCACCAGTTTGCAGGTTTTGGCATCGACGCCAGTGGTCATCAGTTCCGATGTGGTGGCAATCACCGGGTAGGGCTTTTTGGGGTTGATGAAGTTGTCCAGCTGCGCCTTGCCCAGGTCGTCATCGCCGGTAATCTTCATCACATACTTGTCGTTTTTGGCCACCTGTTCCGGGTTCAGGTTGATCAGTGCCCGACGCATCCGCTCGGCATGGTCAATGTCGTTACAGAAGACGATGGTCTTGGCCATGGGGTCGGTGCGTTTCAGGTAGCTGGTGATGGTCTGTGCCACCAGCTGGGTACGTTCGTCGATCACCAGAGTGCGGTCAAAGTCTTTCTGGTTGTAGATACGGTCTTCGATCACCTCACCGTGTTTGTCAGTCTGGCCTTTGGTGGGGCGCCAGCCTTGCAGATCTACATCCAGATCGACACGAACCACTTTGTAGGGTGCCAGGAAGCCGTCTTCAATGCCTTCTTTCAGGGAGTAGGTGTAGACCGGTTCACCAAAGTAATCGGTGTTGGAAACCTCATCGGTTTCTTTCGGTGTGGCGGTAAGGCCGATCTGGGTGGCGCTGTTGAAGTATTCGAGAATCTCCCGCCAGGCACTGTCTTCAGCGGCGCTGCCCCGGTGGCATTCGTCTATAACGATCAGGTCAAAGAAGTCCGGGTTGACCTGTTTGTAGGCTTTCTGGTGTTCTTCCGGGCCGGTGAGTGCCTGGTACAGCGCCAGGTGGATTTCGTAAGCCGGGTCTACCTTGCGGCCGGTGATTTTGGTCATGGCCGTGCCGAAAGGCTGGAAGTCGTTGATGCGAGTCTGGTCCACCAGCACATTGCGATCTGCCAGGAACAGGATGCGCTTTTTGCTTTTGGCCTTCCACAGTCGCCAGATGATCTGGAAGGCAGTGTAGGTTTTGCCGGTGCCCGTTGCCATCACCAGCAGTACCCGATCCTGACCTGCTGAGATTGCTTCTACGGTTTTGTTGATGGCCTGTAGCTGATAGTAACGGGGCGACTTGCCGCTGCCATCGTCGTAATAATCCTGAGTGATAATGGTCAGTTGTTGTTCGGTATAGCCTTTCCAGATGCAGAGCTTTTGCCAGAGCTGTTCTGGCGAGGGAAAGTCTTCGAGGCGGATCTCGGTTTCCAGTGCGGCCGGGTTGGTTTTGTCATGGAAGATAAAACCATTGCCGTTGGAAGCAAAGGCAAATGGCACATCCAGCAGACGGGCATAGTCCAGCGCCTGTTGCATCCCTTTGCCGATCTCATGCTGATTGGCTTTGGCTTCCACCACCGCCAGCGGCAAACCGGGCTTATGGTAGAGAACAATATCCGCCGACTTCACCTTTTTGCGGGCAGCCGCCTGACCACGCACCACTACCTTGCCATCGCGCAGCTTCACTTCCTGGCGGATCTGGGTCATATCATCCCAGCCTGCGTCTTTGATCGCCGGGAGGATAAACTTGGAAATGATATCGGACTCAGTAAGCCTGGATTTGTCGATGGGCATGGCGGTGCATCCGGTCACGGCATTGGGTTTTGGGGCATTGTCGCATAATTGGGGAAGGGATAAACAGAGGGGATCCACAGTGGTTGCTCTGCATCAAACTTAGCCTTCCCCCATTCGGGCAACAGCAGGCCAAGCGGCTCTACGGTGCTTTCTCAGGTACTTCCGGTAAGTCTTTTGGTGCATCCCTTTGGGCCTGTCAGGTGGATCGGTAGCCAATTCGGTTGCTGCACTGCCCAGCTTGTCCCTGATTGCACTGCAAGTATGTATGGCTCGATCAAAATGCCCCAGTGTCTGAGTGTAATACATCGGCCCATACCAGCGCCGATGGGCAAAGCCATTCCTCCCCATCAACAGCTTGCCAGAACGAATTTCCAACATAGGGCAGTAGAAGTAGGCTCTGCGGGTTTTTCCTTTCAGGGTGCTGACCCATTCAAAACCGATCACCTGCTCCCTTGTCTCAATTTTCCCGGCATCATTCCAGACCGGGTACTCAACACGCAGACACTGCTTCCAGCCCCAGAACCGGGGCTTACATTTCATCCTGATAGCGAAGGACTTGCCAAACCGGATAACCGTCTTTTTACCGGGCTCCAGCAACCCCTGCCGATAAAGCCAGCAAATGTCCAGGGTATAGTAATCCTCGACATTTTTTTCGCAGCTGGCCTTTCTGCCACTGTTGCAACCTCCCATGGCCACCTCCCTGTAGAACCTAAATCCCTATAAAAAAATGCACCTTGAAGTGAAACTGCTACAGCATAAAGGCTCCACCAAAAGTATTGCTGATTGCTCGTCGTCGGTGCGTTTATATATATAAGTGACGAGACGACGAGCGAGTGCCTAGCCCTTGTTGACGGGAATCAATGTATCTCCATCCAGACGTATCAGCCCTTTTGAAACCAGTGATTCAAGCCATTTGGAAAAATTGGAGATGGCCAATTTCTGTGCCTTAAGATCATCCCGAATAACAGCTACTGTCGTGGGCTCCCCTGAAGCAGTTCTTGATCTGACTGCCTGATACAAAGCTTCCTGATTTTTCGACAGGGTCAGGGGTTTATCATCAGCATCACCTCCTTCAGGAGGCTCACGGCCATTCAAACTGGCGACCAGAGTCGTGACTTCATCCTGATCAGAGTCGTACCTGAGAAACCGTGGCGTCATATCAAAGGCCTGGGTTGGCATAGGTTCCGAGTCTTTTGACTTGGTACATTTCAGCAGGTAGTACATGCCCTTATCGGGCCGATCAATGCAGTATTCAAAGTCGCACGCAGCCCGCAAAGCCGATGATCCTCTTGCATCACGCTCTTTATTCTTGCCAGTGTGATGGATAACAATGATGGTTGCGCCAGTTTCCGCTTTTATTTTATCGCAGCCTGAGACAAACAAGTTCATATCGGTCGTCTTATTCTCATCAGCGCCACCAAAGCACCTGGCCAGTGTATCAATGAAGACTACGGATATTTTCTTTCCCATCTGGTTATTCAGATCCATGATCGTATTGATCAGTTCATTCACCGTCTTTGGACTGCCAATGAAAACCGGCATTTTGATGGAGTGCAGCAATGCCAGGGACTCACCATTGTTATTCGTCATTTTCCAACCATGGGCTCGCTTGGCGGCACCGAAGCCGCCTTCAGCCGCAATATACAAGACTGGTGACTGCTGGCAGTGAATATGGTTCCATGGCTTGCCACTGGCTATAGAGGCAGCCCAGCTTACCGCATGAAATGACTTAAAGGACTCTGAGGGGCCGTAGATTACGCCAAATGCGTTCTGGGGAATATAACCCTTAATCACCCAATCTTCTTCTTTGTCATAACCTGTTTCCAGCAGCTCGGTTGGAAGCTTTCTGGTACTCCCTCCATAGAAAGGGCTACCAACCCCCTCGGGAGGAACTTCAGAATCGACATCGGTATGATCATCGCTCTGGTAGTTCTGGCTTTCAGCCTGGAGTCTTTCCACATTAGTAAGGTTCGGGGTCATTTGTTCCCGCCTTTCAAGATCAGTTTCGGGTATAGCTTCACTGATGCTTGAGAGTATGTTTTTCAGTGCTTCATTACCCTTCTCTTTGGAAGAAGCATCTTTAGAGGTCAAGCTGCTAATGTGGTTATCCTGATCAATCTGAATGACTGCCGCTTCAAGGCCATGCTCAGCCTTTGCATTTTTATCAGGCATAGCTGTCCCCCTTCTCTGGACGCTGATAACGTATGGTTTGGGGTTTATTGATCTGCTTAACGTCCACTGACCTGGCTCCGGCCTGAAGCAGTACACTGATCAAGATGCCGATATCGGTAAGTGCTGAATCATTAAAATCAATCACCACAACAGGGCAATCATTCACGGGCCAATGATATTTTTTGGCATCAGTAATCAACGGCAAAACAAGATGGTTTTGTTGAGCGAGCTGTTTGGCATTATTAGCTGCCTGCCAGCATTGAGGGCTGCCAACGTACAGCATGACCAATCGTATAGGGCGGGGAATTACCAGCTGCCTGCCGTTTGGGGGTAGTACTTTCATTAGTAAAAGACTCCGTCCAATGGACTTGATAAAGGTGTTTTTCAGGTTCACTTTTTGCGGATTGATCCACCGCTCGAATTTGAGCGGTGGATGGTGGTTGCCGAATCAGGCCCGTTGTGACTCCCAGGCTTCCAGTTCCGATTGAAGCCAGCGGACGCAGCGCGGTCCTAAGTGATGTGGTTTTGGAAAATTGGTTTGTTCATCACCAATCCAGCGATACAGCGTGGTATTGCCGATCTGGTAGCGTTTACGCACTTGCTGGTTGGTGAGGTAGACGACGCCCTGTGGCAAGCTCTTTTTCGGCTCAGGCATTGGTGTGGGTGTGCTGGTGTGACTGCTTTGGCTGACAGCAGGTTTCTGGTCAGCAGCAGTAACCGGGCAGGTTTTGCTTTTTTTGAAAGGGGTGTTGCTGGTGGTCATATCCCTGACTCCCGTAAGGCATTTTCTGGAATGGCTTGGGAGTCAGGATATGGCTGGAAAATAGTGAGTTATAGAGTGGTAGTTGGACGTTTGCCGGTAAAAGTTATACTTCTGCCGGTAAAAGTATGACTTCTGCGGGCACGGGGCTGTAAGATTGCTGCCTTGTGATAGCTATTTGCATGGAACTGATTTTTTCTTTTCGTATCGGTCTATGATCTGCTTAACGGTCTTAATTCCACCAGTTCCAGTTTCTTGGTATATCGGAATACCTTCAGACCTGCACCATTCGTTAACATGTCTGAGAATCCTTTTTGCTGTTTTTGTCTTTTGATAAGGGGTTTGGTACTGCTTCTTGTATTCCCCGCTTTCATATACCTCAATTACCCTTTCTTGCTTTTTATGGTTGTCAGCATGCCGTGAAACAGCTCTTTCTCTAGCCTTTTTGGTTGCAATATCGTCTGCTAACAGTTTTGCCTGTTCTTCTATAAAGCTCGAACTAACAATCGGTGAGCTTATGTATTCTAAACTTGGAAGTGTTTTCAGGATTTTTGCTGTATGTAGATGGTGCCAAGAGCTCATCATCGCCTCGAAAGCCTTCATGAGATTTTTTATCTGATCTTCCCTGCAAGCTTCATGAAATGGAAAAACTTGGCAGTGCCACTGGTCATCTTCATTATCAAATTTTATTATTTGGACATAACTTAACAGGTCTAAAGCTTTTTTGTTGTAGCTAAAGGCAAGCAGGGCATAACCTTCTAATGCACCATTGATGCCTATGGTATTTAGATCCTCTTCAGGTTCAATAGACATTTCCCCAACTAGCCATTCATCAGAATATCCAATAGATTGGATGTCATCAGTAGATAATTTTTGGCCACTATTTTTTAACTCCAACAGGTATTCAATCAGTTCAGGGTCATTAATATTAGGAGCTATACCATCAGTTCTGATTGAACATTCCATATTGGAAGAAAAATCAAGTTTTATGGTTTCTGCATAATCAGCTCGGGTCTTGTCAAAATAACGGGTCAGTCTTGAATACTTTTCTGAAAGTTCTTCATCACTGGGATGTGAAAGGCAAGCGGAAATGTGGGTCATCTGAAAGTTTATGCTGTGAATCAAGCTATTATATTGGTAATCAAACGATTTCATTCGCAAATATCACCTTAATTCCCGCTTTAACCAACCAGTCCAAACAGCCGGGAAACCTGTCCTTTCGGGTACAACCCTATACTGGCCAAAGAAAAAATCAGCGGTAAACCGCCTTACGGTGACCGACTTTGATCACTTCGATAATTAACTGTCCGTTGTCTATCTGGTACACCAGACGATAGTTGCCTGCCCTGACCCGCCAGGTATGTTCCGTGCCGGACAGCTTGCGACAGCCATCGGGAAACGGCTCATCCACCAGCGACTCCGCCAGTGCCACCAGCTTGCCCACCGTGGCCCCGGGCAGCTTCTCCAGCTCCTTCAGGGCGGAACGCTTCCAGCACAACGTATAACGGCTCATAGCTTGCCGCTGGCCTTCAGGTGCTTAAGCACATCATCGTGGGCAATGGATTCTTCATCCCGGCGCTCGGCGACGGCGGCAAGGTCTTCAAGGTCGTCCAGTAGTTCCTGGTAGTCGTCCACCGGTAAGACGACGGATACCCGGTTGCCCTGATCGTCGGTGATGTATTGGGGGCTGCTGTCTGGTTTCATGGCAGTGTTCCCTGTTAGTTGATTATGAAAAGCTGAGTTCTTTTTGCTGGCGGTAGGTATCTATATCCACCAGGGTGGTCTCTTCCCCTTTCAGGATTTTATCCAGCAGGGCATCGTATCGGCGGATGCTTTCCCGCTTCTCTGGCAGATGCTCATGCCGGTCGTAATGCTTCACGTCCACACCGCTCTGTGCGTGGGACTGAAGCAGGTTTCTCTGTTCCCGGTTAACCCCGGCATCAATCATCAGGTTTTTAACCGTGCGGCGAATGTCCCTGGCCGTAAAAGGCTCTGGTGCCGGTTTTCCCTCAGCTGAGGCCTGTTCAGAGAGTGCCTTGTTATAGCGGATAAAACCGTTCTTCAGCGACTCCAGGGTAAGCGGCATCAGTTGACCCTTAGTGGCGCCGCTACGGCCTTTAACGCCCGAGCAAAACGGCCACGGGTATGAACCGGAGATTTCTCTTACGGCTCGCAGGATCGCCATTGCCCTGCCGGTTAGCGGTACCACATGTATCTTTTCCGTTCCCTGCCGTCCCTTTCGGTCTATCAGGGTAACGCAGTTTCGCTGAAAGTCGTAGTCCTCCCAGGTTGCCCGGAGTAACTGTTTGGGTCTTTGACCAGCGGTGGCCAGCATAAAGCGTATTGCACAGGCCAGGACAAAGCCGACGCGATGGGTATCGCCAATGTTGTGCCAGAGTAGTCGGACCTCTTCATGGCTCAATACGCGGTTGCCGGGTTTAGAGGCCTTGGTGTTTTTCTTGGTGGCTGTCACCGGGTTATGCTGGATATAGAATCGCTTTTCGGCAATCCGCGTTGGATCGTAGTCGCCCTTGATGCCAAAGTTGAAGCAGGCGTGAAGCAACGCCCGAACCCGAACGGATTCCACTTCAGAGCCCCGCTGGTGGATCGCTGCCAAAATGGTGACAATATCGTCCGGTGTCACATCCTTGGCCTTTTTAGACGCAATCATGGGATAGGCATCAAGTACATTCAGTCTGAAGGCTTGACGGGACTGGTGGGCGCTCTCTTTACCCTGAGCCTGTTGATCCAGTACGTAGGATTCCATCAGGTCGGCAAATGAACCTTTACGGGCTTCCATTTCCTGCCGCTGTTGCTCTTCGAGCTTCTGCTGTTCCTTCTTGTGCTCCTCGGCTTCCAGGTAGCCTTTCAGATCACCGCCGCATTGGCGACGCAAGCGGGCAAGGTCCTGAGCCTTGTCGCGGCATTCAGCAAGGGTATACCCAGCTCCATCGTTGGTGACTTTGTAATTGCCGAGTTTGATCGAGGAATCTTTGTCTTGATATTTATAGCGGTAGTACACCTCAATAGTTCCGCTTTTGCGCTTTTCAAACAGCAGCGCCCCATCACCGCGACCACTCACTTTTTCAGTTAGCCTTTTCTTAATGCTTTTCAGCGCCAGCACGGACAGCTTTGCCATGAACTCCACCTGTTTTTATTGTTCTGACTGCTCTGAAATTTGCCCCCACTTTTGCCCCCACTTTCTACTGGGCTTGTGCGGAATTTAATGGGATTTAAAAAAACAGTCTACCACTACCAACCCCTTGTTATTCAAGGGCTGTGAGCAGTATAGTGGAATCTGGTGGGATGATATGAAACGATCGTACTTTCAACTTGTAATCAGTGGGTCCCGAGTTCGACTCTTGGTGCCGGCACCATATACAGCAAAGCCCGTAGCGTTAGTAAGCACTACGGGCTTTTTTGTATCTGCCTGTTTGTGCCCATTATTGTGCCCACTTTCGTTTGGGATGTAATGGGGGCTAAACGATCATCTTCTACTTAAACCCCAACCAGCTTGAAAACCGTATGTTTCCGGTTCTCACTGATTTCAGTTCGCCATATCCTAACTGACAGATAAAAATCCATCGGTAGAATGACGTATTTTGTTGCCGGTATTAAGTTTTGCTGAAAGTCCATTGTGCGGTGTGGGACCAAACTCCAGAATGCCTTCTGGCGCAATCTATTCAGGCCTCCCATACCAGAACCCGGGAACGTTTCTCTGCGTTGTACCAGGTAGTCACAGGCAGCTCCCCCGTTGCAGTCGCCAAAAAACTGGGTCGTCGTCATGATACGGTGACCGGATGGATTAACAAATACAACCTCAGTGGCCCGGACTCTATGGTGTATCGGCGCACAGGTGGGCACCCCCCTTTTGTCGAGTAATTGGTGGAGCAGTTGCAGGGATTATAGACCGGGCTCTTGAACAGGCAGCTTCACAGGATCGCCCTCAGCACTTTGTCAGATGGACACTGAAAACACTTGCAGACTGGTGTTACAAAACGTTTGCTGTTCGTTTCAGTCGTGAGACTCTTCGACAGGGCTTGAAACGCCAGGGTTACTCATGGAAAAAAGCTAAAAAATTACTGAACAAAGCCGACTCGGCCCTGCGATCCACATTTCTTGAGCAGCTGAAACCTCTGCTGGAGAAAGTGACCCGGCAGGAACGTCTTCTGGTTTATATTGATGAGGCTCATATCCATCAGGATACTGATATAGGTTATGGCTGGTCTCGTAAAGGTAAGCGCTTCTGGGTAAGTTCCGACTCACCGGGACTTTCTGCCAAGATCAGCTTTTATGGCGTTTACTACTTTAATGATGGTCAGGTCAGGATATGGCCTTATCCGAGTGGCCGGAAAGAGCATACCGTGAATGTTCTTGAGCGTATTCGCCAGGAAAAGCCGGATGGGGAGATTGACGTTATCTGGGACGGAGCCTCCTGGCATACGGCCAAATTAGTACAGGAAGCGGGTAAACCCGTCATTCAGCACTCAATCTGAGAATTTCCCTACACCGGCTAAAATGTAAAAAATTCTCAGAATGAACATGTCCAATGCATCCTCATCAGTTCCACATTCAACGTATCGATCATATGGGTTTGGTTGCCGGTATGTGCAAAGAACTCGGTATCTCTAATCATCTGGATTCCCTGGTTCCTAACCAATCTGAACACCGGAATATTTCCTTTGGCGAAACCGTAGTATCAATGCTGCTTAACGGCCTTGGGTTCACTGCCCGCACGCTTCATATGTTCCCGGAGTTTCATGCTGATAAACCGCTGGATAAACTCATCAGGCCCGGTATTAAACCCGAACACATTAACGACAGTGTACTCGGCAGAGCCCTGGATCAGCTTTTTGAACTGGATGTAAGTGAGGTCTATTTATCGCTGGCTGTCAAGGCAGTGAATGTCTTAAAACTGCCGTGCAAGGCTCTGAACCTTGACTCAACAAGCTTGCATGTGGACGGCGTTTATAACAGCGAATCTGACGTCGACGAAGAAGATATGCACTGTATCAAACTCTGTCGTGGATACAGCAGGGATCATCGACCCGAGCTCAACCAGGCAATACTGCTGATGATGACGGAAAATCAGGCCGGTATTCCCGTTTTTATGAAAGCGTCCAGTGGCAACGTAAACGACAATAAAAACTTTAAAAAAGTCATCAGCAGCCATTTGAAATCCTACCGGGAAGCCCTGAATAATCGCTACCTGATTGGTGATGCAGCACTTTATACAACAGATAACGTACAGATACTTCATCAGCAGGGCCAGCAATTTATCACCCGGGTTCCGTCAAAAATCAAAGAAGCCAGAGAACTGATTGACAGTGTCGCTTCTTGTGAAATGACACCAGTGGAGGGTGCTGAGGGCTATGAGAGTCATGAAATGCTGTCAGATCATGCGGGTGTCTCCCAGCGCTGGATTCTGGTCCGCAGCGAGCAGGCTCGAAAGAGCGAACAAAAAACACTGCTGAAAAAAATGCTAAAGAAGTCTGAGAAAGAAGCAGAAGCGCTGACCAGTAAACTGGCCAAAAAAGCCTTCAAGTGTGAAACCGACGCATTGCGTGCGTTCGATGAATGGCAGTCAAAAACTATTTATTGTCAGGCGGAACCTGTCATTACTGAGAAACCCTGCTATACCAAGGTAGGTCGTCCGGAGAAAGGCTCTAAACCGGACAGTATTGAATATTATGTGAGCGGATATCCTTGGGTATCCGTTGACTGTCGCAAAGATGCAGAGTGTTCTCTGGGTTGCTTTGTGCTGGCGACGAATGATCTGGACGACAGTCGGCTGAGTACAGCAGAAGTGCTAAGTACTTACAAATCACAACAGTCAGTAGAGCGTGGCTTTCGGTTTTTGAAGAGCCCGGAGTTTCTGGTTTCTTCGCTGTTTTTAAAGAAACCGGAACGAATAGAAGCCTTGCTGATGGTGATGACGCTGTGTCTGTTAGTGTATGCGGCGATTCAGCATCGAATTAGGCATGAGCTAAAACGACAGAGTCGGTTTTTCCCGGACATGAAGCGGAAACCCTGCCAAAACCCGACAGCGCGTTGGGTGTTTTTCTGCTTTCAGGGTATCAACGTGCTATTGGTCGATGGACATGAAAAGCATGTGGTTGGATTACAAGAAAGGCAGTTGACTATTATTTCAATTCTTGGGCGACCGTATCAGGAAATTTATTCCTGATACGGGTGCTGAATGACGGGTAAACGACTGAACATTAATATTATCCAAATGCCTTCATACAGTCCGGACTTTATGCCGGTAGAGGCTCTTTGGCGCTGGTTGCGTGAAGACGTAACCTATCATCACTGCTATGCAACAGCAGAAGAGCTTTTGCAGGCAGTTAATGAATTTACTGCCCGAATCAATCGGAACCCAACGATCATTGCAGACCGATTGTGGGTAAAAAATTCCCTTGTTGACGAAGAAGAAATTTTAAGAGTCAGAAAACAACCGAAGCTGGAATAAAGCTCCGGTTTTCAAGATGGTTGGGGTTTAATAACACGCGCCCCCTTTTTTTAGTGGTGTACCTTGAACGCCACCACTGTCGAAATCAGCCATTTGCTCATTACTTTCTGCTGGTAAAAATGAACTGAAGTTCCTCCTTTTTTTTAGTGGTGTAGCTTGAGCTGTTCCAGCGGCAAAAATCACCGGGAATCGAGCGACAGACTATCGCTATCTCTGGCCGAAAACCCCATTGGGAATAATGCCTTTTCTGGTCCAGTGCTCGCCAATAGTTTGAGTGAAATCGCTCCTGACCAACTTGGCTCTTTGCTTCAGCCATTCTCCCTGATCCTGTCCCAGATAGATGCCTTCAATGTTGGTTGCAACGTAGCGTGCTGGTTACCAGCTAAACCCATAGGCCCTGAGTTTACCGATCAGGGCCGACAGAGAAACCGACATTGGCTCCACAGCCATTGAATGTGTGGGGGTATGGGAAAACCGGAAAAAACATCGGCTATGGTGTATGCCTGTTGCAGATTCCGGTTAATGGCAGGTGTTTACTGCCTATCGTCCACAGCACTTCTTGAACTTTTTACCGCTGTCGCAGGGGCAAGGGTCATTGCGGCCTGTTTTTGGTATCTCCCGTTTGAGGGTTTCACCGGTGTGAAGAAATTGAGGCTGCGGAGTCGGGGGTTGGTGCTTTGCGGGCTCCCGTTTTGGCAGAAATGTTGCCCAGTCCTGCAACTCGGCAATAGTATCATCAATCAGCAGGCCATCTCTGGCTCGTCGGGGCTGGTCAGTCGCTGATTCAAGTGTACTTTCAATACTGGCGGGCTTGCGATAGAAGCTATCAGCCAGTCCATGTTTGTAGGCCAGTTGAATATCGGCCAGCAGTTCCCTGAATCCCAGTTCAGCTGAGACATCCACCAGCACGTTCCATACATGATTTTCCCGGCGTCGGAGTCGGCCCCGGAACAACCGGGTCAGATATTGTCGCACTGAATCACGATCCACCTGTCCGGTGAAACAGAGCGTGGCAATGGTTCGTAGCGCTGCACCGCGGACAAACTCATCAATATCATCACTGTCGTTCTCAATCAGCGCCTGCAACAGTGTCAGGTCGCCGTTATAAACGGTGGCGAGAATTCGGTGCAGGCCTTCGGTAACAATGTTCCCAAAACGGTATTCAGACTCCATGGCCGAAATGGATACCATCCGGATGATCAGCGGGTATGCTTTCTGTTCCCGGAACTGGGCCAGCAGGTACAGTGCAAAAAGGGTAAGCGCTTCGTTGGCATCGTCGTCCTTAAGGGGACCTGCTGCGTTTTTCAGCGATGCCAGCAAATAAGGGGTAATGACTTCTTGCTGCACAATGGCTTCTTCTACCGCAGCTTTGGGGAAATAGCCACGGCGTTGGGAAAACTCGCTTAAAATCTCGTCAATGGTCACAGATATACTGCCTTGCTGTTTTAATGGAAAGAGTTTTAAGAAATAAGGGCGTTATTCTGGCCAGCCTTCGTGTTCGTAGAGCATATCGAAAGTGTCCAAGGCTTCTTCCAGCCCGGCGTGGTCATCAGCCTTATCGTCATGACACCAGAACTGGACGTAAAGATCCCGGGCATAGTCTGCAGGGTCTGTTGAACCTGTCGTTTGCTCAGTGGATCTGGCGCTGTGGCAATCGCACCATGGATCACCATTTTCAAGTTAGCAATGTACTCGCCATCATCCTGCGATTCTTCCTCGTTGCGCTGATGAAACTGAAAGATAATGGCCTTGCCAAAGAAGATTGCCTGTTCTGTCCACAGGGTCATGACATCGATTCCTGTTGATTAATGCTAACGACCACAACACTTCTTGAACTTTTGACCACTGCCGCAGGGGCATGGGTCATTGCGGCCTGTTTTGGGGTCGGCTCTCAAGAAGGTACCACTATCGTGTAATACGGTACCCTTTAGAGTTCTGTCTGGAGTAACAGGCCCCTTGGGTTCTGGAATGGTTCGCTGTTGCTTAACGGCTGGAACGACGCCCAGCTGGACAAATCGACTGTGGTGTCGGTGATGTAGTGTTTGAGGTGCCAGAGTTCGTCCAGATTGTCGTACTCTGACACGATCTCGTCTTCAATGCTTTTCAGGGATACCACGCTTGTGTCGGCCAGCCCGTCCTCATAGGCCTTGCGGATATCGGGCAGCAGTTCAGCAAAGCGGAAAGCGGCACAGCAGATGATCAGGCTGTCCCACAGAAAGCTGTCCTTGCGTACCGGGTACTCCCGGAACAGCCAGGTAAAATACGACAGCAGGTCTTCCCGGCTTAATGCCTGTTCGGTAAACAGGGTAGCCAGGCTTTCCAGGGTGGCGGTACGGACAAACTCATCCAATGCTTCGTTTTCCACCAGTGCTTTGAGCGGGGCAATGTCACCGTGGCAGATGGAAGCCAGAATACGGGTCATGCCACTGGCAATGGCATCACCAAAGTAAAACTCGGCACTGTCTTCCCGGCAGGTCAGCAGGTGGATGATCAGCGGATACGCCCTGGCTTCCCGGAACTGGCCCAGCAGGAAAATGGCAAACAGGGTCAGGCCGTCGTAGAAGTCGTCGTCAATGTCTTCGCCAAGGTCTATAAGCTCCTGAAGGTGGGCCAGCAGATGGGGCGTGATGGCCTCTTGCTGTTCAACGGCGGCGTTAATGGCAGCGTGTGGGAAGGAGCCTTCGGGGTTGCTGGAAAGCTGTTCCAGAATCTCGTCAATGGTCACGGGTTGGCTGCCTTTGGTTGGGTAGGTGAATTCGGGTTAGTGGGGTTCAGTGCTTGGTCCACCATGGCATCGGCCAGGTGCAGGCGGGTTTGCTGCTGGTGTTGCAGGTGGGTTTTGATTTGGTCGCAGAGGGACATTAGTTGGTCGACTTTGGTGACGATGCGGTATTGCTCTGCGGATGGTAGCACAGGGCAGAGCATTTCCCGATATCCCCCAGTCTGAAACTGTTCTTAATTCCTCTCTGGGCGCATCATATTGCCATCGAGCCAATGGGCTTCGCATCATTGCAGGAAAGAATAGGCTTTGGCAATCCGGCATGTATCTAAGCAGGCATGTATGCTGATTTATATACGCATCACCAAAGCCTTCTGGAATAAAAACACTTCGATATACTCAAAAATTGCCTGATGCGCCTCTTCCCGTGTCTGGAAGTCCTCATGATGAATGAGTTCTGTCTTGAGAGTATGGAAGAAGCTTTCGGCCACTGCATTATCCCAGCAATTCCCTTTACGGCTAATGCTATATATAAAACCATTGTCCCTGAGCAGCAGTTGATAACGATCCAAGACATATTGGCTCCCCGGGTCGCTATGAACCAACAAGCCTGCCAGCGGTCTACGCTTCCACAGCGCCATTTCCAGCGAGTCCGTAACCAAAGTTGCTGTCATTCTATCGCTCATAGACCAGCCCACAACGGCTCTTGAGCAAACGTCGATGAAAACAGACAGGTACAGCCAACCCTCACGAGCAGGAACGTAGGTAATGTCGCCAACGTATGCCTGGTTCGGCTGTGCCCTTTGAAAATCGCGGTCTAATGTATTGTCAGCCACCGGTTTGTTATGGTGGGAGTTGGTGGTTGCTTTAAACCTCCGCCTGGTTTTACATACAATGCCTTCATCTTTCATCAAGCGGCTGATCCGCTGCCGACTGATGTGTTTCCCCGCTCTCATCATAAAATAGGGCCAGATCATCTTTAATACGACGTTCACCATAAGTTCGGCGACTCTTTTCATGTATTGCCTTAATATCAGCCTTCAATGCGAGGTCTTCCTGAGATCGTTTTGATTCAGGGCGGGAAAGCCAATCATAATAGCCCGTGCTGGATACCGACATAACCCGGCACATGGCTCTTATGCTGAAGCTTTCCTGATGGTCCCTGATGAACTGGAATCTCAGAGACTTTCTCTCGCAAAGAATACCCACAGGACACAAGGGCTGCCGCCTTTTTTAAAATGGCATGCTCCTCTTTCAGTCGGGCATTCTCTTTACGCAAACGTTTCAGTTCATCGTATAAATGTTAATCTTGCTTTACAGCCTTGCCAGATGCCTTAGCCCGGTGATACTTACCAATCCAGGTATGCGGTATTTACATTAACACCGAGATCTCTGGCTGTTTCAGTGACTGGCTGATCGGATTCTACAGCCATTTTCACAGCAGATTCCTTGAACTCTGCCGTATAGATTTTGACTTTCTTTTCTGACATCTGGACACACCTTAAGGGGCTTTGATACTACTCAAGTCTGCGTGTCCGGAAAACTATAACCATTTCAGGGAGGAACTTTTATAAAAATGTGTAGTCTTTTAAACCGTAATTCAATAATTCAATAATTCAATAATTCAATAATTCAATAATTCAATAATTCAATGGCTAATCCGTATTTTAACCCACACTCTTCGTATTTGGATGTCCAGAGAGCATACGAACCAGTTATGTCGAGCAGTGGTTCAGTTTTGAATGACTGTCCGCAGGGGAATAGCGTGGCATTTGGGCTGGAAGTTCAGCAAGTTGCACCAAATAATCATTTAAACATCGTAAGTCCCTATGGTATAAGCTTCCATGACCCATTCAGCGATTATCGTTTTCCAAAAGTGCTAGTGAGGGTTGTTTATCATCAAGAGCCTGAGCAAAGTGAGCCGTTAGACTTATCAGATAAAACCAAGGCACAACAACAAAGCGACGGAAATATTCTTTATACCAGTCAATCAGGTTTAAGAATCGATCGCGTTTGGAGTATGGCCGTTAAAGCGGATGCTCAGTCACACTCTATTAATGCTAATCATCCTCCGCTTGATTCAACATTAAAAGACACTGCTGGAAATGGTTTTTCAGGTATGGGGCAATCCATCCCGCAAATCTCATCAGTTGTTGATAACAGCCTTCATCAACCTGTACCTATTCCTGATCAGGATTACATTGATACATTTTCGAAGCCTGAAGCACCGATTGCAATGATTACTCCACCACTCAATAGTGAACAGCTTCAACAAAATGCATATTCTAAAAATGAGTTTGATGTTAATGCTTCTGCCTCTGTTTCCGTTTCTGGCGAATCTCCGACTATCTCTCCTGATAAGGCCTCCCAAAAGGTTTACCTTGAATCCGATAAAGAGAAGGCTCACACACAGTACGAGAAACAGAAAGCTTACCGCAAGCGTTACCGTGAATCCGAGAAAGCAAAGGCTTATCAGAAGGCTTATCAGAAGGCTTACCGCGCATCCGAAAAAGGAAAAGCTTACCATAAGGCTTATCAGAAGACTTACCAGAAGACTTACAAAAAGTCCGAGAAATGGAAGGCTACCCGCAAGGCTTACTTTGAATCCGATAAAGGGAAGGCTTACATGAAGGCTTACGAACAGTCCGAGAAACGGAAGGCTTATCACAAGCGTTACCGTGAATCCGAGAAAGCAAAGGCTTATCAGAAGTCTTATCAGAAAGCTTACCGTGAATCCGAGAAAGGAAAAGCTTACCTGAAGGCTTACCAGAAGGCTTACCGCAAGGCTTTTTATAAAGTTTTCAAGAATACCGGTGATAGAGAACAAGCAAAAATGGCTGGTAAGCAAGCGACCGCTTTTATAAGAGAATTGCATAAAGCCAAGAATAGTGAGTTTGAATCAATGTCCATTCATCCTCTCCCTCTCCTCGGCTCCTCAAGTTGACTGGAAAGTTAATAATCAAAGGGGAAGAAAATATAATGTTCTAATAGAGAATGAGTTGTGAAAGGGAGGAACTTTTATAAAAAGGCTCGGTCTTAGATGGATGTTTAATTATTTATTTGTTCAATTTCTCAATGGATAGTTCTACTTCTTCTGCACAATTCAATACTGCTTCCAATAGCTTTTCTAACCTTCAATATACGCCTTTTGCTAAATCTAGTACGTCAGTACACTTTTTTTCCCGTGACGTTGTAGAAGCTGCCCGGATTCTTTGTGCTATGAGTCATTATCGAACTACTTATCTTCATAGTAATAAGCCTTTTTCGATCCAGTCTATTTTAGGTATAGGGCAAACAACCTCACAAAGCGCATCAGTTGCTGATAATAACCTTCATTCCATAGGAGATTCTATTCAAGATTGTATTAATGTTTCTTCCAAGACAGCAGTGCCTGTTGCGATTATGAAGCCTCAACCAACTATTCAGGAATTTCAACAACACAATATTCCTGCAGAATATGGAAGTGATTTATCAGGTGATCTGACCAAGGGAAGAGTAGAAGAAACTACTGAAAGTAGCAGCTCACAAATCAAGCGCAATAGGGAGTACCAAAAGATACAACGAAGGGAACGCCGAAGGAAGCGCTACCGGACAGATCCCGCTTTTGCAGAGCGCGAAAGAGAGCGCTTGAGGGAGCTTCGCAAAGATCCTGCCTATATAGAGCGCCAAAGAGAGCTTCGCAAAGATCCCGCTTACGCAAAGCGCCAAAAGTGCCAAAGGAAACGCCGACGGGAGCGCTACCATTCCGATCCTGTCTTGGCACAGGCACAAAGAACCTATGCAAATGCCTACTATCGAATCAAAAAAGAAACCTGCAACAAAGAAGTCGCTTCAAGGGGAGCTAAAATCGCAAAAGCCCAGTTTCTCCAGTCAGTCAATTCAGTAAGAAACTCAGGTAAATTATCAATAGCTTCTGAACTCCCTGGCAACTGCTCGTAGTCTGTTAGCTTGGTTTCAAAGCGCAACGGAACATTAGTTTGGTATAAAGGTCGAACGGTATTGAGGTCTCTGGTGGGAGCCGAACCCACTGGATTTCAACGAATGGTTTCAACCCATAAAGCCGCCCAAATTCTCAGGCTTAACCTGTCACCATCAAAACCCGCCCCCGGTTTTGTTGATTAGCCAAAGCGTTAGCGAGGCTTCTCGGGCTGTACGCTGAAACTTGGCACCAACATTGTCTCAAGCAGTGGATTACCCTCTGGACCATGCCCCCTGAGGCGTTTCACTGTCGTTACTGTACAGCCTCTATCGTCTTTCAGTATCCTTTTTGCAGGCTCTGACCCCAACGTTTCCTGAGTCAATGTGCCCAGATTCATGGGTATTCCCCGGGATTTCAGCCGTTGCACTTCTACTGCTATCGCCTGTCGTGTTTCTTCACTCAGCACATCCATATCACCATATTCACACTGCATTTTTTCCAAACGGGTCATACAGGCCGGAAGCTTGATCTGTTGAAGGTCATACCAGCTATTATGGATGCCCCGGGTAATACCCCGCTGGCTATCGGTCTCACAGGTTTTGTGATCCGGGTCGGAGCAGGTGTGAATACCGGCGAGACGGGCAATTTTTCGACGAGCGTTGTCGTTGATGAAATCCTCCATTTTCCCCACTGGCATCGGGGTGCGCTCAAATTGTGCAGTGAGCTCTCTGGTTTCAGGTGTTAACTGGTAGGAGTGAGCATAGGGGTTAGCCCGCAGGTCATGGCTCAGGTGGCCGGTAACCCCCGCCAGGTCGGCGGCTCCGTGCATGGCGGCTTCAAGATTGCGCTGGAACAGGGATTTTCTTGCCGGGTCGGCGGTGAACTTGCTCAATTCCGGCGGGAGGTCCAGCAGGCTCGCGTTAAATTCCGACAGGTCGGCGTCAGGGGCAGTGAGTCCCGGGAAATTTTCCCCGACACCAGTGCAGCGAATAATGTCCATGCGATCGGCAAAACGCAATACGCGCAGGTAACCACGAACCGTTGCCGACAGGGAGTCATCATCCTTGCCATGAACATCGTTTTCCTTGCTTTCAAGGGCCAGGGCAATATCGTCCAGTAAAGTCTGTGGGTATTGTCCGGCCAGATCCCGTTTGAAGTACTCCGCTGACCTCGTTTCTTCACGATTTTTGCCAACATCTTCGGCTGCCGCATCATGGTATATAACCGCCAGCGCCAGGAGGGTTTTCTCATCGTTGGTGCAATGCAATGACCCGAATTTTTCCAGCAACTCCATATACCAGAGTGCATTATTCCGGGCCCGCAGCACATGACTGCAGGCGTGCAGAGGCTTCCATACCGTTGGTAATGAACTAAAACGAAGGCTGCTGATTACCCGCTCCGGCCCGGGGCGACGGTAATAATGCTGTAATATCTTCAGAATGGTTTCTTCGTTGTCCTGCGCATTGGTAATCACCGGTGGTTGACTGAATGCGTCCACCACAAACTGTAGCTCTGACCTGCCATTTGCAACTTCTGTAGGTGGAGACGATACTTGCTCAGTCTGCAAATTCAGGGTATCTCTCAACTTCGCTATCGCCTGTTTTGCCGCTTCAACCTGTGCTGGCCAGGATTGATAAAAAGGGTCTTGCTCCCGTTGCCGGTAAATTTTTAGGACCCATTCAAAGTAGTCATCCAGGGAATTATTACCCAAAACGGCTTGAACTCTCTTCCTTGCTCCACGACTTAGACTGTCCCGTACTTCTTCGAATATTTCCGCATTCGGGACAGCGCCATAATAAAACAAAGTCAACAAATGGTCCTTGAAATAGGTAAAGTCTTTCTTAAGCTGAAACATTCCATCCAGTGCTTGTCTTAAAAGATCACCCAACGCATTATGTGATTTTTGAAAAAACCGATCAATTTCCACCTTAATGGCGGGAAAATTAATAGGATGAATCATAAGCTCCCAAAGTCTGTAAGTCTCCGTAGGTGTCAATACTGCTGCCAAATAATTCCACAGATAAGGGGGAGTACGCGTTATTTGTAAAGATTTAGTCTCGATGTTAGTTGCACCTCCCTTGATCAAGTGATGAAATAATAATTCATCTTTCCATTTTGCATCCAATGCAACATCAGCCGATCTGCCCTGGATAAGGGTCATGTAATTTTCATAAAAAAATTTATCTTGTTGTTCTCTAATAAAAAACTCCATCAGTGTTACACGCACACCCTCAATGTAAAAATACTCGTTAAATGGAAATTTGCTGTCTATTATCTCCTGTAGCACTTCAGGGTTGTAACAAGCTGGATCTTTTAGCATTCTTACAACCTTAATCAAGGTACTGATTTTGGCAGATGCTGCTATTGTTTCTACATTTTTTAACGGTTCGAATTTTAACGTCATTGGAAGTATATTAAGTACCTCTTTGAACAACTCCGGTTTCATGCCATGAAATTTCGCAAAGTTATTCAGATAGATATCATTATTATGTGACAGTTGGTTACCCTTCAACTCCTCATCAAAATAGACCTCAAAAGAGCCGCTGCGCTGGCAGTACACTACCAATGGCAATGAACCGGTCCCCAAGGTATTTTCCAACCTGTGTTTCTCTTGAAGGATGTCGTTAATATTTCTGGTGGCTTCTTCCTTTGTGATGCAATAGCATTTGATCTGTGCTTTGTCGTAACCCGTGGTGAGAAGCTCAGGATAAGGTATTGGTCCTGTATCACTTCCTTTACAATATGGCCTTGATTTAGGGGGGGAAAATGTTCCATCGGCTTGCAAATGCCCCGAGGTAAAACCAGGATAAACATCCCATCGACGTTCCGCCAGCTCCCTTATTTTTTTCTCTATTCCAGAGTAATCTGACAGGCATTTTTCTTCGAGTTCATGAACTGCTATCTCGGGATGGACCAGGTGACTGGTTTCCGCATTTTTCTTATAAAAAGCAAGCATCTCCGGGTTCGTAATGCCTACCTTATGACCATCTGTGACTGAACCTCTCGTTTTAATAGGTACACCGTACTGAACCCAGCAGACTGGTCGTGGTGCTCTGTTGTCCTGATTCAGATAGGCTTCTTCACTCCTTAAATGAATGGCTCGAATACCCAACTGTCCCCGCCTTGCCAACTGTAGTATGTCATCACTCTGATGCTCCATGAGTTGATCTCTGGGAACTCTGGGAATAAAGGGCGCTGAGCTCTCGTTTTCAGCGCATTGGCCGGAACAATCCGGGGTATCCGATTGATTTGACGAAGGGGGCATTATGGTGGAGGTGTTTTGAGAAATGGAGTGCATATACCTGATCCTTTGGTGATGTTAATGCCTTCCTGATAGCGATCCTATCAATGATTGTCTGCGCCATTTCCATAACGCTTTGACTGGTTATACAACTGACTGATATTTGGACTTTCGTTTTTCTTAAAAGTTTCCGTTCTATCAATTTTGTTTTCAGTAAGTAATTCCTTAACAGCGGTCATTGATCCAGACTCAGCAAAACCAGTCGGTCCGATTAGCCAGGGCGGTAGCGATGCTCCTCCGGCTGTACGCTGAAACTTGGCACCAACATTGTCTCAAGCCGTGGATTACCTTCTTGATCATGCCCCCTGAGGCGTTTCACTGTCGTTACTGTACAACCTCTATCGTCTTTCAGTACCCTTTTTGCAGGCTCTGACCCCAACGTTTCCTGAGTCAATGTGCCCAGATTCATGGGTATTCCCCGGGATTTCAGACGTTGTACTTCTACTGCTATCGCCTGTCGTGTTTCTTCACTCAGCACATCCATATCACCATATTCACACTGCATTTTTTCCAAACGGGTCATACAGGCCGGAAGCTTGATCTGTTGAAGGTCATACCAGCTATTATGAATACCCCGGGTGACACCCCGCTGGCTATCGGTCCCACAGGTTTTGTGATCCGGGTCGGAGCAGGTGTGAATGCCGGCGAGACGGGCAATTTTTCGACGAGCGTTGTCGTTGATGAAATCCTCCATTTTCCCCACTGGCATCGGGGTGCGCTCAAATTGTGCAGTGAGTTCTCTGGTTTCAGGTGTTAACTGGTAGGAGTGAGCATAGGGGTCAGCCCGCATGTCATGCCTCAGGTGGCCGGTGACCCCTGCCAGGTCGGCGGCTCCGTGCATGGCGGCTTCAAGACTGCGCTGGAACAGGGATTTTCTTTCCGGGTCGGCGGTGAACTTGCTCAATTCCGGTGGGAGGTCCAGCAGGCTCGCGTTAAATGCCGACAGGCCGGCGTCAGTGGCAGTGAGTCCCGGGAAATTTTCCCCGACACCCGTGCAGCGGATAATGTCCATGCGGTCGGCAAAACGCAATACGCGCAGGTAACCACGAACCGTTGCCGACAGGGAGTCATCATCCTTGCCATGAACATCGTTTTCCTTGCTTTCAAGGGCCAGGGCAATATCGTCCAGTAAAGTCTGTGGGTATTGTCCGGCCAGATCCCGTTTGAAGTACTCCGCTGACCTCGTTTCTTCACGATCCTTGCCAACATCTTCTGCTGCCGCATCATGGTATATAACCGCCAGCGCCAGGAGGGTTTTCTCATCGTTGGTGCAATGCAATGACCCGAATTTTTCCAGCAACTCCATATACCAGAGTGCGTTATTCCTGGCCCGCAACACATGACTGCAGGCGTGCAGAGGCTTCCATACCGTCGGCAATGAATTAAGGCCAAGGCTGCTGATTACCCGCTCCGGGCCGGGGCGACGGTAATAATGCTGTAATATCTTCAGAATGGTTTCTTCGTTGTCCTGCGCATTGGCAATCACCGGTGGTTGACTGAATGCGTTCACCACAAACTGTAGCTCTGATGTTTCGTTCGTACCTTCTGGCGATGGGGAAGGTACTTGCTCAGTCTGCAAATCCAGGGACGCTCTCAGCTCTGCTATCGCCTGTTTTGCCTCCTCAACCTGTGCTGGCCAGGATTGATAAAAAGGGTCTTGCTCCCGTTGGCGGTATATTTTTTGAACCCATTCGAAGTAGTCATTTAAGGAATTATTACCCAAAACTTTCTGGATTCTTTCGCTTGATCCAAAACGTAGAAAAAACCTTACTTCTTCGAATATTTCCTCATTTGGGACAGCTCCATAATAAAACAAAGTCAAAAAATGATTTTTGAAAAAAGTAAAGTCTTTGTTAAATTTAAATGGCTCACTCAGTGCATCTGTTAAAAGATGACTCAGCGCATCATGAGCTTTTCGACAAATCCGATCAATTTCCACCTTAATGGCAGGAAAATTAATTGAGTGATTCATAAAATAGGAAAAACCGTAATCATGGGAAGGAGTTAATACTGCTACCAAATAATTACACAGATAAGGGGGGAAGTGTGAAATTTGCACGTGTTTTTTCACGTATTTTTTCTTGATTTTTGTTGCACCTCCCTTGATCAAGTGATGAAATAATAATTTATCTTTCCATCCTGAATCTAATTCAAAGTCAGCCGATCTACTCCGGCTTCCGTTACGGTAATCTTCAGTTACAAATTTATCTTTTTGTTTTTTAATAAATAATTCCATAATCGTTATATACTCACCATTGATGTAAAAACAACCATTAAATGGAAATTTATTGTCTATTACTTTCTGTAACACTTCAGGGTTGTAACTGTCAGGATTTTCTACCATTCTTACAAGCACGTTCAAAGTACTGACCTTGGCAGACATTTCTTTTAGGTCTATTTTATTTATCAGTTCTAACTTTAATGTCATTGGAAGTATATTAAGTATGTCTCTGAATAAACTCAGTTTTATGCCATGGAATACAGCAAAGTTATTCAGATCGGCTTGATTAATATGCGTCAGTTGATCACTCTTCAACTCCTCATCAAAATAGACCTCAAAAGAGCCGCTGCGCTGGCAATACACTACCAATGGCAATGAATCGGTCCCCAAAGTTTTTTCCACCATGTGTTTCTCTTGAAGGATATCGGTAATATTTCTGGTGGCTTCTTCCTTTGTGATGCAATAGCATTTGATCTGTGCTTTGTCGTAACCCGTGGTGAGAAGTTCAGGATAAGGTATCAGTCCTGTATCACGTCTATTACAATATGGCCTTAATTTAGGGGGGGAAAATGTTCCATCGGGTTGTAAATGCCCAGAGGTAAAACCGGGATAAACATCCCATCGACGTTCCGCCAGCTCCCTCATTTTTTTCTTTATTTCAGAGTCATCTGAAAGGCATTTCACACTGAGTTCATGAACTGCTTTTACGGAATCGACCAGTTGACTGGTTGCTGCATTTTTCTTATAAACAGCAAGCATCTCCGGGTTGGTAATGCCCACCTTAGGCCCAGTGTATGATTCTCTCGTTTCAATAGGATAACCGTGCTGGACCCAGCAGACTGGTCGTGGTTCTTTGTTGTCCTGTTTCAGATAGGCGTTTTCTTCCTCTAAACTAATGACTCGAATACCCAACTCTCCCTGCCATGCTGCCAGTAGTATTTCATTACGCTGATGCTCCCTGAGTTGATCTCTGGGAATCAAGGACACTGAGCCCTCAGAGCATTGGGCGGAACGCTCCTGATTATTCGATTGACCTGGCAAAGGGTGCATCATGGCGGGGGTGTTTTGAGTAATAGAGTTCATATATCTGATCCCTTGTGATGTTAATGCTTTCCTGATAGCGTTCCTATCAATGATTGTCCACGCTATTTCGATAACGCTTTGACTGGTTATATAACTGCCTGAAATTTGGACTTTAGTTTTGATTAAAAGTTTCCGTTCTATCAATTTTATTTTCAGTAAGTAATACCGACACCCTGGGTGTGAGTAATTCTTGATGATCACCGATCAATGCACGAATCACTAGTACATGGTTTCAATGAATTTGACGGGTTGACGTGCCTCCGCGCTCCGTTCGTCCTGAGCCTGTCGAAGGGCGGAAACTCCCAACTCTGATAGATTGTGCCAAGCACCCTTCGTCCGTGCATCCTGAGCCAAGCCGAAGGGCGCTCAGGGTGAACGGAGATTGTACACGTCAAACTCATTGAAACCATGTACTAGGCCTTAGGAGCTATCCTGAAATAATATCCACATTTCTGAATATCAAAACTACGTTCGTCCTGAGCCTGTCGAAGGGCGTGAACTCCGGCCTCATGTATTGTGCCAATCACCCTTCGACAAGCTCAGGATGAACGGAAATCGAGTTCAAAATGTGGAAATTATTTCGGGACAATTCCTCAGGATGAACGGAAATCGAGTTCAAAATGTGGAAATTATTTCGGGGCAACTCCTTAACAGCGGTCATTGATCCAGACTCAGCAAAACCGGTCAGTCCGATTAGCCAGGGCGTTAGCGAGGCTTCTCGGGCTGTACGCTGAAACTTGGCACCAACATTGTCTCAAGCCGTGGATTACCTTCTTGATCATGCCCCCTGAGGCGTTTCACTGTCGTTACTGTACAGCCTCTATCGTCTTTCAGTATCCTTTTTGCACGCTCTGACCCCAACGTTTCCTGAGTCAATGTGCCCAGATTCATGGGTATTCCCCGGGATTTCAGCCGTTGCACTTCTACTGCTATCGCCTGTCGTGTTTCTTCACTCAGCACATCCATATCACCATATTCACACTGCATTTTTTCCAAACGGGTCATACAGGCCGGAAGCTTGATCTGTTGAAGGTCATACCAGCTATTATGGATGCCCCGGGTAATACCCTTCTGGCTATCGGTCCCGCAGGTTTTGTGATCCGGGTCGGAGCAGGTGTGAATACCGGCGAGACGGGCAATTTTTCGACGAGCGTTGTCGTTAATAAAATCCTCCATTTTCCCCACTGGCATCGAGGTGCGCTCAAATTGTTCAGTGAGTTCTCTGGTTTCAGGTGTTAACTGGTAGGAGTGAGCATAGGGGTTAGCCCGCAGGTCATGGCTCAGGTGGCCGGTGACCCCCGCCAGGTCGGCGGCTCCGTGCATGGCGGCTTCAAGATTGCGTTGGAACAGGGATTTTCTTTCCGGATCGGCGGTGAACTTGCTCAATTCCGGTGGGAGGTCCAGCAGGCTCGCGTTAAATTCCGACAGGCCGACGTCAGGAGCAGTGAGTCCCGGGAAATTTTCCCCGACACCCGTGCAGCGGATAATGTCCATGCGGTCGGCAAAACGCAATACGCGCAGGTAACCACGAACCGTTGCCGACAAGGAGTCATCATCCCAGCCATGAACATCGTTTTCCTTGATTTCAAGGGCCAGGGCTATATCGTCCAGTAAAGTCTGTGGGTATTGTCCGGCCAGATCCCGTTTGAAGTACTCGGCTGACCTCGTTTCTTCACGATCCTTGCCAACATCTTCGGCTGCCGCATCATGGTATATAACCGCCAGCGCCAGGAGGGTTTTCTCATCGCTGGTGCAATGCAATGACCCGAATTTTTCCAGCAACTCCATATACCAGAGTGCGTTATTCCTGGCCCGCAACACATGACTGCAGGCGTGCAGAGGCTTCCATACCGTCGGCAATGAATTAAGGTCAAGGCTGCTGATTACCCGCTCCGGGCCGGGGCGACGGTAATAATGCTGTAATATCTTCAGAATGGTTTCTTCGTTGTCCTGCGCATTGGCAATCACCGGTGGTTGACTGAATGCGTCCACCACAAACTGTAGCTCTGATGTTTCGTTCACAACTTCTGGCGATGGGGAAGGTACTTGCTCAGTCTGCAAATCCAGGGATGCTCTCAGCTCCGCTATCGCTTGTTTTGCCTCCTCAACCTGTGCTGGCCAGGATTGATAAAAAGGGTCTTGCTCCCGTTGGCGGTATATTTTTTGAACCCATTCGATGTAATCATCTATCGAAGATTTACCCAGAGCTTTTTGTAGTACATGGTTTGGTTTATGACTTATAAATTTCCTGACTCCTTCTAATAGCGTCTGATTGGGGGCAGCCCCATAATAAAACAAAGTCAGGAAATGATGCTTGAAAAAAACAAATTTTTTTTCCCGACTAAACGGTCCTTCCATCAGTGCGAGTTCTAAAAATCTACCCAGCTCCTCATTATGTGATTTTTGACAAATCCGATCAATTTCCACCTTAATGGCGGGAAAATCAATAGAGTGAGGCAGAAACTCCCAAAAATCGTACCTTTCCGAAGGTGCCAAAACAGCTACTAAATAATTACACAGATAAGGCGGAGTACAATATATATCTAAAGCTTGTTTGTTGATTTTAGTTGTACCTCCATTGATCAAGTGATGAAAAACTAATTCGTCCATCCCTTTTGAATCCAATACAACGTCAGCCGATCTACTATGGCTAAAGACATATTTTTGTCTTCTTATAAATATTTCAATAAACGTTGTACGCACACCTCTGAAGTAAATAGGCTCGTTAAATAACGATTTATTATCTTTTATTAGCTGTAGGTTTTCATCGTTGTAGCAGGCTGAATTTAATATTATCCCTGTAAGCTTGTTCAAAGCAATAGCTCTGAGAAATACTTTTAATTCTACTTTATTCAACGATTCTGATTTTAAACTCATTGGAAGTATATTAAGTATCCCTCTGAATATTTGCGGATCCATGCCATGGGATAGAGCAAGATTATCCAGACATGCCTCATTTTGCCTGAGTTGATTCCCCACAAGCTCCTCTTCAAAATAGACCTCCAGAGAACCGCTGGACTGGCAATACACTGCCAAAGGCAATGAACCGATCCCCAGAGTATCTTCCAACCTGTGTTTTTCTTGAAGAATATCGGAAATATTTCTGGTAGCCTCTTCCTTTGTGATGAAATAGCATTTGATCTGTGCTTTGTCATAACCCGTGGTGAGAAGTTCAGGATAGGGTATCAGTCCTGTTTTACCATACGGCGTTAATTTAGGGGGGGAAAATGTTCCATCGGGTTGTAAATGCCCTGAGGTAAAACCGGGATAAACATCCCATCGACGTTCCGCCAGCTCCCCCATTTTTTTCTTTATTTCAGAGTCATCTGAAAGGCATTTCACACTGAGTTCATGAACTGCTTTTCCGGAATTAATCAGTTGCCAGGTTTCCGCATTTTTCTTATAAACAGCAAGCATCTCCGGGTTGGTAATGCCTACCTTGGATTCAGTGCCTGATGGTCTCGTTTGAATAGGTACACCGGGCCAGACCCAGCAGACTGGTCGTGGTACTTTGTTTACCTGATTCAGATAGCCTAGTTCTTGCTCTGCACAAATGGCTCGAATACCCAACTTTCCCTGCCTTGCCGCCAGTAGTATTTCATTACGCTGATGCTCCCTGAGTTGATCTCTGGGAATCAAGGGCACTGAGCGCTCAGAGCATCGGGCGGAACGATCCTGATTATTCGATTGACCTGGCAAAGGGTGCATCATGGCGGGGGTGTTTTGAGTAATAGGGTCCATATACCTGATCCTTTGGTGATGTTAATGTTTTCCTGATAGCCTTCCTATCAATGATTGTCCGCGCCATTTCGATAACGCTTTAACTGGTTATAAAACTACTCCATATTTGGACTTTTGTTTGGCTTAAAAGTTTCCGTTCTATCAATTTTATTTTCAGTAAGTAATACCGACACCCTGGGTGTGAGTCATTCTTGATGATCACTGATCAATGCCCGAATCACTAGTACATGGTTTCAATGAGTTTGACGGGTTGACGTGCCTCCGCGCTCCGTTCGTCCTGAGCCTGTCGAAGGGCGGAAACTCCGGACTCTGATAGATTGTGCCAAGCACCCTTCGTCCGTGCATCCTGAGCCAAGCCGAAGGGCGCTCAGGGTGAACGGAGATTGTACACGTCAAACTCATTGAAACCATGTACTAGGCCTTAGGAGCTATCCTGAAATAATATCCACATTTCTGAATATCAAAACTACGTTCGTCCTGAGCCTGTCGAAGGGCGTGAACTCCGGCCTCATGTATTGTGCCAATCACCCTTCGACAAGCTCAGGATGAACGGAAATCGAGTTCAAAATGTGGAAATTATTTCGGGACAATTCCTTAACAGCGGTCATTGATCCAGACTCAGCAAAACCGGTCGGTCCAATTAGCCAAGGCGGTAGCGAGGCTTCTCGGACTGTATGCTGAAACTTGGCACCAACATTGTCTCGTGCCGTGGATTACCCTCTTGATCATGCCCCCTGAGGCGTTTCACTGTCGTTACTGTACAGCCTCTATCGTCTTTCAGTATCCTTTTTGCAGGCTCTGACCCCAACGTTTTCTGAGTCAATGTGCCCAGATTCATGGGTATTCCCCGGGATTTCAGCCGTTGCACTTCTACTGCTATCGCCTGTCGTGTTTCTTCACTCAGCACATCCATATCACCATATTCACACTGCATTTTTTCCAAACGGGTCATACAGGCCGGAAGCTTGATCTGTTGAAGGTCATACCAGCTATTATGGATGCCCCGGGTGACACCCCGCTGGCTATCGGTCCCACAGGTTTTGTGATCCGGGTCGGAGCAGGTGTGAATGCCGGCGAGACGGGCAATTTTTCGACGAGCGTTGTCGTTGATGAAATCCTCCATTTTCCCCACTGGCATCGAGGTGCGCTCAAATTGTTCAGTGAGTTCTCTGGTTTCAGGTGTTAACTGGTAGGAGTGAGCATAGGGGTCAGCCCGCAGGTCATGCCTCAGGTGGCCGGTGACCCCTGCCAGGTCGGCGGCTCCGTGCATGGCGGCTTCAAGATTGCGTTGGAACAGGGATTTTCTTTCCGGGTCGGCGGTAAACTTGCTCAATTCCGGTGGGAGGTCCAGCAGGCTCGCGTTAAATTCCGACAGGCCGACGTCAGGGGCAGTGAGTCCCGGGAAATTTTCCCCGACACCCGTGCAGCGGATAATGTCCATGCGGTCGGCAAAACGCAATACGCGCAGGTAACCACGAACCGTTGCCGACAAGGAGTCATCATCCCAGCCATGAACATCGTTTTCCTTGCTTTCAAGGGCCAGGGCTATATCGTCCAGTAAAGTCTGTGGGTATTGTCCGGCCAGATCCCGTTTGAAGTACTCCGCTGACCTCGTTTCTTCACGATCCTTGCCAACATCTTCTGCTGCCGCATCATGGTATATAACCGCCAGCGACAGGAGGGTTTTCTCATCGCTGGTGCAATGCAATGACCCGAATTTTTCCAGCAACTCCATATACCAGAGTGCGTTATTCCTGGCCCGCAACACATGACTGCAGGCGTGCAGAGGCTTCCATACCGTCGGCAATGAATTAAGGCCAAGGCTGCTGATTACCCGCTCCGGGCCGGGGCGACGGTAATAATGCTGTAATATCTTCAGAATGGTTTCTTCGTTGTCCTGCGCATTGGTAATCACCGGTGGTTGACTGAATGCGTCCACCACAAACTGTAGCTTTGATGTTTCGTTCGCAACTTCTGGCGAAGGGGAAGGTACTTGCTCAGTCTGCAAATCCAGGGATGCTCTCAGCTCCGCTATCGCCTGTTTTGCCTCCTCAACCTGTGCTGGCCAGGATTGATAAAAAGGGTCTTGCTCCCGTTGCCGGTATATTTTTTGAAACCATTCGATGTAATCATCTATCGAAGAATTACCCAAAGCTTTTTGAATTACATCCTTTGATTTAATACTTATAAATTGCCTGGCTTTTTCTAATAGCGCCTCATTGGGGGAAGCCCCATAATAAAACAAAGTCAGGAAATGATGCTTGAAAAAAGTAAAATGTCTTTTCCGATGAGTCGGTCCATCCTGCAGTGTAAGTTCTAAAGATCTACCCAACAGCTCATTATTAGATTTTCGACAAAACCGATCAATATGTACCTTAATGGCGGGAAAATCAATAGAGTGATCCAGAAAATCCCAAAATTGATAAGTATTAGAAGGTACCAATAATGCTTCCAAATAATTACACAGAAAAGGCGGAGTACACGATATATCTAAATATAGCGTCTTGATTTTAGCTGTACTACCCATGATCAAGTGATGGAAAAATAATTCATCCATCCATTTTGAATCCAATACAACGTCAACTGATCTATTTTGGACACATAATCGTTCACTTTCAGATTCAAATCTTTCTTGATGTATTCTTATAAATAATTCAATAAGTGTTGTAGGTTGACCTTTAAAGTAAACAGGCTCATTAAGTAATGACTTATTATCTTTTACTAGCTGAAGGTTTTCAGCGGTGTAGCAGGCTGGGTTTGATATTATTCCTGCAAGCTTCTTCAAAGCAGTTAATTCAACTTTATTCAACGATTCTGATTTTAAACTCATTGGAAGTATATTAATTATCTCTCTGAATATTTGCGGATCCATGCCATGGGATAGAGCAAATTTATCCAGACAGGCCTCATTCTGCCTGAGTTGATCCCCCACAAGCTCCTCTTCAAAATAGATCTCCAGAGAACCGCTGGACTGGCAATATACTGCCAAAGGCAATGAACCGATCCCCAGAGTATCTTCCAACCTGTGTTTTTCTTGAAGGATATCGGAAATATCTCTGCTGGCCTCTTGCTTTGTAATGCAATAGCATTTGATCTGTGCTTTGTCGTAACCCGTGGTGAGCAGTTCAGGATAAGGTATCAGTCCTGTATCACGTCTATTACAATATGGCCTTAATTTAGGGGGGGAAAATGTTCCATCGGGTTGTAAATGCCCCGAAGTAAAACCGGGATAAACATCCCATCGACGTTCCGCCAGCTCCCCCATTTTTTTCTTTAATTCAGAGTCATCTGAAAGGCATTTCACACAGAGTTCATGAACTGCTTTTTCGGAATCGACCAATTCTCTGGTTACCGCATTTTTCTTATAAACAGCAAGCATCTCCGGGTTCGTAATGCCCACCTTATGCTCAGTGTATGATCGTCTCGTTTGAATAGGACAACCGTGCTGGACCCAGCAGACTGGTCGTGGTGCTTTTTTTACCTTATTCAGATAGATTTTTTCTTCCCATAAACTAATGACTCGAATACCCAACTCTCCCTGCCCTGCTGCCAGTAGTATTTCATTACGCTGACGCTCCCTGAGTTGATCTCTGGGAATCAAGGGCACTGAGTACTCAGAGCATTGGCCCGAACGATCCTGATTATTCGATTGACCTGGCAAAGGGTGCATCATGGCGGGGGTGTTTTGAGTAATAGAGTCCATATACCTGATCCTTTGTGATGTTAATGCTTTCCTGATAGCGTTCCTATCAATGATTGTCCACGCTATTTCGATAACGCTTTGACTGGTTATATAACTGCCTGATATTTGGACTTTCGTTTTGCTTAAAAGTTTCCGTTCTATCAATTTTATTTTCAGTAAGTAATTCCGACACCTGGGTGTGAGTAATTTTTGATGATCACCGATCAATGCCCGAATCACTAGGCCTTAGGAGCTATCCTGAAATAATATCCACATTTCTGAATATCAAAACTACGTTCGTCCTGAGCCTGTCGAAGGGCGTGAACTCCGGCCTCATGTATTGTGCCAATCACCCTTCGACAGCCTCAGGATGAACGGAAATCGAGTTCAAAATGTGGAAATTATTTCGGGGCAATTCCTTAACAGCGGTCATTGATCCAGACTCAGCAAAACCGGTCAGTCCGATTAGCCAGGGCGTTAGCGAGGCTTCTCGGGCTGTATGCTGAAACTTGGCACCAACATTGTCTCGTGCCGTGGATTACCTTTTTGATCATGCCCCCTGAGGCGTTTCACTGTCGTTACTGTACAGCCTCTATCGTCTTTCAGTATCCTTTTTGCAGGCTCTGACCCCAACGTTTTCTGAGTCAATGTGCCCAGATTCATGGGTATTCCCCGGGATTTCAGCCGTTGCACTTCTACTGCTATCGCCTGTCGTGTTTCTTCACTCAGCACATCCATATCACCATATTCACACTGCATTTTTTCCAAACGGGTCATACAGGCCGGAAGCTTGATCTGTTGAAGGTCATACCAGCTATTATGGATGCCCCGGGTGACACCCCGCTGGCTATCGGTCCCACAGGTTTTGTGATCCGGGTCGGAGCAGGTGTGAATGCCGGCGAGACGGGCAATTTTTCGACGAGCGTTGTCGTTGATGAAATCCTCCATTTTCCCCACTGGCATCGAGGTGCGCTCAAATTGTTCAGTGAGTTCTCTGGTTTCAGGTGTTAACTGGTAGGAGTGAGCATAGGGGGTAACTGTTCAGCACCCCCACATAAATCTGGAATTTTCTGATTTTTATACCATCCTCTTAAGCACCATTTTTCCACAATATTCGCCAGCATGATTCCAGAACTACCCGCAACTATGTCGGCTGAGATTCTCTTGAAAGAGAATGCAGAGCTGCGGATGAGAGTTGCCTGTCTGGAAGAGCGATGTCGAGAATTGGAAGAAAAGGTTGGCAAGAACAGTCAAAACAGCAGCAAGCCGCCATCGTCTGATGGTTATCAAAAACCTTGTAAAAACAGTAATTCTCCAGATCATTCTGACGACCTTTCCGCAGATAAAGGTACCGATCCATCGGATGAAAAACCCAATCCTAAAAGTCTGAGACAGTCTTCTGGTAATAAAGCCGGTGGAAAGAAAGGGCATCAGGGCACTTGTCTTAAACAGGTCGATATCCCTGACTATATTCTGTCTCTTGATCACAAATAGCTACCTTGTTCTATCATTTCTCACTGATAAAACAGGTCATGCTTCCACTTTCTCCTAAACCATGGTCAGAACTAACTTTTGGATGTGCTGATTTGGGTGATACTCGACGTACAAAACGACTTGTCAAAGTTGCTGCCGAGCTTTCAGCTCATACCGGTAATTCTTTGTCATCTTCATGCGAAGGTTATACCGCACTGGTAACTGGAGCTTACCGGCTGATTGAGAATGAGGCCGTAAAGCCTGAAGCAATAGCTGAGGCAGGCTTTCAGGCAACTGCCAAAATAGCGAGACAGTCTCGCCTACTTCTGGCTCTCGAAGATACAACAACCCTGGGTTATAAACATGCTGTCAGATCCGAGCTTGGTGATCTTGGAGGTCCTGAAGGCTCTAAAACCAGAGGATTCCACGTCCACTCTGTCTTCTTGGTTGATGCGGATACAGAGCGAAGCATTGGGCTTATTGATCAAGAACAATGGGTTAGAGAGGACGTTCGGGGGAAAAAGAACCAACGTCGTCAGCTACCTTACGAGGGAAAGGAAAGCTTTAAGTGGCAAAGAGCCTCTGAAAACACAGAACAAAGGATGGGGGGTAAAATGCCTGACATCATCAGTGTTTGCGACCGGGAGGCGGATATATACGAATATATGCACTACAAACTGGATAACCGACAGCGGTTTGTTGTAAGAGCTACACAAAACAGAATCCTGGTGGATGGCGAACTCTTATTATTTGATTCCTTAGCTCAGACTGAAGTGTTGGGGAAATATACGATAGTGGTTCCTCAAAAAGGAGGTAGAAAGAAGCGAAAGGCAACGCTGCAGGTCAAAAGAAAGAAGATGACAATACAGGCGCCGCAAAGGCCAGGCGGCAGGCCGGAACCGGTAACTATGAATATTGTGTCGGCTGAAGAGATTGGCAATGACTCCGAAGACCGTTTGCACTGGGTACTATTGACAACTGAAGATATTGAAACATTCGAAGACTGTCGCTCTATCATTCGATTTTACGAGCTCCGATGGCGAATAGAAGAGTTCCATAAGGCTTGGAAATCGGGAGCAGGAGTAGAAAGGCTTCGTCTGCAATCTCCGGATAACATTGAACGACTTGCGGTCATATTAATGTTTGTCGCTGTCAGACTAATGCAAATCCGTGAAGCATTAATGTTACCGAATGACAGGCAGCACAAAGACAGAAAGCTTTGGAGTGAAAAAACACTCGCGAATGAGGTGGTCAGTGATGATGAATGGCAGGTTCTCTGGCTAACCTATGAAAAAAAAGCGTTGCCCGATAAGCCGCCAACAGTCACTTGGCTGCTTCAAACGATTGCTCGGCTTGGTGGTTGGGGTGATTCAAAGCATACAGGGCAGCCCGGCTGGTTAGTGGTATGGGAAGGCTGGGCGAAATTGCAGGATCGGGTAAAAACCTGGCAGATAGCCCGGCAGTTCAGCGCTGGAGAGATGTGATCAAGAGTCAGGACTATATTGAGTACCTTCCGGTTAAAGAATGCAATAAATGTCAGGCGTCTCTTCTTGATAGTGAGCCGGTCAAATATATTGAACGACAGGTGTTTGAACCAGGGAGACCGGGTGAATTTGAAGTAACGGCCCATAGAGCTGAAGTAAAAATCTGCACTTGTGGTTGTCGGAATCAGGCTGAATTCCCGGAAGGTGTTACCGCTGCCGCACAATATGGCTCAGCCACACAGGCTATGGCCGTCTATCTTAACCAATACCATTTCCTGCCTTTTAAGCGCGTGTCAGAGTATTTTAATACTCTCTATAAAATGAGTGTAAGTGCAGGCACTGTCGCCAATTTTGTGGCCAGAACCTATGAAAATCTGGCTTCTACTGAAGAGGTTATTCGTGACGCCTTGCGGGAATCGTCTGTTGCCGGAGCCGATGAAACGGGTATGCGGGCCGAGGGCTCTTTGCACTGGCTACACGTTATGCGGGATGAACAATGGACGCTCTACTACTTGTCTGAAAAGCGAGGTCGTGAGGCCATGGACACGATGGGCATACTGCTAACATTTGCAGGCGTTCTGGTTCATGATCATTGGAAATCCTATTTTGCATATGCGGCAACTCACGTACTTTGCAATGCCCATCACCTGAGGGAGCTTTTGGGTGTTGTTGATAGGGACAGCAATCAACTGGCGTTGCGATTGATGAAGCTACTGAGGCTTTCCTGGCATTACTGCAAGGGCTTTAAGACCATAGGTATGCTACAGATGCCAAGTGTTGTCTGTGAACGAATCGAGAAGATTTATGACCGGTTGCTTCAGCGGGCTCTAATGAAAGAAGTCGTCTATATGGAGAAGCAACGAGAGGAGCTTAAGCGCAAGAAAGTCAAGAATACTAAAGCTTACAATCTCTTCAAACGACTCACTGAGTTCAAGGCTGAGACACTGCGCTTCATGTCAGATTTTACCATTCCCTTCGATAACAATGGCAGTGAGCGGGATGTTCGAATGGCCAAGTTAAAGCAGAAAATCTCAGGCTGCTTCAGGAGTGCAGACGGTGGTTCTATGTTTGCACGGATTCGCAGCTATTTGTCGTCTGCCAGAAAACAGGGAATGGACATATATCAATCACTTCATAGAGCTGTTCGGAATTACTGTAATATGCCTTTGCTCAGTGCTGAATAGTTACCATAGGGGTTACCCCGCAGGTCATTGCTCAGGTGGCCGGTGACCCCCGCCAGGTCAGCGGCTCCGTGCATGGCGGCTTCAAGATTGCGCTGGAACAGGGATTTTCTTTCCGGATCGGCGGTGAACTTGCTCAATTCCGGTGGGAGGTCCAGCAGGCTCGCGTTAAATTCCGACAGGCCGACGTCAGGAGCAGTGAGTCCCGGGAAATTTTCCCCGACACCCGTGCAGCGGATAATGTCCATGCGGTCGGCAAAACGCAATACGCGCAGGTAACCACGAACCGTTGCCGACAAGGAGTCATCATCCCAGCCATGAACATCGTTTTCCTTGATTTCAAGGGCCAGGGCTATATCGTCCAGTAAAGTCTGTGGGTATTGTCCGGCCAGATCCCGTTTGAAGTACTCGGCTGACCTCGTTTCTTCACGATCCTTGCCAACATCTTCGGCTGCCGCATCATGGTATATAACCGCCAGCGCCAGGAGGGTTTTCTCATCGCTGGTGCAATGCAATGACCCGAATTTTTCCAGCAACTCCATATACCAGAGTGCGTTATTCCTGGCCCGCAACACATGACTGCAGGCGTGCAGAGGCTTCCATACCGTCGGCAATGAATTAAGGTCAAGGCTGCTGATTACCCGCTCCGGGCCGGGGCGACGGTAATAATGCTGTAATATCTTCAGAATGGTTTCTTCGTTGTCCTGCGCATTGGCAATCACCGGTGGTTGACTGAATGCGTCCACCACAAACTGTAGCTCTGATGTTTCGTTCACAACTTCTGGCGATGGGGAAGGTACTTGCTCAGTCTGCAAATCCAGGGATGCTCTCAGCTCCGCTATCGCTTGTTTTGCCTCCTCAACCTGTGCTGGCCAGGATTGATAAAAAGGGTCTTGCTCCCGTTGGCGGTATATTTTTTGAACCCATTCGATGTAATCATCTATCGAAGATTTACCCAGAGCTTTTTGTAGTACATGGTTTGGTTTATGACTTATAAATTTCCTGACTCCTTCTAATAGCGTCTGATTGGGGGCAGCCCCATAATAAAACAAAGTCAGGAAATGATGCTTGAAAAAAACAAATTTTTTTTTCCCGACTAAACGGTCCTTCCATCAGTGCGAGTTCTAAAAATCTACCCAGCTCCTCATTATGTGATTTTTGACAAATCCGATCAATTTCCACCTTAATGGCGGGAAAATCAATAGAGTGAGGCAGAAACTCCCAAAAATCGTACCTTTCCGAAGGTGCCAAAACAGCTACTAAATAATTACACAGATAAGGCGGAGTACAATATATATCTAAAGCTTGTTTGTTGATTTTAGTTGTACCTCCATTGATCAAGTGATGAAAAACTAATTCGTCCATCCCTTTTGAATCCAATACAACGTCAGCCGATCTACTATGGCTAAAGACATATTTTTGTCTTCTTATAAATATTTCAATAAACGTTGTACGCACACCTCTGAAGTAAATAGGCTCGTTAAATAACGATTTATTAGGCTAAGTTACCGTTAATGGTTGGAAGCACCAATGTTCAGTAATTCTGCTGATCAACCGGCCAACAGTTAATTTTTTTGCTGCCGTCAGTTCTCGCCTCCAGGCCAGATAATGGGGAAGGTAACGAGTTGCAACCCCTTGGAATACGCCGCCAATCCAGCGTTTTAAATGACTGTGATAAGAATTTACAGTCTGGATGTGGTAGATGCCTTCAACAACATGTTGACCTGCTGATGTCACCAGCTCCTTGAAGACAAATCCAAGCTTGTCAGCAAGTTTTTCGTGAGCGAGGTGTGCATCCGCACAGACCGTGGCCTGTATCGATATGCGGCCATTTAAATGCCTGCACAATTCATTAGCACTTTCGTTTTCTAATACACCGTCAACGGTATTTCGATTACGGTCCCGAGCCACCATTACCGGGACTTTTCGGGCTTTGTTGGGATCATTACCCCGCTTTCGGGTTGGCCGTGGAAGGCCTTCTCTTTGCCCTTTGAAGGATTCACGGAAAAATGTTTCATCAAGCTCAGTAATGCCACAAAGCTCTTCTGCTTGATCATTATTAATCACTTCAAGAAAGCGGTGACGCCAGCGGAACGCAGTTTTCAAGTCAATGGCATTCTCAGCAGCAGCTGGTCGCAAGACCATAGAGTGAGTCATACCTGCGAGGTACTTGTTCCATTTTTCAGGGTGCCTGAGCCTTGCCAAAGGCGTTCCACTAAAGGCGTTAAACGTTGAGTCGCAAGTCTTGCAGTGGTAGCGCTGTCGGCCATTTCGTATGCCCCAGCGACCAACGCTATGGCTTTTGCATTTGGGGCACCTGGGGTTTTCGGCAAATTGGGCAAGTATGCTCTTTTCTACGTCAGGTGTTGCATTATCGTTATTGGGTATAGATTCACTGTAAACAATCGTTATTGGGTATAGATTCACTGTAAACAGGTTCAGAGTCAGTGGTTTCTACTACCTCGGTAACCTCTATTTGAGTACTAAGGAGCGAGTTGTTAAGAATGTCTCGCTGTTCACTGGTTAATGTTGAAATGGAATCAATAAAATTCTGGAAGAGTTCAGATTGCATATCACTCCCCTACAACGTAGATTTTATGGGAGTTTAGCTGATTCAACCATTAACGGTAACTTAGCCGATTTATTATCTTTTATTAGCTGTAGGTTTTCATCGTTGTAGCAGGCTGAATTTAATATTATCCCTGTAAGCTTGTTCAAAGCAATAGCTCTGAGAAATACTTTTAATTCTACTTTATTCAACGATTCTGATTTTAAACTCATTGGAAGTATATTAAGTATCCCTCTGAATATTTGCGGATCCATGCCATGGGATAGAGCAAGATTATCCAGACATGCCTCATTTTGCCTGAGTTGATTCCCCACAAGCTCCTCTTCAAAATAGACCTCCAGAGAACCGCTGGACTGGCAATACACTGCCAAAGGCAATGAACCGATCCCCAGAGTATCTTCCAACCTGTGTTTTTCTTGAAGAATATCGGAAATATTTCTGGTAGCCTCTTCCTTTGTGATGAAATAGCATTTGATCTGTGCTTTGTCATAACCCGTGGTGAGAAGTTCAGGATAGGGTATCAGTCCTGTTTTACCATACGGCGTTAATTTAGGGGGGGAAAATGTTCCATCGGGTTGTAAATGCCCTGAGGTAAAACCGGGATAAACATCCCATCGACGTTCCGCCAGCTCCCCCATTTTTTTCTTTATTTCAGAGTCATCTGAAAGGCATTTCACACTGAGTTCATGAACTGCTTTTCCGGAATTAATCAGTTGCCAGGTTTCCGCATTTTTCTTATAAACAGCAAGCATCTCCGGGTTGGTAATGCCTACCTTGGATTCAGTGCCTGATGGTCTCGTTTGAATAGGTACACCGGGCCAGACCCAGCAGACTGGTCGTGGTACTTTGTTTACCTGATTCAGATAGCCTAGTTCTTGCTCTGCACAAATGGCTCGAATACCCAACTTTCCCTGCCTTGCCGCCAGTAGTATTTCATTACGCTGATGCTCCCTGAGTTGATCTCTGGGAATCAAGGGCACTGAGCGCTCAGAGCATCGGGCGGAACGATCCTGATTATTCGATTGACCTGGCAAAGGGTGCATCATGGCGGGGGTGTTTTGAGTAATAGGGTCCATATACCTGATCCTTTGGTGATGTTAATGTTTTCCTGATAGCCTTCCTATCAATGATTGTCCGCGCCATTTCGATAACGCTTTAACTGGTTATAAAACTACTCCATATTTGGACTTTTGTTTGGCTTAAAAGTTTCCGTTCTATCAATTTTATTTTCAGTAAGTAATACCGACACCCTGGGTGTGAGTCATTCTTGATGATCACTGATCAATGCCCGAATCACTAGTACATGGTTTCAATGAGTTTGACGGGTTGACGTGCCTCCGCGCTCCGTTCGTCCTGAGCCTGTCGAAGGGCGGAAACTCCGGACTCTGATAGATTGTGCCAAGCACCCTTCGTCCGTGCATCCTGAGCCAAGCCGAAGGGCGCTCAGGGTGAACGGAGATTGTACACGTCAAACTCATTGAAACCATGTACTAGGCCTTAGGAGCTATCCTGAAATAATATCCACATTTCTGAATATCAAAACTACGTTCGTCCTGAGCCTGTCGAAGGGCGTGAACTCCGGCCTCATGTATTGTGCCAATCACCCTTCGACAAGCTCAGGATGAACGGAAATCGAGTTCAAAATGTGGAAATTATTTCGGGACAATTCCTTAACAGCGGTCATTGATCCAGACTCAGCAAAACCGGTCGGTCCAATTAGCCAAGGCGGTAGCGAGGCTTCTCGGACTGTATGCTGAAACTTGGCACCAACATTGTCTCGTGCCGTGGATTACCCTCTTGATCATGCCCCCTGAGGCGTTTCACTGTCGTTACTGTACAGCCTCTATCGTCTTTCAGTATCCTTTTTGCAGGCTCTGACCCCAACGTTTTCTGAGTCAATGTGCCCAGATTCATGGGTATTCCCCGGGATTTCAGCCGTTGCACTTCTACTGCTATCGCCTGTCGTGTTTCTTCACTCAGCACATCCATATCACCATATTCACACTGCATTTTTTCCAAACGGGTCATACAGGCCGGAAGCTTGATCTGTTGAAGGTCATACCAGCTATTATGGATGCCCCGGGTGACACCCCGCTGGCTATCGGTCCCACAGGTTTTGTGATCCGGGTCGGAGCAGGTGTGAATGCCGGCGAGACGGGCAATTTTTCGACGAGCGTTGTCGTTGATGAAATCCTCCATTTTCCCCACTGGCATCGGGGTGCGCTCAAATTGTGCAGTGAGCTCTCTGGTTTCAGGTGTTAACTGGTAGGAGTGAGCATAGGGGTTAGCCCGCAGGTCATGGCTCAGGTGGCCGGTAACCCCCGCCAGGTCGGCGGCTCCGTGCATGGCGGCTTCAAGATTGCGCTGGAACAGGGATTTTCTTGCCGGGTCGGCGGTGAACTTGCTCAATTCCGGCGGGAGGTCCAGCAGGCTCGCGTTAAATTCCGACAGGTCGGCGTCAGGGGCAGTGAGTCCCGGGAAATTTTCCCCGACACCCGTGCAGCGGATAATGTCCATGCGGTCGGCAAAACGCAATACGCGCAGGTAACCACGAACCGTTGCCGACAAGGAGTCATCATCCCAGCCATGAACATCGTTTTCCTTGCTTTCAAGGGCCAGGGCAATATCGTCCAGTAAAGTCTGTGGGTATTGTCCGGCCAGATCCCGTTTGAAGTACTCCGCTGACCTCGTTTCTTCACGATCTTTGCCAACATCTTCTGCTGCCGCATCATGGTATATAACCGCCAGCGCCAGGAGGGTTTTCTCATCGCTGGTGCAATGCAATGACCCGAATTTTTCCAGCAACTCCATATACCAGAGTGCGTTATTCCTGGCCCGCAACACATGACTGCAGGCGTGCAGAGGCTTCCATACCGTCGGCAATGAATTAAGGTCAAGGCTGCTGATTACCCGCTCCGGGCCGGGGCGACGGTAATAATGCTGTAATATCTTCAGAATGGTTTCTTCGTTGTCCTGCGCATTGGCAATCACCGGTGGTTGACTGAATGCGTCCACCACAAATTGTAGCTCTGATGTCTCGTTCGCAACTTCTGGCGATGGGGAAGGTACTTGCTCATTCTGCAAATCCAGGGATGCTCTCAGCTCCGCTATCGCCTGTTTTGCCTCCTCAACCTGTGCTGGCCAGGATTGATAAAAAGGGTCTTGCTCCCGTTGGCGATATATTTTTTGAACCCATTCGATGTAATCATCTATCGAAGATTTACCCAAAGCTTTTTGTAGTACATGGTTTGGTTTATGACTTATAAATTCCCTGACTTCTTCTAATAGCGTCTGATTGGGGGCAGCCCCATAATAAAACAAAGTCAGGAAATGATGCTTGAAAAAAACAAAATTTTTCTCCTCACTAAACGGTCCTTCCATCAGTGTGAGTTCTAAAAATCTACCCAGCTGCTCATTATGCGATTTTTGACAAATCCGATCAATTTCCACCTTAACGGCGGGAAAATCAATAGAGTGAGGCAGAAACTCGCAAAAATCGTACCTTTCCGAAGGTGCCAAAACAGCTACTAAATAATTACACAGATAAGGCGGAGTACAATATATATATAAAGCTTGTTTGTTGATTTTAGTTGTACCTCCATTGATCAAGTGATGAAAAACTAATTCGTCCATCCCTTTTGAATCCAATACAACGTCAACTGATCTATTCTGGACAAATAATCGTTCACTTTCAGATTCAAATCTTTCTTGATGTATTCTTATAAATAATTCAATAAGTGTTGTAGGTTGACCTTTAAAGTAAATAGGCTCGTTAAATAACGATTTATTATCTTTTATTAGCTGTAGGTTTTCATCGTTGTAGCAGGCTGGATTTGATATTATCCCTGCAAGCTTGTTCAAAGCAATAGCTCTGAGAAATACTTTTAATTCTACTTTATTCAACGAATCTGATTTTAAACTCATTGGAAGTATATTAAGTATCCCTCTGAATATTTGCGGATCCATGCCATGGGATAGAGCAAGATTATCCAGACAGGCCTCATTTTGCCTGAGTTGATTCCCCACAAGCTCCTCTTCAAAATAGACCTCCAGAGAACCGCTGGACTGGCAATACACTGCCAAAGGCAATGAACCGATCCCCAGAGCATCTTCCAACCTGTGTTTTTCTTGAAGAATATCGGAAATATTTCTGGTAGCCTCTTCCTTTGTGATGCAATAGCATTTGATCTGTGCTTTGTCATAACCCGTGGTGAGAAGTTCAGGATAGGGTATCAGTCCTGTTTTACCATACGGCGTTAATTTAGGGGGGGAAAATGTTCCATCGGGTTGTAAATGCCCTGAGGTAAAACCGGGATAAACATCCCATCGACGTTCCGCCAGCTCCCCCATTTTTTTCTTTAATTCAGAGTCATCTGAAAGGCATTTCACACAGAGTTCATGAACTGCTTTTTCGGAATCGACCAATTCTCTGGTTACCGCATTTTTCTTATAAACAGCAAGCATCTCCGGGTTGGTAATGCCTACCTTGGATTCAGTGCCTGATGGTCTCGTTTGAATAGGTACACCGGGCCAGACCCAGCAGACTGGTCGTGGTACTTTGTTTACCTGATTCAGATAGCCTAGTTCTTTCTCTGAACAAATGGCTCGAATACCCAACTTTCCCTGCCTTGCCGCCAGTAGTATTTCCTTACGCTGATCCTCCCTGAGTTGATCTCTGGGAATCAAGGGCACTGAGCCCTCAGAGCATTGGGCGGAACGATCCTGATTATTCGATTGACTTGGCAAAGGGTTCATCATGGCGGGGGTGTTTTGAGTAATAGGGTCCATATACCTGATCCTTTGGTGATGTTAATGTTTTCCTGATAGCCTTCCTATCAATGATTGTCCGCGCCATTTCGATAACGCTTTAACTGGTTATAAAACTACTCCATATTTGGACTTTTGTTTGGCTTAAAAGTTTCCGTTCTATCAATTTTATTTTCAGTAAGTAATTCCTTAACAGCGGTCATTGATCCAGACTCAGCAAAACCGGTCGGTCCGATTAGCCAGGGCGTTAGCGAGGCTTCTCGGGCTGTACACTGAAACTTGGCACCAACATTGTCTCAAGCCGTGGATTACCCTCTTGATCATGCCCCCTGAGGCGTTTCACTGTCGTTACTGTACAGCCTCTATCGTCTTCCAGTATCCTTTTGGCACGCTCTGACCCCAGCGTTTTCTGAGTCAATGTGCCTAGATTCATGGGTATTCCCCGGGATTTCAGCCGTTGCACTTCTACTGCTATCGCCTGTCCTGTTTCTTCACTCAGCACATCCATATCACCATATTCACACTGCATTTTTTCCAAACGGGTCATACAGGCCGGAAGCTTGATCTGTTGAAGGTCATACCAGCTATTATGGATGCCCCGGGTGAGACCCCGCTGGCTATCGGTCCCACAGGTTTTGTGATCCGGGTCGGAGCAGGTGTGAATACCAGCGAGACGGGCAATTTTTCGACGAGCGTTGTCGTTGATGAAATCCTCCATTTTCCCCACTGGCATCGGGGTGCGCTCGAATTGTGCAGTGAGTTCTCTGGTTTCAGGTGTTAACTGGTAGGAGTGAGCATAGGGGTTAGCCCGCAGGTCATGGCTCAGGTGGCCGGTGACCCCTGCCAGGTCGGCGGCTCCGTGCATGGCGGCTTCAAGATTGCGCTGGAACAGGGATTTTCTTTCCGGATCGGCGGTGAACTTGCTCAATTCCGGCGGGAGGTCCAGCAGGCTCGCGTTAAATTCCGACAGGTCGGCGTCAGGGGCAGTGAGTCCCGGGAAATTTTCCCCGACACCCGTGCAGCGAATAATGTCCATGCGATCGGCAAAACGCAATACGCGCAGGTAACCACGAACCGTTGCCGACAGGGAGTCATCATCCTTGCCATGAACATCGTTTTCCTTGCTTTCAAGGGCCAGGGCAATATCGTCCAGTAAAGTCTGTGGGTATTGTCCGGCCAGATCCCGTTTGAAGTACTCCGCTGACCTCGTTTCTTCACGATTTTTGCCAACATCTTCGGCTGCCGCATCATGGTATATAACCGCCAGCGCCAGGAGGGTTTTCTCATCGCTGGTGCAATGCAATGACCCGAATTTTTCCAGCAACTCCATATACCAGAGTGCGTTATTCCTGGCCCGCAACACATGACTGCAGGCGTGCAGAGGCTTCCATACCGACGGCAATGAATTAAGGCCAAGGCTGCTGATTACCCGCTCCGGGCCGGGGCGACGGTAATAATGCTGTAATATCTTCAGAATGGTTTCTTCGTTGTCCTGCGCATTGGCAATCACCGGTGGTTGACTGAATGCGTCCACCACAAACTGTAGCTCTGATGTTTCGTTCGCAACTTCTGGCGATGGGGAAGGTACTTGCTCAGTCTGCAAATCCAGGGATGCGCTCAGCTCCGCTATCGCCTGTTTTGCCTCCTCAACCTGTGCTGGCCAGGATTGATAAAAAGGGTCTTGCTCCCGTTGCCGGTATATTTTTTGAACCCATTCGAAGTAGTCATCCAGGGAATTATTGCCCAAAGATTCTTGAATTTTCTGGCTTGATCCAAAACGTAGACGGCACCTTATATCTTCAAATAACGCCTCATTTGGGACAGCGCCATAATAAAACAAAGTCAACAAATGATTCTTGAAAAAAGTAATGTCTTTTTCAAAACTAAACGGTCCACACAGTACTTGTTTTAAAAGACGACCCAGCGCATTATGAGATTTTTGACAAATCCGATCAATTTCCACCTTAATGGCGGGAAAATTAACAGGTTGACTCATAAGATCCCAAAATCCGCAAGTCTCCGAAGTGGTCAATACTGTTACCAGATAATTACACAGATAAGGGGGAGTGTTCGATATTTGTAAAGATTTGCTCTCGATTTTAGTTGCTCCTCCCTTGATCAAGTGATGAAACAATAATTCATCTTTCGATTTTGAATCCAATGCAACATCAGCCGATCTACTCTGGCTTCGGGTGAGGAAATTTTCATATACAAATTTTTTTTGTTGTTTTCTAATAAAAAAATCCATAAGGGTTACATGCTCACCCTCGATGTAAAAATACTCGTTAAATGGAAATTTGTTGTCAATTATCTTCTGGAGCACTTCAGGGTTGTAACAGGCCGGTTTTTTTAGCATTCTTACCAGCTTGTTCAACATACTGATTTTGGCAGATGATGTTAATGTTTCTACTTTTTTTAACGACTCTAACTTTAACGTCATTGGGAGTATATTAAGCACCTCTTTGAATAACCCCGGCTCTATGCTATAAAATTCAGCAAATTTATCCAGAAAGGCATCATTGTTATGTGCCAGTTGATTACCCTTCAATTCCTCATCAAAATCCTCATCAAAATCCTCATCAAAATCCTCATCAAAATAGATCTCAAGAGAGCCACTGGACTGGCAATACACTGCCAATGGCAATGAACCGATCCCCAAAGTATTTTCCAACCTCTGTTTTTCTTGAAGGATATCGGAAATATCTCTGGTGGCTTCTTGCTTTGTGATGCAATAGCACTTGATCTGTGCTTTGTCGTAACCCGTGGTGAGCAGTTCAGGATAAGGTATCAGTCCCGTATCACGTCTTTTACCGTATGGCTTTAATTTAGGGGGGGAAAATGTTCCATCGGGTTGTAAATGCCCCGAGGTAAAACCGGGATAAACATCCCATCGACGTTCCGCCAGCTCCCTCATTTTTTTCTCTATTTCAGCGTAATCTGACAGGCATTTCACACCAAGTTCATGAACTGCTTTCCTGGAATCAATCAGTTGACAGGTTGCCGCATTCTTCTTATAAACAGCAAGCATCTCCGGGTTGGTAATGCCTACCTTAAGATAAGTATCTAAACATCTCGTTTGAATAGGTAAACCGTACTGGAGCAGGCAGGCTGGTCGTGGTGCTTTGTTTACCTGATTCAGATAGGCTTGTTCTTCCCTTAAATTAATGACTCGAATACACAACTTTCCCTGCCTTGCTGCCAGTAGTATTTCCTTGCGCTGATGCTCCCTGAGTTGATCTCTGGGAATCAAGAGCGCTGAGCCCTCATTTTTATCCGGGGTATTCGATTGATCTGGCAAAGGGTGAATCATGGCGGGGGGGTTATTTTGAATGATAGAGTACATATACCTGATCCTTTGGTGATGTTAATGCTTTCCTGATAGCCTTCCTATCAATGATTGTCTGCACTATTCCGGTAGCGCTTTGACTGGTTATAAAACGTTGCTTTACTGATTGGATCTTTGTTTGGCTAAAAAGTTTCATTTCTATCACTTTTTAATTTCAGAAAGTAATACCACTCCCGGGGGAGAGTAATTCCTGATGATCTCTGATCAATACCCGACTCAATAAGTAGCTGGCCATATGGAAGCGAATATTTCTGGCTGTCAGAAATATATGATTTCATTATGGTTAGCTACTTATTTGCGGCTATGATCAACGGTTTAACCTGGCGGACTGTGCTGACTGTCCCGAATGTTAGCAGCAATGCATGCATTGAAACTTGCTGTAAGATTTACTGTCTAACAAAAAGTAAAGAAAAATGGGATAAATAATTTGGAAAGTTACTCATACGCTGACGCTGTGCGATCTGCACTTAAACAACCCTATTGCTTGCATGACAGGTCAGAAAAGAAACCGGTATTCTTAAATTTTAGTGTTTCAAATATAGAAAAACAGATTAATGACAAATTTCCTCTTCCGGAATTAAAAAAAATACACGATGACTCAGGATCTTTCTGGTTTAGTAATGAATTTCCTACCCCTGAGACACTTGACTTTAAAAACACAATCAACAATTTATCTAAACTGTCTACCAACCTAAGATCAAGGGGGGTATCCATTATTACCGGAGAGGGATGTTTACTGTCTTGTTTACCAGAGTTATCTCAAGTTTGTCGTATGGTTTTTCAGGTTGACCATGACCCAAGGCTTTTGCATCTATCACAACAACTAATTGTCAGCCTGCCCACAGTTAGTATACGTGAGGAAACGATTTGGTTAGACCAGGCAATTAAAAAAATTGGACATGAAGTAATTGAGTTTTATCCCGCAAGAGGGGAAGAAATACATACCCAATACTCTGACAACAGGAATGGTATGGGGCGATATCACTGTTTTTCTTCTGAACAACGATTGAAAGAAACCCAAAAAGCCTGCTCTTTATGCAAGATAATCCCTGTTCATGCAGACTTTTTTGCCAAAAAAGATATGCTTGAGTTAGCAAAAATCATTAATAAAAACAATATTGAAGTGGTTTTTATTAATCTTTCCAATGTTATGGAGTATTTTCAAGCATTTTATACTGAAAACCCATTTTGCGGAATCGTTACCGGGTTTGATCCGAGCTATCACGTTAGAAACCTGCCGTTGAGTAAATCGACGCTATGTGCTTTCAGTTCGTTAAGGGTTACGCCTTTATTCACCAGTGTTTGCTGTAAAAAAAACTATCAAAAAGAGTTGTATTCATTAGCCCGAAAGAACTCTGATGCTGTTATAGCTCAATTAGCTGAAAGGTTTTCGTCATCAAGCTCAACATTACTACCTGCTGATGCTTGTCTTGTATTAGCTAAAACCGCTTATCCTTATAGCCTTACTCAAGCATCCTTGCGTCTTACTCTGTCTCATTTAACGTATTCAGAAGCAGTAGAATTACAGAAACAAAGATCAACGATTGAAGCAGCATTAAAAGCTAATCGATGCATCAAAGGAAATGTTATCATCGAATTCCTGACCATTATTGATACTGCAATAACCGGGCAATTGACAGCTGAACCGAATATCAACCGTCTTTCAGCACCCATACCAGAAATCAATATTCGATAAAAATCACGACCAACACAACAGATCAAAGCGCTTAGAAGCAGTCCTGAAATAATTTTCACATTTCTGAATATCAAAACAACGTTCGTCCTGAGCCTGTCGAAGGTCGTGAACTCCGGCCTCATGTATTGTGCCAATCACCCTTCGACAAGCTCAGGATGAACGGGGATCGAGTGCAAAATGTGGCAATTATTTCGGGACAATTCCTTAAAAGTTATCGTCAGAAATTTCTATAGGCTTTCGTGCTGCCTGCCAGTATTGCTCACCATAATCAATCCAAAGGATTTCATTCGCAGGTATGGGCTTTATCGCAATAATAAACACCACCCATTGTCCTTGCTGATTCCTATGCCTTAGAAATGATACATTTTGCTCCGGGGGATTTTTTTCCTTACTGGCGTAAGTGCTGTAAGCATTGATCAACGATGTTATATTTCCTTCCCTGTACGCTGAGATGAAAACATCATTGGCAGGCGTGAAGCTATAGCGGTCAATATTTGCCAAGGTAGCGCCCATGACACGCGCCCCCTGTTGGTATGTATTATTATGGTATTGCTTACCTGCATAATGCCCCAGCAGCTCCCATTGCGAAATATCCCGCCTGGCGATGACCTCTTCCTGACCTTTTAATTCACTAAAAATCGATCCATCGTGTTTTTGAGCGGACATTCGCTCTTTTAAATACTGCTCTCTTTGCTCGCCATCCAGAGCCTGATACTTTGCTATAGACTCATTAATGCTTTTTCTGATTGATCTATCGTTTGGTATGTCGATCTGACTGAAGAACGTTGTTTGTCTTTGCCTGTGTTCATCGACTTCCATTTTGACGGACTTTTCTGCCATCCATAACGGAGCCTGGTCGTTGATACGATGAGGTAATGCAATTAACCCGGTTATCCCTTCTTTTATAAAAATCACCTCATCATCCCGTTTTTTTTCGGATCTCTGCTTCAGGAAGGCATCCACTTCCGCCTTTTCCGGTAAGCCCCTGCTATTAAACATGGAGGAAATATGGGTGACCAGCGCCCGGTCGAACGGCTGGTCCTTAACAGCCTTATCAATGCCCTGCCATCCCTGTTTCAGGCAGCCCTGCTTCAGGAAGGCTTCCAGTTTCGCCTTTCCCGGTAAGCCTTTGCGATGGCATATGGAGGAGATATTGGTAACCAGTGCCCGGTCGAGCGGCTGGTCCTTAACGGCTTCATCAATGCCCTGCCATCCCTTTTTCAGGCAGCCCAACTTCAGGAAGGCTTCCACTTTCGCCTGTTCCGGCAAGCCTCTGCCAGAGCACATGGAGGAAATGTGGGTGACCATCGACCGATCGAGGGGGCTATCCTTAACGGCCTCATCAATGCCCTGCCATCCCCGTTTCAGGCAGCTCAGCTTCAGGAAGGCTTCCACGTCCGCCTTTTCCGGTAAGCCTTTGCCAGAACACATGGAAGAAATATGGGTGACCAGTGTCCGGTCGATCGGCATGTCCCTAACGGCCTCATCAATACCCTGCCACCCCTGTTTCAGGCAGCCCAGCTTCAGGAAAGCTTCCACTTTCGCCTGTTCCGGTAAGCCTTTGCCATTACACATGGAGGAAATATGAGTGATCAGCGCCCGGTCGGGGGGCTTGTCCTTGACGGCCTCATCAATGCCCTGCCATCCCTCTTTCAGGCAATCCAGCTTCAGAAAAGCTTCCACTTTCGCCTTTTCCGGTAAGCCTTTGCCATTACACATGGAGGAAATGTTAGTGACCAGAGCCCGGTCGAGGGGCTTGTCCTTAACGGCCTCATCATTGCCCTGCCATCCCATTTTCAGGCAGCCCAGTTTCAGGAAGGCTTCCACTTTCGCCTTTTCCGGTAAGCCTCTGCTATTACACATGGAGGAAATGTTAGTGATCAGAGCCCGGTCGAGGGGCTTGTCCTTAACGGCCTCATCATTGCCCAGCCATCCCATTTTCAGACAGTCCAGCTGCAGAAAGGCTTCCACTTTCGACTTTTCCGGTATGCCTTTGCCAGAAGACATGGAAGAAATGTTGGTAACCAGTGGCCGGTCGAGCGGCTTGTCCTTAACCGCCTCACCCATGCCCGGCCATCCCTCTTTCAGGCAATCCAGCTTCAGGAAGGCTTCCACTTTCGACTTTTCCGGCAAGCCTCTGCTATTACACATCGAGGAAATGTTGGAGACCAGTCCCGGGTCGAGGGGCTTATCCATGACTACCTCGTCATCACCCCGCCATTGCATTTTCAGGCAGCCCAGCGTCAGTAAGTCGTCCACTTTCGCCTTTTCCGGTAAGCCTTTGCCATTACACATGGAGGCAATCTGCTTTAAAAACGGAATGGCAGCAATTGCTGCCAAATCCCCATCGTCCATGCCCGCAAGCTGGGTTACACTGCTCTTACTCTTCAGCATGCTGGTTAAACTGGCAGTGTTGTTAACGGTTTTGCTCACTGCCGAAAAAAATACATTGGCTTTTTGAAAATACCTGGAACAATCCTGATGTTCGGTAACAATATTGAATCGCTTCAGTTTTGCAAAGAGAGTAGGCAGGGGAGGGACGCTTCTATCCATGGATAACTGAATACCTCTCTGTTCAAGTGTTTGCAGGAGAGTGCAGGCCTTGGAAAGTACCGTTTTGACGCCCGGGTGACTCAGGCATGACGTTATTTGATGTTGCTGAGTGGCGGTAAACCTGGCAATGATTTCGCTGTGGTCCGGCTCCTGATCAACACTTGACGATTCAGGTGGCTCTGTCAGGGGTTCTGTCAGGTGTTCAACAGAAAAAAAGGAAGAGGGATCATCACCCGGGCCAATCACCATTGCCTGTGGATGGGTATTCACCACAGAAGGTCGTGAGGCGCTGACTTCATGCCCCATCATGGGTAAAGCTGAATCCCGCCCAGTCGATGCTGACGTGCCATTCACTCGGGTATTCACACGTTGCCAACAACGGCGTTTTTTTGGAGACCGTTTCGATTCACACGACTGCTCTGTAAAATCCTCTTGAATTTGCCTGTTTTTCCTGTCAACGGTTTGAACCCTGTGCCCGGAGAAATAGCGCTTTCTGTTGTTGCTGTCCGGTAATGGCTCAGTACCAACGGTCGTTGGGGAAGTGATAATAGCAGGGTGGTTTGATACGGGAGTCGACATAGGAGGTATGACAATACTTATTTCATCAGCCAGTTCATGTCTTCATGGTATGTTAATCGACCGGATAAACCCGCTATAGTTCAATTACAAAGCTGAAAAGTAAACTCCAGAAAAGTGTCGAACTGCGCCTGCGGCACACTCATTGCTGAACATTGCTGAACATTGCTGAATTTGGCGTTAGGCTTGCCATCACTCATCACTATCTAAATGATTCGATATTGAACTTATTGTATAACTTTTTGTCTCAATATAACGAAACTGAAAGTATTTTGGGTAATATATGAACTGTAATCAATCTCTTGGATACCCGGGAAACACCTTGGGTTTTATACCCGATCATGCCAAACAACAAACAAGAATCGGTGTTAAAAGACCGTTTATTCCAGAGCGTGCAGACATAGTAGTAGTTGAAGATAATATTAAGCGGCCTCATTTCCACACGGCTTTTGCAAAACAAACATTGACTGGCAAACAGATTGCTTCTTTGGGGCCATGTGATCCAAGACTCAATCAAGATACATCCAATAATTTTGCCAGAGGATTTAGTGAAAACTATAAAAATAAACCCGATACCGATAGTGAATGGATTAATCAATGTAAAACGCTGAAGTTGGAAAAAAGCAGACTTAAACATCAGTTGGATGTTCTCTCTGCAAAATATGATCTTATGAAGAAGGAATTAAAAGATCGAAAATATGAATTATTAGAAGCACAAAATAAGGTTTCCCGTCTTACCAAAGAAAACTCAGATGTTAAATCAGAGCTTGCTAAACAATCTTATCAGTTAGATTTGGTTAAGAATATTGTAAATGGAAAAACCTAAATTGCCTTCATACAGTCGGTGTCTCTAACAGTAATGAAAACCCTGTTTAAGCAGCATCCATATTTACTGTGGCTACAGCGGTGACCACCATTCTGACCTGAATCAGGTTGTGTTGCAGCTAATGACCAAAAATGAGGCAGGTGTCCCTGTGTTTACGGGTAACTGTTCAGCACCCCCACATAAATCTGGAATTTTCTGATTTTTATACCATCCTCTTAAGCACCATTTTTCCACAATATTCGCCAGCATGATTCCAGAACTACCCGCAACTATGTCGGCTGAGATTCTCTTGAAAGAGAATGCAGAGCTGCGGATGAGAGTTGCCTGTCTGGAAGAGCGATGTCGAGAATTGGAAGAAAAGGTTGGCAAGAACAGTCAAAACAGCAGCAAGCCGCCATCGTCTGATGGTTATCAAAAACCTTGTAAAAACAGTAATTCTCCAGATCATTCTGACGACCTTTCCGCAGATAAAGGTACCGATCCATCGGATGAAAAACCCAATCCTAAAAGTCTGAGACAGTCTTCTGGTAATAAAGCCGGTGGAAAGAAAGGGCATCAGGGCACTTGTCTTAAACAGGTCGATATCCCTGACTATATTGAGTACCTTCCAGTTAAAGAATGCAATAAATGTCAGGCGTCTCTTCTTGATAGTGAGCCGGTCAAATATATTGAACGACAGGTGTTTGAACCAGGGAGACCGGGTGAATTTGAAGTAACGGCCCATAGAGCTGAAGTAAAAATCTGCACTTGTGGTTGTCGGAATCAGGCTGAATTCCCGGAAGGTGTTACCGCTGCCGCACAATATGGCTCAGCCACACAGGCTATGGCCGTCTATCTTAACCAATACCATTTCCTGCCTTTTAAGCGCGTGTCAGAGTATTTTAATACTCTCTATAAAATGAGTGTAAGTGCAGGCACTGTCGCCAATTTTGTGGCCAGAACCTATGAAAATCTGGCTTCTACTGAAGAGGTTATTCGTGACGCCTTGCGGGAATCGTCTGTTGCCGGAGCCGATGAAACGGGTATGCGGGCCGAGGGCTCTTTGCACTGGCTACACGTTATGCGGGATGAACAATGGACGCTCTACTACTTGTCTGAAAAGCGAGGTCGTGAGGCCATGGACACGATGGGCATACTGCTAACATTTGCAGGCGTTCTGGTTCATGATCATTGGAAATCCTATTTTGCATATGCGGCAACTCACGTACTTTGCAATGCCCATCACCTGAGGGAGCTTTTGGGTGTTGTTGATAGGGACAGCAATCAACTGGCGTTGCGATTGATGAAGCTACTGAGGCTTTCCTGGCATTACTGCAAGGGCTTTAAGACCATAGGTATGCTACAGATGCCAAGTGTTGTCTGTGAACGAATCGAGAAGATTTATGACCGGTTGCTTCAGCGGGCTCTAATGAAAGAAGTCGTCTATATGGAGAAGCAACGAGAGGAGCTTAAGCGCAAGAAAGTCAAGAATACTAAAGCTTACAATCTCTTCAAACGACTCACTGAGTTCAAGGCTGAGACACTGCGCTTCATGTCAGATTTTACCATTCCCTTCGATAACAATGGCAGTGAGCGGGATGTTCGAATGGCCAAGTTAAAGCAGAAAATCTCAGGCTGCTTCAGGAGTGCAGACGGTGGTTCTATGTTTGCACGGATTCGCAGCTATTTGTCGTCTGCCAGAAAACAGGGAATGGACATATATCAATCACTTCATAGAGCTGTTCGGAATTACTGTAATATGCCTTTGCTCAGTGCTGAATAGTTACAAGAATACTAAAGCTTACAATCTCTTCAAACGACTCACTGAGTTCAAGGCTGAGACACTGCGCTTCATGTCAGATTTTACCATTCCCTTCGATAACAATGGCAGTGAGCGGGATGTTCGAATGGCCAAGTTAAAGCAGAAAATCTCAGGCTGCTTCAGGAGTGCAGACGGTGGTTCTATGTTTGCACGGATTCGCAGCTATTTGTCGTCTGCCAGAAAACAGGGAATGGACATATATCAATCACTTCATAGAGCTGTTCGGAATTACTGTAATATGCCTTTGCTCAGTGCTGAATAGTTACGTTTACGGCAACTGAAAAGATTGTCTGCAGCGTAGCTTGAGTTAAGTAATCCTGAATAAACCGGCCATGACAATTTTTATTATCGCCAGTGCTTTTGCAGCCCTCAGAAAGGACGGAACCGTGGCCACCAGGGGGAATCAAAATAATGGTGGAAACAGCGGTTGTGCTCAGAATGACTTAACACCAGGCTGGTACTGGAAAGAGCTGTCAAACTCTCTGACTCAATAACCATCATTCTATTTGTGAAAACCGGGTAACCGGTGAGGTTGCCCTTACAGCCATCTTACACCATCTGGCAAGAGAAGGATCTCAGCCAACAGCACCGCCTCCCATCAACGAATTCAGATCCAGCATCAGTGTCAGAATCGCCATCACGATAATCAGCACCGCACCGGCCATCAAAACAATCAGCGGTCCTGATTATCGGCGACCCTGGCCAGCATGGTGGTCAGCTCGCCGGACTATTCACTGCTGGCAATAATATACAGAGCATCAAAAGTAAACCTGATTACCACTGATCGTACGTCATGACACAGGGAAAGATAATTTAAGAATATACGTGCAGCTTTTCATTCTTTATGTCTATAACCCGGTAAAGAAATAATAGAACCTCTCCAGTATTACCGGTGGAGCAGGCATCATGACGGCTTGTTCTCCAGATTATCAACTAAATTCGGTTTCATAACCGCTCCGAACAAGCAAAGACCCACATCATCATTCGAAATAATGATATTAATACGTCAACTGACTTTCAATTATCGGTTGATGGCTAACCCGGTTTCCACTGGACGTCTGGCAGTTTGAGAAGTCGATCCGGCATCGGTGCTGTATTGACTGCAGCCCGACCTAGCCTTGAGATCATTGAAGGCATATCAAAACGCCGGTTAAACCGATAGTTGAACTCTGATAGATAACGGCCCAGATGCTTGGGGTCGAGCTTATGGTAAGTACCGGTAATCGCTGTTTTCACGTTTCCCAGCATGGTATTTACCCAGGTGAACAACTCATTCTCCATGGATGCATGCCCACCACCGGTAATGATGGCTGTGTGCTGGCATCCGGCATCTTCAATACCCCGGAAACAGGACAAGCCATCGCTGACGGCCCGGACACCCTTTTTCAGGGCATGTTCTGCCCACTCCTGAATGGTTTTTCGCCGGAAGTTATCAACGGCATTGAACTTCATGTAGATAGGGTGGTTATCAGCATCTGTCTGAACTGCGGCCACGAAGGGGGCTTTGTTCTCTGAGCCTCTGCCCCGGCGGCCTCTGTGGCGCTCTCCGCCCCAATAGGCGTCATCAATCTGAACAAAACCACTCAACTGCCAGCTGTTATCTCTTTCCATCATGACCTGCATGAGTTTGTGTTTCATGCGCAATGCGGCATTGTAGGAAATGCCAAGTTGTCGATGAAGCGTCAGGCAAGAAATCCCCGCTTTATTCTGGGTGACGAGATAGATACCCAGAAACCAGGTAGCTAGAGGCAGCTTTGTTGAGTCAAAGATAGTGTTACTGGTAAGCGAGGTTTGGCAACGGCAGCAATTGCACTGGAATTCAGCTTTCCGGTGAAGCTTGCAGAAACTGCGGGAGCCACACTTCGGGCATTGGAAGCCATCTGGCCAGCGCCAAGAGGACAGCGCGTTCTCACACTGCTCTTCACTGCCGTAATTAGCCAGAAATTGCATAATGCCAAGGCCTTTTTGGAACTGAATGGTGTTTTTACACATCAGTTTTACCTCCAAAACACATGACTATCGACGTTTATTATAGCAGCTGGCTCACGACGTAGGGTCGGTGGTAATCAGGAAACTGTTTGACTCATCACATAGCCTACTTCTACGGGGATTATACTTTTCGAAAACAGTTATGCTGGATCGGTAGCGCGGGGGCATGAACAATAAACTGATAGCTACCCAGATAGAATAACGGTTAGGCGGCAGCTCACATTTTATTTGGAAACAGAGATTGAAAGCATAGAGATGCCCCACACAGATCTGCAAGGCAGCGGGCATGAATCAGACTTGTCCGGCACATTGGCGTTCGGTTTTCAGCCCAAGTTTTTTGAATACCATGGCTGCAGGACAAAAGCCGCTGAAACCAAACTGGAACAAGTTAGCACCGATAAATACGGTGAACCAGACAAAACCCGGATGCACCCAGTGTGTCAGTGCCAGAGATAGCAGCACCATAAATCCGGCAAAGGAATAAACCGCTCTTTCGACCGTCATTGTTGTTCTCCTGTTGTGTTATTTTTGTTGACTATTGATATCAAAAACTGAACCTGGCTCTGACCTGACTCTTGATCACATCTCTCCAGCGCTGAACTGCCGGGCTATCTGCCAGGTTTTTACCCGATCCTGCAATTTCGCCCAGCCTTCCCATACCACTAACCAGCCGGGCTGCCCTGTATGCTTTGAATCACCCCAACCACCAAGCCGAGCAATCGTTTGAAGCAGCCAAGTGACTGTTGGCGGCTTATCGGGCAACGCTTTTTTTTCATAGGTTAGCCAGAGAACCTGCCATTCATCATCACTGACCACCTCATTCGCGAGTGTTTTTTCACTCCAAAGCTTTCTGTCTTTGTGCTGCCTGTCATTCGGTAACATTAATGCTTCACGGATTTGCATTAGTCTGACAGCGACAAACATTAATATGACCGCAAGTCGTTCAATGTTATCCGGAGATTGCAGACGAAGCCTTTCTACTCCTGCTCCCGATTTCCAAGCCTTATGGAACTCTTCTATTCGTCATCGGAGCTCGTAAAATCGAATGATAGAGCGACAGTCTTCGAATGTTTCAATATCTTCAGTTGTCAATAGTACCCAGTGCAAACGGTCTTCGGAGTCATTGCCAATCTCTTCAGCCGACACAATATTCATAGTTACCGGTTCCGGCCTGCCGCCTGGCCTTTGCGGCGCCTGTATTGTCATCTTCTTTTTTTGACCTGCAGCGTTGCCTTTCGCTTCTTTCTACCTCCTTTTTGAGGAACCACTATCGTATATTTCCCCAACACTTCAGTCTGAGCTAAGGAATCAAATAATAAGAGTTCGCCATCCACCAGGATTCTGTTTTGTGTAGCTCTTACAACAAACCGCTGTCGGTTATCCAGTTTGTAGTGCATATATTCGTATATATCCGCCTCCCGGTCGCAAACACTGATGATGTCAGGCATTTTACCCCCCATCCTTTGTTCTGTGTTTTCAGAGGCTCTTTGCCACTTAAAGCTTTCCTTTCCCTCGTAAGGTAGCTGACGACGTTGGTTCTTTTTCCCCCGCTGAACGTCCTCTCTAACCCATCGTTCTTGATCAATAAGCCCAATGCTTCGCTCTGTATCCGCATCAACCAAGAAGACAGAGTGGACGTGGAATCCTCTGGTTTTAGAGCCTTCAGGACCTCCAAGATCACCAAGCTCGGATCTGACAGCATGTTTATAACCCAGGGTTGTTGTATCTTCGAGAGCCAGAAGTAGGCGAGACTGTCTCGCTATTTTGGCAGTTGCCTGAAAGCCTGCCTCAGCTATTGCTTCAGGCTTTACGGCCTCATTCTCAATCAGCCGGTAAGCTCCAGTTACCAGTGCGGTATAACCTTCGCATGAAGATGACAAAGAATTACCGGTATGAGCTGAAAGCTCGGCAGCAACTTTGACAAGTCGTTTTGTACGTCGAGTATCGCCCAAATCAGCACATCCAAAAGTTAGTTCTGACCATGGTTTAGGAGAAAGTGGAAGCATGACCTGTTTTATCAGTGAGAAATGATAGAACAAGGTAGCTATTTGTGATCAAGAGACAGGGCTCTGACCCAGGCATTACTGTTGTTTTCATGCTGACCAAAAAAACTGTATTCACGGTTGCCACAAAAAAGATTAGCTCCGGTGGCTACGGTCCATTGGTCGTTAACCCGGTATGTCACACTGGGTCGTATATAAGCATCCTCATCACTGGGCGACCAGAATGAAAACAGTGACCAGTTCAGCTTCTGTTGCATCGTCAACCACGTCAGTCTAAGGGTGAGCAGTTGGCGGTATTCATCCTGAGAATACTCAGGAGAGGCGGCATTTAACTGTTGTGAGTCATAATCGGCAGTCCACTCCAGATAATACTGAACCGCTGCCGTTAAGTTGTTAGCCATTTCCCGTTCATATCCCAACAGCCCTCGCAGCTGCGAATTCGGAATATTGGGATCGGTACCATCACGATCATCTTCACTGTCATACCAGGAGAATTCGGCATTAAACAGCCCGCTGGAGACAGGCATCCGAACGCTGCCTCCCCAGCCGTTCAATCCGGGATAAAACATTTGCCCCTGATTGCTTATTCCCTGTGGTGTTGGCCAGTAACCTGAGTAACCGTAGAGCGCATACTCTACCCCTTTATGGTTGGTTGCCAGTCGGGTTGAGAGTGTGCTGCCTGTTGGCTCATCAGGATTGAGTATCGGATCAGGAGCTACAGTCGTTCCTGCACCGGGCGAGAAGAAAGAGAAACGCTCTCCGGTCAGGCTGTTGTCTGGCTCAAACTCAGGTGTCCACACCAGGTCAAAGCTAAAATACTCGGCAAACAAACTGGCCTTGAGACTGTCAGAGGGGGCTTTGAGATACTCATCATCACGACCTGAAAAAAATGATTGCCAATCTTTTGGAAAAAGATCATTCAAGAACAAGTAATCCCCGATGCCCCAGGTAACAACCTGCCGACCGGCTTTAATATCCAGCTGATCCAAAGGGCTAAAGGACAGCGCCATTTCCCGAATGGTCCACTCTGTATCATTCGCCACGTCATCGAAAAGTGTTTCAGTCTGCATATCCAGTCGCCAATTATCGGCGACGTAATCTAACGACAGTCGACCGCGTATTTCACTTAAGGTTGATGATTGATTAGTCGCTGGGTCGTCCCCGGTTCGACGACCATAACCGGCTTCTGCAAAGCCTCTGAATACCCATGGAGAAGGTGGTGCTTCTTGCCACTCGCCTCCCCAGCTATCATCATCCCAACCATCGTCAGACCATTCATCCGTCGCCTGCACAGGCGAGATTGCCAATATTGCAGCCAACAAGGGAATATATAATCCGGACCAGTGGCGCCTCATGATTATTTACCCCTTAGCCAGCGGGTTGGCGGTGTGCGCAGGCTGCGTTCGCTGAAAATAGTTGCGGGCAGTCCAAGGTCATATCGTATGCCTCGCATTTGCATAACAGTGGTGCTGCCACGTTCCAGATCGCTGATGGTCGCCTGCAGCACAGTCGGAAAGCCCTGCATGTCCTCTATCTTGTCCACTTCCATGCGACGATAGACGCTACCCTGCTGATTGGTGTACTCCACTTTCATGGGCAACAATGTACTTCGGTCGATCCAGCTAATGTAATGAGCAAACTCAACGGCACCAGCATCTTTTGGCTGGCTGTGCAAAACGTACTGGTTTGCTGTCGTCTCTTTTAACTGATGGATATCTGCCTGAGGGTCACGACCGGAAACATCCTCATAGAAAAAATCAGAACCAACAAAGGAAGTTCGCTGATCACCGGATGAAATACGTTTCACCAGATCAAGGGCTGGAAGGTAAAGCCAGCGATCATCGTCGGCTCCCGGCTGGCGCACCACACGAAATACCGTGCCACTGACATCACTGGGGCGACTGAAAAACACCATCATATCCTGGCGACCGCCACGCTCCTGATTCAGTCGCAAAATGGTGAACTGACGCAGCTGTTGCCTGCCCTGATTGTCCGTAATTTTCATTCGTGCTTCAGCCCGGCCGTCGTTACCGGCATAAAACGAAACCAGGTTCGCCTGCCGTACAATCTCGTTAGCATCAGTTAAAGCAGTTGAAGCCATGACGGGGAATGCACTCATAGCCAATATTGCTGCACAGGTGGCTCCAATCAGTGCTTTCTTGATGTTATTGATCGCATTTTTCATGAGAGAACCTCGCGTTTCTCAGCGTTGTTCGGAGTTCCTTTTACCGGTTTATTGAATAGAAAAACATGACCGGTTTTTAGCAAGGCGGGTAACAGCAGGAGTGTTACCAGTGCCGATGCCGCCATAATACTGGCGAGGAATACGCCCACCGTAATGTACGGCACCAGCGGTGCAAACAGCAGCGGTGTGAAACCGGCGGCAATCACAATGGCGTTGCGCGTAATGGCTCGGCCGGGCTCCTGAAACATTTCGGACAGTGTTTCTGTGACAGAGCCGGTCTCTTTATAAATCTCCCGGCAGCGCTCCAGGAAGTGAATTGCAAAGTCTACGGACAGCCCCAGGGTCAGAGCGGAGAGTACCGCAATAGGCATGTCATAATCTTTGCCCAGCCAACCAATCAGCCCGTAAATAAAGGTGATAGTAAACGTCAACGGAAGTATGGCCAGAATGCCGTATTTAATAGATCGGAAAAGCACGACCATCATGACAAAGACCACAGCAAAGGACGACAACAGACTGTCCAGCATTCCGTTCACCATGGCTTCCTGCCAGACAATGTTCAGATAGGCTTTGCCTGCCCAGCCATAATTCAACCCGTCTGGTAGCGGATTGTTAGCAATGTACTGCTGCACAAAGTCCACAACCTGCGACATATGCTGATTATCACCACTGGTCAGCTGCAGCCACATCAGACTGCGGCGATAGTCCGGGGTGACAAAATGCCAGAGGTCTTGTGGACGATGAGAGGATTGGTACTGTAGCAATGTCTGGGCAACGCCCGCTGATGTATCAGGGATGACAAAATCATCAGGTTCGCCACTTTGCAGTTCCCGGTTAACGGTTTTAACGATGTCGGGTAAGCCATTAACCTTGCCAACCAGGCCGCTGTCGACCAGTGCGTTCTGTAGACCTGTCATCCAATTCAACACAGCCGGTGACTGAAAGGACTTCAGTGATAGTTGCGTCTGCTCCGTTAAGGAAAGCTGTCGTTCAAGCCAGAGAGCTTCCCGAGCACTCGCTTCAAAGAGGCGGTCATCAAGATCAATCAACAAGTCGGAAAGCGCTGCTGAAAAATCATTACTTTCAGACATTATAAAAGCGGGTAACTCAATACCATCGGCTTTGGCTTCTTGAGCGATCTGGTTGAAAGAAGTAGCGAATTGCGTCTGAGGTGCCTGATCTTCACTGGGTTCCAACACAAGCCATGCGTCGTACGTGCCAGCAAAGTGGTCATTGAGTATCCGGTCGGCAACACGGATCTCATGATTGGCTTTGAACCAGTTAACCGGGTTGTCGTTGATCTGAATTTTGGTAATGCCCTGTACGCTCACTGCAAACAGAACCAGAAATGAGATCAGCACCCAACGGGATCGCCCAACGGCCAGATTGCCCAACTTCGGTAGCCAACGCTGTATACGCCCACCGTCCTCTGAGCGGTGCAGGGCCGCTTGCATGGAAGCCAGTGCATCCGGTTTCATTCTGGAGACATAGGCTGGAATAAACAGGATGGTCAGCAGGAATGCCAGAAAAATACCAAAACCAATGAAAGCTCCAAAAATCTGAACGGGTGGGATTGGAGTTAACATTAACGACAGAAAGCCAACGGCAGATGTGATGGAGGTGTATAACATCGGTGTAAACAGATGACCTACCACCTGCTTAATTACCGCCTTTGGCTTTTCTCCAGGACGAAAGCGATCGGCGAATTCCGACAAAATATGAGTGGAGTCCACCACCGCAATAGGCATCAGGAAAATAGCGATCATGGACGACATGATATGCACGGTAAAACCCATCCCGATCAGTAATCCCATAACGATCAGAACCGTCGACATGGCAACGATCATGGGAGCAATGACCAGGGGAATACTACGGAAAAACCACCACATAAGCAGGAATATGGCCAATCCCGCCAGTGGTGCAGAAATGCCCATCTGAATAAACATCTCGATGCCAAACTGATCTTCCGCCACTGGCAGGCCGGTAATCAGATAGCGGTCATTCTTAGGGTAGACATTAAGCTCAAAAAAGGTTCGTTTCCGGCGGCAGAACCCACCTTGAACAGCCACAATAAAGCTTCGAAACCATTATCAATGGCTGAACAAGATGAGTACTGCAAATAGTAGATTAGTTGAAAAAAACTGTTGACCTGTTTCGACCGGTCAGAACTCCTAAGTATGGCGGAACAGCTTGGTTTTACTATACGACAGCGAGATATCCGTCCTTTGGATTTTATCCTCTCACTGATCGATGCCCTCGCTGGTGATGGAAACTGCGATACCCAGGCGGATCTACACCGTAAATTTAACGAGTTGACGGGGCTGAATGTCTCTTATCGTTCTTGGGCAAATCAAGCTAAAAAGGACGCGCTGCCTACTCTTATCCTGTGGCTATGGGTGCAGTGTCTGGAAATATTTTCCCGCAAAGTCATGGCGTTTGATGAAGACAGTCCATTTTCAGAGTTTGAGCACATTCTGATTCAGGACGGTTCGTCACAAGCTGTCTATGATGCCCTGAAAGAAGCATTTCCCGGCAGGTTCTCAACGGTCAGTCCTGCTGCCGTCGAGCTTCATACGACAATGGATCTTCTCACCAACAACCTGGTGCGGGTGCAGCTGACTGAAGATACCCGTTCAGAAAGAGACTGTCTGCCACCACTGCCAACATCCATGGCCTATATCCTGATGCTAATGGATGCCGGTTATTTTGAGCTGGAACTCTTTGCCGCTATTGATGACAGGGAGGGTTCTTTTATCTGCAAGGCACCTCAGAGTATCAACCCGACGATACTCAGCGCGGTACGGGAGGATGGCAAGAATCTCAATCGCTACAAAGGACAAAAACTGAAGGATGTACTGTCTGGCTTCCCCAAAGACCAGTGCCTCGACCTGGATGTAGAATGGCCGGGATTCAAAGCCTGGCCATTCCGCTTGGTTGTCCGCTGGAATGACAAAAAACAGAAGTGGGTTTTCGTTGTGACCAACCTGAACCGGGTGGAGTTCACCTTGAGTGATGTGCTCCAGGCCTATCGTCTACGGTGGCAGATAGAGCTGATTTTCAAAGAGATCAAATCCTATTCAGGGTGGCATCGTTTTAACACCAAATCAGCGACACTGGTGTTTAGCCTGATTCTGATGTCCTTTGTGGTTGTGACGTTGAAAAGGTACCTTGCCCATGCTGCACAGGCGAACCTCTGTGAAAGTGGGAGCATTGAGGAAATCTCGACGCACAAGGTGATGAAAAGTGGGACTCACCTGTTTGGTAATGTGATTTCATCGTTGATGAATGCAGGAAAGTCATTGGTCTCATGCATTAAAAAGCTACTGGACTTCTGGGGAAATAATGCGAAACGAGAACACCCTGCACGGGATGGTTGTTCAGGGCGTACAAGATTAGGCTTCTGTGCAGTGGGTGGAGCTTAATGTCTACCTTAAGAGCGGTCATTACTTTCAAGCCCATCTGCAATGGCTCGAATAGCTTCTGCCGTTGAATAGCTGATGTCCTTGGATGTCAGAGGAACATAAATAGCCGCCGCTTTACCGTCGCCGGATACAACCGTGTTATTGAGCATCGGCAACCGCTCAATCGCCAGACGAATACCCTCTGCAGCCTGCTGAGTGCCAGGGGCTTCTTTCATTAACCATTCAAACCGGATGGTGCCCGGTGATTCCTGAAAGATATTATCAACGGTATTCAGACTCATCAGGTCCTGACGTACAACACCATCAAGTGCAAGAATCTGCTCAGATAGCTGGTTTAATGCCTTTAGCGACGATGGTGTATAGATGCTGGTTTCACTCACCGCACCTACCACAATCATGTCCCGCATGGCGAATTGTTGTTTTACTTCGTTGTGGAATACGCGGGCTGGGTCATCTGACACCAGCATATTTTCCGGATCAGTATCAATGGTGAGAAATGGGATCATGGCTGTGCACATTAAAACTAATGTCAGCATCAAGCCGTAGACTTTTCGAGGATGCTCAAGAGCAAACCGTAGGGCAGCGTTTTTTATCATGATTCTTATATAAGGTTATTATAATTGAGCAGATGCTATATTAGATTTTATTTATTTACAACATTCTTATATAGTTGATGAAAATATGACATAACTGGACAATAAACGTCAGAAGTCATAGCTTGAGCACCTTAAAATAAGAAATGTTTGTGGAGAGTTGGATGGCTAAAAAAAAGCTTGCCCCTGTTGGCGTTGATATAAAAACCATGCGTAAGAAAATGCACAACGTCATGCCCCTGCTAAAAGCCATCAGCAACGAAAGTCGCCTATTGATCCTCTGTCACCTTGGGCAGGGTGAATTATCAGTTACCGAACTCTGGGAGCGTTTTGACTTGAGCCAGTCTGCACTGTCCCAGCATTTGGCCAAATTACGGAAGGATGGATTGGTGCATACCCGCAGGGATTCTCAGACCATTTATTACTCGCTGGCCAGTCCTGAAGCTGCCCGACTAATTGAGTTTCTACATAGCGAGTACTGCAAATAGTCACGCCTGAGAAAAAGCAGATCACCTGCCGAAAGGTTTAAAATACATGACGTCTTCTACCTTCAAAGGCGCATTTGCAATACCAATTCGCATGGCTGGTTTTTTTTATCATTGCCACGCTTGATAAAGTTGTAATAGGTGCGGTGGATGACGAGCAGTTTTTCGATCATGCCACTATTGTATGGTGCTTTACCAGTCCATGCCCGGCCCTCATTGGTCTCTTTTGAGATAGGCCTCTCTAAATACGACACTGAGCGACGCGTAGCATTGAACAAACTATCTACAGCCAGCAGAGAGCTAAAAAGGTGCAGCCATGCCAATTTTTTTCTGCTGGGCGGTTTGGGTATTTCAATAAGCCGGGAGGACTTAAAGGGCTGAGTTATCTCATGAAAAGGACTGTCGAGCCACATTGTCAGGTCATCAGCCATTAGAGTTTCCAAGTGTGCCGCTTTAATTTTGTAGGCTGCTTCCGGCCCAAGAGGATCGTCAGAGCCAGCCAGATCGTAGAGCAACTGTGCGGCTTCGGCCACAAGATTAAGCCGCGTATCATTACCCAGACCCTTCTTTATTTTCACAAAAAATCCAATTACATCGCCTTTCAGCATTCGGTCGCCAAAGGCTGAAACCAATGCTCGTTTGATGCCGACATCTCGATCCAGGCTAAATTGAATAAACTTGGCCTCTTTAAACAGATCCTTCAAGTAAAGAAAATGGCCAATTAACGTATACTGGTTATGCACCTGCACGCCATTATCAGGCAGTTTTTGATCAGAAGTCATATCCTCACCAGCAAAAGGCTCATCCGCTTCTTGTCCGGAATGCCTTTGATGTTTTGCTGCGCTACGGCGAACGGCTGCTAATCTGGCCTCGTCATAATCTATTTGTAGCCAGTACTGGGCATACTCACGAGCCCACTTTGGTTTTTCTTGATCGCCGCATTCTGTAGCCAGCTGTTCAATTTCTTCCTGTTTCACCCGACTGTCAAAGCTTAGATTCATCGCGAAGCAGTACCTGCTTCTGTTGTCCACGGATGTGGTTGCTGGAATAATCGTCAAACGTCGGTCTTTTCGATTTGACCAATTTACTGTGTACAGCTGCTGGTCAGCCGCCACATTGAGTTTTTTCCCTCTAATGGCGTTTTTTAATTGTCTCTCGCGATGTGCGGTGAACATCCGACACTGCTCATAAATCCGGTCAATAGCGTGGTACACGCCTTGTGGAGTAATGTCATTAATACGGGCAATGGCCTGAATATGAGATTGATTAATGAGAAGTCTGAAGATCCCCAAATCTTTGTATGTATTGGTTCGGGACTCCCTGCGACTGTGGTCCGATACAGTGATGGACTTCCCGCAGATTTTGCAACTTAACCGCTGGCGCCCCTGTTCAGATGCTCCCCGACGATAATATCTTTCGGGGTTCGTTTGAAATGCAAAATGGTGGTTTTCACATGCTTCTATTGGGCAGAAAGTTCTTCCCGGCCTGTCCAGTTCGTCTTTGATTCGTCGATATTCTCCCCAAGCAGCAAGGTTAGACACCACAGTGGTGCTCGTGCCGCATACTTTGCAAGTAAGCACCCGATTTTTCTGCGGCCCGGATATTCGATAGCTATCTGAGGTGTTACGTCTGCTTTTTTCTGGATCGGGGATTACTGTAGGCTGAAGAAAATTAGAGCAAACCGGATTAGTACAACAGTTGACTTGTAGGTCTGATTCCGGGAGCGCAACCCTTGGTAAATTATACGCAAAAGAATTCTTAGGCACTGAACAACACCCTGTCTGACTGGAAATCCCTTTGATTTCAGTCTTGCAGGGTATATTAGATTTTGCTTTTGCACTAATTAAATGAATGGCTAGAGCCTCCAGCTGTCTCTCATACATCTTGGCCGTTTGACCGTCAATACCTGTAGCACCGTCCTTACGGGTCAGTTGATAAGCCTGTAAAAGCCAGTTGTAGTCCATGTAATGATTGAGCGAAGTAAACGCCATGGCTGGATTGTCCCTAGGAGGCTGTCCGAGAATAGCCTGATTAAGTATAATCAGGCATCTTCTGCCCACTTTGTTGTTGCCGAAACGGATGTCATCAATCAAATTCAAAGATAACCCTGCTGATTTTGACCAGCACCTGATGTTCCCATCGAACATCTTCGACCTGCTGCCACCAGATCATGATTGCTTCGTTTTTGAAGATATCTTCAAGCATATCGACACCTCTGAAGTGGAAAAGCAGTATCACCATCTTGGCCAGAATGCCTACCACCCACGACTGATTATATCGATCCTGATCTATGCCTATAGCCATGGTGTGTTCAGCTCCAGGGAGATTGAACGGCGCTGCAATCAGGACTTGGCTTTCATGTATATCGCCAAACAGCACTGCCCAAATTTCCGGGTGCTCAGTGACTTTCGTAAAAACCAGGCCACCTTTTTTAAAAGCAGTTTCAAACAGAGCGTGCTGCTCGCCCGGGAACTACAGATGGCCTCGCTGGGCCACATCGCTCTTGATGGTTCCAAATTCAAAGCCGACTCATCAAAGCATAAGGCCATGAGCTACGCACGACTTAAGGCCAAAGAAGCTGAATTAATGGCTGAAGTTGAGGCCCTGATTAAAAAGCCGAAACCAGTGACAGTGAAGAGGACGATGCTTATCAGCAGGAGACTGGCTACAGCATTCCTGAAGACTTGCAATTCAAGCAGGAACGGTTAGAGAAAATCCAGGAGGCCAAAAAAGCGCTTGAAGAACGGGAACAGGCCCTGAATCCCGATAAGCCGATAGACGACAAAAAGCAAATCAGCTTTGCTGATCATGATGCCAGGATCATGGGTAAAAAAGGCAGTGGCTATCAGTACAGTTATAACGCCCAGATCAGCGTCGACAGCGATAATGGTATCATTGTTGGCCAGCACATCAGCCAGCATGCCAATGACAAGCAGGAAGTAAAGCCTGCACTTGAAGCCATTGCAGAAGCAACAGATAACGCGTCCATTGGCAAAATGAGTGAGGATAATGGCTATTACTCAGGGCCCAACCTGCAAGCGTTTGATGATGCGAACATTGACGCTTACATGGCTACGGATCGACAGGAGAAGCCTGCAACAGAGGGACTGGAAGACTCTGACAGAAAGTTTGTCAAAGCGGATTTTATTTACCATGAAGCAGACGACAGCTTTACCTGCCCTGCCGGTGAGAAGCTGATTTATAACACGGCTAGCAAAGCAAAACACAAAAGCTACCGCGTCAGTAAAGATATCTGCCGGGATTGCCCGTTACGTAAAAGGTGCAGTGGTGACAACAAAGACCCGGGGAAAGTGATTCGCACAGACCGCCACGAAGCCATACGCCAGGCGATGAACCGCAAAATGGAAACCAAAGAGGCCAAAGCGGTTTATGAGCGTCGCAAGGTGATTGCGGAACCGCCTTTTGGCCAAATCAAGAACTCAGGATTCAGAGGGTTCAGTGTCCGGGGTAAGGAAAAAGTGGCTGGAGAATTTTCACTGGTCTGCAGTGCTTATAATTTCAAAAAAATTGTCAAATCGGTTTCAACGGGATCAATCCGTCTTGAAGAAGCAAAAAGGCTTAAAATGGCAGCATAAAGGCAAGCAAAAGGGTAAAAAACGCAATTTTTACCCCAAAACAGGCTAAATTTAGGTCAATATTTGATCAGCCAAGAAAATGCTGAAGCTTTCGTTTTTTCAATAGCTAGTTCTCGTCCAAAAACGCATCAGGCAATCATAATTAGATTGTACGTGCGTTTTGATATTTCCTGAAATTCCAGAGAGCCGCAAAAACTCTTCCCTTTTTTTCTCTAATCTGGGACGGATATTGGAGAAAAACGCGAAAAGCAGGCAGAAAACATCCTCCCACCATGCTGGAAAGGTACTTTCATGTAGCGTGGAGGTGGCTATCAGGATGGTGCCGGGTGTCTGGCCAGAATCACCAGGTTGTAACAGACCACCGATAACCAGCAATGAGAATCAAAACGCTCAGAACCCTTGCAGTGGCAACGTGATAGCCCAAAACATCTCTTTAGCCACGAAATTCCCGCTTCAATACCTGCCCGGAAGCGAAAGAGCGTTTTATACACATACTGACTTTTAGTCATCTCTTCGACTTCAAGTCCGCGCTTCTTATTAAAAGCTACATCGCTGATTCCCATGGCCTTGGCTTTTTCCAAATTAGCGCGACACGCGTATCCGCCGTCACCGCTTGTCTGGCGAGGTACACGACCATAAATTTCTTTTTGTCTTTCCATCATCGGAATGAATTGGTCCGAATCCGCTGGGTTACCTTCCTCAATAACCAGGTCCAGGATCAATCGACTTTTTCCCTGAACCAGGTTCAGTTTATGGCCATACTGTACTTGCCGCCTGTCTTTTACGATGATATCCGTATGGGGTTCATACAGGCTAACCACTTTTTCCTGGGCTGGCACCTTTTCACCCTTAAAGACCCTGCGCTCTGTCTGGGAGACTATTGCATCCACCAGGGGTAACAGGTGATCCACATCGGCCTGCCACTTGTCGGCATCATCAGCCAGGAGACACTGCCCCTGCTGACGGGCGTTTGCTAGCGTGACAGTAGCTTCGATAAGTACCTTCCGGGATTTTCGGGTCAACTGCAGCAGTTTTTTATAATGCTGATGCCGCTCTTCTTTGCCAGCGTAGATGCATTTTCTGGCCGCATCTTTTACGGCTCGGTTGTGATGGGTATATTCATAAAGCGGTGTCGCTGTCAGTGTTTGTCCCCGTTCCAGCAGCCGACAAATTTCTTTAACGGAACTGGCTAAAAGATCACTGTCGCAAGGAGGTTTGATATCCGATTCGGTGACTGTGCTGTCAATAGCCACAGTGCGCCCTTTTTCAATACCCTGATCTTTAGCGGTCATTAGCTGACAGTTATTAATCCGTTCCCATGTAGATGCAGTAAGAAGGCTGATGAGCCCATGCAAACTGGAGCGACTGGGGCGCTGGTTTGGTTCGAGGCGACAAAAGTCTCGAAAGAGCATGGAGTCCATCAAAACAAACGACAAGTAGTCATAATCACAATTCAAATACTGTTTCAGGAGTGCCGCACGAAGAACGGATTCTGCTGATAGTCCGTTCCGCCCAGTGTTCTGTTTATCACCAGAACTTAAGTCCTCATAAATCCAGTCATTGAACTGTGGATGGGCGTCAAGCCATTGCGAGATACCGGAAAGCTGGGAGCAGATTTCATGAGGTACGTAATGGAGTTCCATACTACACTGCGGGTTGCGTTTTTTGCGCATTTGGAGTCCTCTGTTTTTGGCAATCCCTTATGTTTCTTGCTCTTGGGAAGTTTAGTCGCCAGATAGCAGTAGGGCTCCACTTAATTTTTCAGGATAAAATCTACAGTTTTCAATTGGTTGTGTTTTTGGACGAGAACTAGCTAGTTCCCATCCAAAAACTATAGCCCTTGGGCCACGTAGCCTACAGAGATTTGACGTGCTCTGAATTTACAGGAAAATCACATCAACTCCGCTGTAGCCCCCGAAAACTGGTTGAAAAAGGCGTCAAAACAAAACTTGATTTTTTCCCTCTAAGCCTTGGCACGCATAGGCTGCAGAGTTTTTGGACGAGAACTAGCTAGTTCTCGGACAGCCTCCTAGCCAGAGTGGCTATCCGTTTCTGTTTCGTTGACACAAACATAAGGTTTCAATGTACCTCTTGTGTTTCCCATAAACGAGTCAATAACTATGGTGCCCCCTTTCCTCGTCCGGGTCCTCCCGAGCGGAGTTCCCCGTAGTCATCAGTACTATGGGACACTAAGACTTCCAGTACCTACTATCCGGTCACTTATGGATTCGCTTCCGAACTCCTGAGTGTTGCTTCATGTTTTGTCTCATCAGGCCTGAAGCGAAGCCTAACGACACTGGGTCCTGTTCAGCCATAGAACCAATGGCCAGTTAACTCAGGTCAGCACTGGATCTCGCAGGTTCCTGAGAAATCCATCCTGTACCTTTGCCCCGGACTCGGACTCGGACTCCGGCCGGACTGATTATGTCTCACCAATTCGACATTTCAGTGCTGACCCCATACCCTTCAAAATGAAGCCTCCAACAAAGTGTCAATTTCGGAGCTCAATCCCGCGGCTTTAGTACCCGCTGTTTACGCTTCACAACCAGGATTACCCCTGACTATGCAAAAACTCACTTCCGGCTGATGGTTAGTCTCTACCGGGTGGGAGTCGAACCCACTGGATTTCAACGAATGATTTCAGTTCAGAGAATCTCCCACATTCTCAGGCTTAGCCTGTCGCGAGAAGGGCGGAAACTCCGGACTCTGATAGATCGTGCCAAGCACCCTTCGACTCCGCTCAGGGTGAACGGAGATTGTACAAGTCAAACTCATTGAAACCAGGTACTAGGCTTCTGGAAAAAACGGCAGCCGGGGGTTATTATTGCGGGTTTGACCGGTATCCATGTGATCGATTTATCATGGCTGATGGTCATCAACCGTTTCTCCCCGGATGAGCAATACTCTTCATGCCCCAGACTGACGTTCCTTACCATAAGGCCCGCAAACGTTTCGGCCAGAACTTTCTTCACGATCATGGTGTCATCGGTGAGATCGTGGCGTCGATCAACCCAAAACAGGGTGAGCATCTGGTTGAGATTGGACCCGGCCAGGGAGCCCTGACCGCCGACGTTCTTGAACGTGCCGGTGGGCTGGATGTTGTCGAGCTGGACAGGGATCTGATTCCTACTCTGCTCCTGCGCTTTGGCCTGAACCCTAACTTTCATATTCACGAAGCCGATGCCCTGACGTTTGATTTTGCCAGCCTGAAAACCGATGAGCGACCGCTGCGAATCATTGGCAACCTGCCTTACAACATTTCAACCCCACTAATATTTCACCTGTTGAGCTTTGCAAGCATGATTCAGGATATGCATTTCATGCTGCAGAAAGAAGTGGTTCAGCGTCTGGCTGGCGCACCGGGCGAAAAACATTATGGCCGTCTGGGTATCATGGCTCAGTATTACTGCAAGGTAGATTACCTGTTTACGGTAGGCCCCAGCGCCTTTAAACCTGCACCCAAGGTCGACTCCGCCATTGTGCGAATGACCCCGTATCATGAGCTGCCCCACCCCTGCAAAGATATCCGGAAGCTGGAACAGGTGGTACGGGACGCTTTCAGTCAACGTCGTAAAACCATTCGCAATACGCTCAAGCAGCACCTCAAGGCAGAAGAGCTGGCAATGCTTGCCATTGACCCTGCGGCTCGGCCAGAAATACTGACCCTTGCCGATTATGTCCGAATTGCCGACTATTTGATCGATAGATAAGTTAACAACCACATGACCAGGAGACTATTCTCGGACAGCCTCCCGGGGACCGCTCAGGAAAAGCCAATGGCCACTTATGCAGTTGGGGACATTCAGGGTTGCTATGACACTCTGCGTCACCTGTTGGACCAACTCAAGTTTGACCCGAACCAGGATATCCTCTGGGTTGCCGGAGATATGGTCAATCGCGGCCCAAAATCACTGGCAACGGTGCGCTACCTGAAAAGCCTCGGCAATGGCTGTATAGCCGTTCTCGGGAATCACGATCTCCACCTTCTGGCCGTGGCCTGTGGCATTCGCAAGCAGAAAGACAAAGATACCCTGACTGAACTGCTGAAAGCGCCTGATGCTGATGAGTTGCTGCACTGGCTTCGCTTTCGTCCCATGCTACACCATGACGCCCAGCGCAAGATCACTCTGGTTCATGCCGGCATTCCTCCTGTCTGGACCATTGCACAGGCCATTAAGCAAGCTCAGGAGCTGGAGCAGGCTCTGCGGTCTGATGACTATGTGAAATGGCTAAAAAAGATTTTCAAAAGCACCAGACCCCAGCCATGGGATGATGAACTGAAGCTGAAGAAAAAGCTAAGACTCACCGCATCCTACTTTACTCAAATGCGTTTCTGTAATGCCCATGGCTTGCTGGATCTGGAGAGCAAAGGGTCTACTCCCAAAGAAGGCTATGCCCCCTGGTTCAGTTTTTCAGGAAGCCCATGCTATCAAGAGCAGATCATTTTTGGCCACTGGGCAGCACTTGATGGGATCAGTGGTCATGACAATATACACGCCATTGACACTGGCTGCGTCTGGGGCAAAAGCCTGACAGCTATCAATGTGGACAGTCTTGAACGAACCGAAGTCTGCAATTAAAAGCACACCGTCGATTAATGACCAACCGCGTTTGACCGAAACAAACAGTAATCAGTTCTCAATTTCAGGGGATTATCTGTTTTTGTGATCTCCGTGATATAAACTTGGTCAACGTAAACTTATAATCTGCCCATCAGGCAGAACAGCTATGGATCGCGCAAACAATGGCCGCAAAACCAACCAAAATAGTCACATTTGTCTGGCAGGGTAAAGATAAAGCCGGCAAAAAGACGAAAGGGGAAATGCAGAGTTCCAGTGCTGCGCTGGTCAAGGCTGAACTCAGAAAACAGGGTATCCTGGCGACCAAAGTTGCCAAAAAAGGCCCTTCCCTCGGGCTTGGCGGCGGCGGCAAGATCAAGCCCATGGACATAGCCCTTTTCACCCGCCAGTTGGCAACCATGATGAGGGCAGGGGTACCACTGCTTCAGGCCTTTGATATCACGGCCGGTGGTATTGAAAAAGAGAGCATGAGGGATCTGGTTGGCAAGATCAAGAATGAAGTAGCCTCAGGCAGTACGTTTGCCGATTCCCTTAGACATCACCCGGATTATTTTGACGACCTGTACTGCAATCTCGTTGCCTCCGGTGAGCAGTCTGGAGCACTTGAGACACTGCTGGACCGAATCGCTACCTATAAAGAAAAAACCGAAGCCCTCAAGGCAAAAATCAAGAAAGCGATGAACTACCCAATTGCTGTAGTCTGTATTGCGATCATTGTTACCGTCATTCTTCTGGTAAAGGTAGTACCTCAATTTGAAGAGGTTTTTCAGGGCTTTGGTGCTGAGCTCCCCGCGTTTACACAGATCGTCATCAACATATCAGAGATTGTCCAGAATTATTGGCACATCGTCCTGGGAACCTTGGTTATTGGCGGCTTCCTGATAAAACGGACGCTGAAGACATCCAAATCAGCCAGAGACTCTCTGGATCGCCTGGTACTGAAACTGCCAATTATTGGTGAAATACTGGATAAATCAGCCGTTGCCCGCTTTGGCCGGACCCTGTCAACAACCTTTGCTGCAGGGGTTCCTCTGGTGGATGCTCTCGACTCAGTAGCCGGTGCTGCCGGTAATGTAGTTTATGCCAATGCTGCCAGGAAGATCAAAGAAGATGTATCTACCGGTCAGCAACTACAGTTTGCCATGAAAAGTTCAGGGATATTCCCGGCTATGGCTGTACAGATGGTATCGATCGGTGAGGAATCAGGCTCTCTGGATGAGATGCTTGATAAAGTCGCCACTTTCTATGAAGAAGAAGTGGATAATATGGTTGATGGCCTGACCAGCCTTATGGAGCCCATCATCATGTCAGTGTTGGGTGTACTGGTTGGTGGCCTGATTGTTGCAATGTACTTGCCAATCTTCCAGCTGGGCTCGGTTGTTTAAAGAACCTCCTGATCGCCCTTATATCGTTTCAATATCTTAAAATCGGGGCATAAAGCCCCGAAATACAAGAGAACTCTCCCAACTACCTCCGTTTTTTGTTGTTTCATTTTTCCTGATATGGCAAGACTTTTCCGGTCGCTTATTTATGCTGCCTTGGCAAGTTTTGTTCATTTTCAAACTGACTTATCAGTCAGCAATAAAAGGGTAATAAGGTATTACTCGTTCTTAGGGTAGACATTAAGCTCAAAAAAGGTTCGTTTCCGGCGGCAGAACCCACCTTGAACAGCCACAATAAAGCTTCGAAACCATTATCAATGGCTGAACAAGATGAGTACTGCAAATAGTAGATTAGTTGAAAAAAACTGTTGACCTGTTTCGACCGGTCAGAACTCCTAAGTATGGCGGAACAGCTTGGTTTTACTATACGACAGCGAGATATCCGTCCTTTGGATTTTATCCTCTCACTGATCGATGCCCTCGCTGGTGATGGAAACTGCGATACCCAGGCGGATCTACACCGTAAATTTAACGAGTTGACGGGGCTGAATGTCTCTTATCGTTCTTGGGCAAATCAAGCTAAAAAGGACGCGCTGCCTACTCTTATCCTGTGGCTATGGGTGCAGTGTCTGGAAATATTTTCCCGCAAAGTCATGGCGTTTGATGAAGACAGTCCATTTTCAGAGTTTGAGCACATTCTGATTCAGGACGGTTCGTCACAAGCTGTCTATGATGCCCTGAAAGAAGCATTTCCCGGCAGGTTCTCAACGGTCAGTCCTGCTGCCGTCGAGCTTCATACGACAATGGATCTTCTCACCAACAACCTGGTGCGGGTGCAGCTGACTGAAGATACCCGTTCAGAAAGAGACTGTCTGCCACCACTGCCAACATCCATGGCCTATATCCTGATGCTAATGGATGCCGGTTATTTTGAGCTGGAACTCTTTGCCGCTATTGATGACAGGGAGGGTTCTTTTATCTGCAAGGCACCTCAGAGTATCAACCCGACGATACTCAGCGCGGTACGGGAGGATGGCAAGAATCTCAATCGCTACAAAGGACAAAAACTGAAGGATGTACTGTCTGGCTTCCCCAAAGACCAGTGCCTCGACCTGGATGTAGAATGGCCGGGATTCAAAGCCTGGCCATTCCGCTTGGTTGTCCGCTGGAATGACAAAAAACAGAAGTGGGTTTTCGTTGTGACCAACCTGAACCGGGTGGAGTTCACCTTGAGTGATGTGCTCCAGGCCTATCGTCTACGGTGGCAGATAGAGCTGATTTTCAAAGAGATCAAATCCTATTCAGGGTGGCATCGTTTTAACACCAAATCAGCGACACTGGTGTTTAGCCTGATTCTGATGTCCTTTGTGGTTGTGACGTTGAAAAGGTACCTTGCCCATGCTGCACAGGCGAACCTCTGTGAAAGTGGGAGCATTGAGGAAATCTCGACGCACAAGGTGATGAAAAGTGGGACTCACCTGTTTGGTAATGTGATTTCATCGTTGATGAATGCAGGAAAGTCATTGGTCTCATGCATTAAAAAGCTACTGGACTTCTGGGGAAATAATGCGAAACGAGAACACCCTGCACGGGATGGTTGTTCAGGGCGTACAAGATTAGGCTTCTGTGCAGTGGGTGGAGCTTAATGTCTACCTTAAGATTACTCGTTAGCCTCTGGATAGGCAAACGGCAAAAATTTATGTTCGGTTGACATAAATAGTGGATGGGTTGTGTCAGAGAGGAACTTTTATAAGAAAGGACGGTCATAGGCTAGAATTCAATATTTCGATATTTCAATATTTCAATGGATAAATCCATCTATCCTGCTTATTTTGATGCAAATACCAATCACCTTTCTTATTTTCAAGATACCACTTTTTCAGAACCTGGCACATCATGTCAGGCCTTCTCCCGTGATGTTATAGAAGTAGCTAATGTTCTGTGTGCTATGCGCACGCATCAAACCACTAAAAACTTCCTTCAGCAGCCGACATTGCCGACTGCTATTATTGCCCCTCAACTAAATAATAAATTGCTTCAACGAAATACACTTCCTGTAGGAAAAGAACTGGATTATAAAACATCTGCTTCCGGCCCCGTTGAATCCCTGACCATTCCACATGATAAGGTTTACGCTCAACCCGCGAAACGGAAAGCTTCCGGACAAGCCGGGGCACAATCCGGGCAACGGAAGGCTTACGTTCGATCCGAGAATCGGAAGATTTCCGCACGAGCCTGGGCGCAGTCCGAGAAAGGGAAGGCTTGCCAGAAAGCTTACGCACAATCCGAGAAAGGGAAGGCTTCCCGAAAGGCCTACGAACAGTCTGAGAAACGGAAGGCTTACCAGAAGGCATACCGGAAGACTTACCTAAAGTCTGAGAAACGGAAGGCTTATCAGAAGGCTTATGCACAGTCCGAGAAACGGAAGGCTTACCAGAAGGCATACCAGAAGGTTTATGCTCAGTCTGAGAAGGTGAAGGCTTATCAGAAGGCTTACGCACAGTCTGAAAAAGGGAAGGCTTGCCAGAAGTCTTACGCGCAGTCCGAGAAAGGAAAAGCCTACCAGAAGGCTTACCAGAAAGCTTACAAAGAAGTTTTAAAGAGTACCGGCGATAGAGAACAAGCAAGGAGCGCTGGTAAACAAGCTGCCGCTTTTATAAGAGAATCGAATAAAGCAAAAAATAATGAGCTTAAATCAACCTCCATTGTCCCAACTGTACACTTTTCAAACTGACTGGTTAGACAGAAAACGAAGGTAAGAAGGTATTACGGATCATAATACTCTAAAACGGCAAATACTAAAATCGCCTGTGTCGCCACAAAAGCTCCATTAGACTGATCAAAAATAATAGAAAACTGCCTTTTATTAGGAAGCATCAATGTCATGGTTTTATTGGTCATCTTGAAGAGAGGAACTTTCATAAAAGATAGTGGTCTCAAGTCAGGGTTCAATAATTCGATAATTCAATGTCTGATCCATATATTTTCTCTCCACATTCAAGATTTCAACTTTCCCCGGAAGCTCTTATTTCGAGTAATAGATCAAATTTAAATAACAGGCCGCAGTCAGATGGTTTAGCATTCGGGCTACCAATTGAAGCTGTTGTACCAAGCAATTATGTTAATACCTTATCATTTATTGATGAAAGCTTTTATAACCCATGCTTCGGCCCCTGTTTGAAGAACGCATCTGTCAGTGTTATATATTCTCAAGAACCTGATCAAAACGAGCCATTAGATTTATCACTGGACCCCGAGGCATACCAACAAGCCGACCAAAATAACAAGGAGGCCAGAGCCAAATACGAAGCATCTGATAAACGCAAAGAGGCCAGATCCAAATACGAAGCATCCGAAAAACGCAAGAAGGCCAAAGCCAAATACGAAGCATCCGATAAAGGCAAGGAGACCAGAACCAAATACGAAGCATCCAATAAGCGCAAGAAGGCCAAAGCCAAATACGAAGCATCCGATAAAGGCAAAAATGCCAGAACCATAATTAATGCAAGATCAAATGCCTATCGAGCAGCCTTACAAAAAGGCTTTTCTGAAGAAGTAGCGAGAAAAAAAGGAGAATCAGCAGCAAATGCAAGAAGAGCAGAATTATCATTAGTATCACCCACCGCTTCTCAGTCGCCAAACTGGAGTGATTTTTCCCATCTCGGTTGAACCTATCTAATCCTGACTGAACGATCTGCAATCAGAGGGTAAGACTGTATAAAAAGGGTAACTATTCAGCACTGAGCAAAGGCATATTACAGTAATTCCGAACAGCTCTATGAAGTGATTGATATATGTCCATTCCCTGTTTTCTGGCAGACGACAAATAGCTGCGAATCCGTGCAAACATAGAACCACCGTCTGCACTCCTGAAGCAGCCTGAGATTTTCTGCTTTAACTTGGCCATTCGAACATCCCGCTCACTGCCATTGTTATCGAAGGGAATGGTAAAATCTGACATGAAGCGCAGTGTCTCAGCCTTGAACTCAGTGAGTCGTTTGAAGAGATTGTAAGCTTTAGTATTCTTGACTTTCTTGCGCTTAAGCTCCTCTCGTTGCTTCTCCATATAGACGACTTCTTTCATTAGAGCCCGCTGAAGCAACCGGTCATAAATCTTCTCGATTCGTTCACAGACAACACTTGGCATCTGTAGCATACCTATGGTCTTAAAGCCCTTGCAGTAATGCCAGGAAAGCCTCAGTAGCTTCATCAATCGCAACGCCAGTTGATTGCTGTCCCTATCAACAACACCCAAAAGCTCCCTCAGGTGATGGGCATTGCAAAGTACGTGAGTTGCCGCATATGCAAAATAGGATTTCCAATGATCATGAACCAGAACGCCTGCAAATGTTAGCAGTATGCCCATCGTGTCCATGGCCTCACGACCTCGCTTTTCAGACAAGTAGTAGAGCGTCCATTGTTCATCCCGCATAACGTGTAGCCAGTGCAAAGAGCCCTCGGCCCGCATACCCGTTTCATCGGCTCCGGCAACAGACGATTCCCGCAAGGCGTCACGAATAACCTCTTCAGTAGAAGCCAGATTTTCATAGGTTCTGGCCACAAAATTGGCGACAGTGCCTGCACTTACACTCATTTTATAGAGAGTATTAAAATACTCTGACACGCGCTTAAAAGGCAGGAAATGGTATTGGTTAAGATAGACGGCCATAGCCTGTGTGGCTGAGCCATATTGTGCGGCAGCGGTAACACCTTCCGGGAATTCAGCCTGATTCCGACAACCACAAGTGCAGATTTTTACTTCAGCTCTATGGGCCGTTACTTCAAATTCACCCGGTCTCCCTGGTTCAAACACCTGTCGTTCAATATATTTGACCGGCTCACTATCAAGAAGAGACGCCTGACATTTATTGCATTCTTTAACCGGAAGGTACTCAATATAGTCAGGGATATCGACCTGTTTAAGACAAGTGCCCTGATGCCCTTTCTTTCCACCGGCTTTATTACCAGAAGACTGTCTCAGACTTTTAGGATTGGGTTTTTCATCCGATGGATCGGTACCTTTATCTGCGGAAAGGTCGTCAGAATGATCTGGAGAATTACTGTTTTTACAAGGTTTTTGATAACCATCAGACGATGGCGGCTTGCTACTGTTTTGACTGTTCTTGCCAACCTTTTCTTCCAATTCTCGACATCGCTCTTCCAGACAGGCAACTCTCATCCGCAGCTCTGCATTCTCTTTCAAGAGAATCTCAGCCGACATAGTTGCGGGTAGTTCTGGAATCATGCTGGCGAATATTGTGGAAAAATGGTGCTTAACTCGACTTTAGAGTCTGTATAAAACGATAATTCGGTCAGCTTTTTATAGTGAAGCAAGCCTAAATCAGTGAACTGTTTTTCCAAGTTCGTTATTACTTCCGTTTTTTGCCTAAAAGCCTTTAGTTATGCTGCTTCTGAATTATCCGGTATTAACTGGTCGATCAGATCGCGAAAATTGAACTCATATTTTTGCTTATATCTGTTCCAGCCCTTGCGAATAGAGAACCTCGGAATAATTCCTGAAAGAGCAATTTTCATCATGCCTGCAGTGGTTGTATCCGGGCTTCTCCAGGGTATCCGAGAAATATTCAGACATGCCTGATTTTTACAAACGGTTAATAACTGCAATAATGCATAGCCTGCCATTTTCAAATGCATCCATCGAAGCAGTGTTCGCAATTTCTGCTGCCATAAATGGCAACAGCCAAAAGCATGTTTGAGTTGGTGAAACATTGGCTCTACCGGCCATCTCCGGGAATAGGCACGAAGCACCTCCAGTCCCTCAAGTTCCGGATTGGTCGAGATGAATATTCTGCTTTCGGTCAGACCTTTGTCATTTTCAAAGCGACTCCAGACGACGCGTACTTCACGACCTTTAAGGAATCTGGCGCGACAGATCAGGGTACGATAACGTATTTTGCGAAATTTGCCGTACATCCATACTGTTGCTTTTTCTTCCGGCAGTTTCTTAACCTGTTCTGTCGTCATCTTGATGCCGTACTTTTTTGGGCGCCCTCGCTTCTTTACGGTGGGTGCTGGCGGCAAAGCATAGAGGGCCCGATTTGAAGGTATCTGACCAACAACTTCTATGTTCATTTCCAGAGCTGGCTTTATCAGTGTCCAGTTCATATACCAGCAATCGGTTAGCAGGCGTAGCACTCGATCCTTCACTTCATTGCGTACCACCCTGAGCATGGCCACGGCAATTTTCAGTTTGCTGGTGTTACCTGAAGCTGGTGTCGGAAATGAGATCACCGGTATGGCGGTAAATACTTCATCTGCAGCCCGCTCAAATATGATGGCCAGGGAAACCCAACACTGCCCCCAGATGTACGTCGGCCGATTGCGTTTCTTGCTGTGTTGATGATGTGTACGACAAGCAGGGGCTTTGTCGGAAAACCGTTCGATTACCCAGTCATCAAGCCCCAGGACCACAGGTTGATTCTCAGGAGCTTTGGAGCAGACCAGACGGATCAAGTGGCGTGCCAAGTTCTTCCATTGCCACTTGCCCTGAGATAGCCAGTGGTGGTAGCTGCTCCACACACAATGAAAATCAATTGTTAACAACGCCTGTGTAACAAAGCCGTCGGCTGAAAGCATGCAACCGAACAGCAGTTCGCAGAACGTTGGTACTGCAGTTGATGATAGCGCTCCAGCAAGAAAGGTTGTATATGAAGCGAGCTCCCTGAGGATTACTTGATGATCTGAAGTGAGCATGGCAACCATCTCGAATTTCGTCATTGGGGATGGTTGCTTTTAGCAGATTATGCGCCGGAACTATTGTGCTCTTAAAACTCTAAAGCGAGTCGGGGTGCTTAAGAGGATGGTATAAAAATCAGAAAATTCCAGATTTATGTGGGGGTGCTGAACAGTTACTAAAAAGGTATTGATTACTGTCCTCTGGATAGGGAAACGTTACAACCTGCTGTGTCTCTGGAACAGAGAGTTTTATGCTTGGTTGGCATAATTGGTTGACATAAATTGTCAGAAAATTGATTCTGAAAGGAACTTTTATAATGTAGGCGCAGTCTTAAGCTGTAATTCAACAGTTCAATAATTCAATAGTTCAATGGACACACTCAACTTAGACTTTGTTTCTGCTAACCCCTGTTTGCAGGCCTTTGCAGAAGAATACGCAGCACCAACTGGCACTTCCTGTTCACAGCCAAGTATCGCTGGTTATTCTGCGCAAACGCTTAATTCACTCCATTGTGGATATTTAAATCAGGAAGTAATGAATCAGGGAACATCATATCCTCCACGAACGCTTAGTGATTTTTCAGTTTCTCATTTACCAACCACTACAGATGAATTGATTATGCCTGATTTTTATTCACTAGAAGGCAGTGATGAAATTTTATCTTGTGATTTTTCCAACGGACCTGTTGATAATGACTTGACATTCAGTCATTCAACCTTAACAACCCCCCAACAAACAGCCCAAAAATTACCACCGGTTAATTCATTAGTTGGTTTTTCTCAGCCATCATCACGTCCCGTTGACCGTCCTGTTGCTATAATTACCCCGTTTAATAATGACGTACCGTCGCAAGTTACAGCTGCAGAAACTGCTGCACCTGAATCGTCCGGTTCTGACGAACCTCTACCCCTCACGCTCGCAATAACTCCCGAGCAGTCCAGGAGACGAAAGGCTTATCAGAAGGCTTACCAGAAAGTTTATGCACACTCTAAGAAACGGAAGGCTTACCAGAAAGCTTACGCACAAACCGAAAAACGGAAGGCTTACCTGAAGACTTACCATAGGAATTATACTAAGTCTGAGAAATGGAGGGCTTACTTACAGTCCGATAAAGGAAAAGCTGCCAGGCAAGTCTGGCCGCAGTCCGAGAAAGGGAGAGCTTACCATAGGGCTTACAGTGATACTTTCAAGAATACCGGTGATCGAGAACAAGCAAAAATCGCTGGTAAGCAAGCGATTGCCCACATAAGAGCATCGAATCACGCAAAAAATAACCTGATTACCACCGACCCTACGTCGTGAGCCAGCTGCTATAATAAACGTCGATAGTCATGTGTTTTGGAGGTAAAACTGATGTGTAAAAACACCATTCAGTTCCAAAAAGGCCTTGGCATTATGCAATTTCTGGCTAATTACGGCAGTGAAGAGCAGTGTGAGAACGCGCTGTCCTCTTGGCGCTGGCCAGATGGCTTCCAATGCCCGAAGTGTGGCTCCCGCAGTTTCTGCAAGCTTCACCGGAAAGCTGAATTCCAGTGCAATTGCTGCCGTTGCCAAACCTCGCTTACCAGTAACACTATCTTTGACTCAACAAAGCTGCCTCTAGCTACCTGGTTTCTGGGTATCTATCTCGTCACCCAGAATAAAGCGGGGATTTCTTGCCTGACGCTTCATCGACAACTTGGCATTTCCTACAATGCCGCATTGCGCATGAAACACAAACTCATGCAGGTCATGATGGAAAGAGATAACAGCTGGCAGTTGAGTGGTTTTGTTCAGATTGATGACGCCTATTGGGGCGGAGAGCGCCACGGAGGCCGCCGGGGCAGAGGCTCAGAGAACAAAGCCCCCTTCGTGGCCGCAGTTCAGACAGATGCTGATAACCACCCTATCTACATGAAGTTCAATGCCGTTGATAACTTCCGGCGAAAAACCATTCAGGAGTGGGCAGAACATGCCCTGAAAAAGGGTGTCCGGGCCGTCAGCGATGGCTTGTCCTGTTTCCGGGGTATTGAAGATGCCGGATGCCAGCACACAGCCATCATTACCGGTGGTGGGCATGCATCCATGGAGAATGAGTTGTTCACCTGGGTAAATACCATGCTGGGAAACGTGAAAACAGCGATTACCGGTACTTACCATAAGCTCGACCCCAAGCATCTGGGCCGTTATCTATCAGAGTTCAACTATCGGTTTAACCGGCGTTTTGATATGCCTTCAATGATCTCAAGGCTAGGTCGGGCTGCAGTCAATACAGCACCGATGCCGGATCGACTTCTCAAACTGCCAGACGTCCAGTGGAAACCGGGTTAGCCATCAACCGATAATTGAAAGTCAGTTGACGTATTAATATCATTATTTCGAATGATGATGTGGGTCTTTGCTTGTTCGGAGCGGTTATGAAACCGAATTTAGTTGATAATCTGGAGAACAAGCCGTCATGATGCCTGCTCCACCGGTAATACTGGAGAGGTTCTATTATTTCTTTACCGGGTTATAGACATAAAGAATGAAAAGCTGCACGTATATTCTTAAATTATCTTTCCCTGTGTCATGACGTACGATCAGTGGTAATCAGGAACAGTTTTCACTTGGATAAAAACACCCGCGGTTACAGCGATATAATGGACTCAGACTTAATAAGGTAGTGCATAGAGATAAAGTAATTCTGTACAAATACGTACAAATTAGCCTGTTTTTTCATTGAAAAGCTGTATTTTGTACGCCATCGAAAGGGCTGGGTTTTCTTATCATTTCCAAAGTGGCTAAATTTATCAATCAAAACAAAATGTTATGATAGAAGTCTACTGACCATTAGAATAATCAACTTTTTGCCATTTTTGCACTAATTAAATGAATGGCTAGCTGGAGGCTAACCTCCTCAATCTGCTGGATCGTATGAAATCAGGTCGTTACCGGGCTCCTGCCTTACGACGCGTTTATATTCCCAAAGGGAAAGGTCAGCAACGTTCTTTGGGTATTCCGACCTCTGAGGACAAGATTGCCCAGAGAGCGGTAGCGATGTTATTGGAACCCATTTACGAGCAGGACTTTTATAACTGCTCGTTCGGGTTTCGCAAGGGCAGGTCAGCGCACCATGCCTTGCAAAGTCTACGTAGTCACATAATGCGGGGTGGAGGCCAATGGGTGCTGGATGTGGATATACAAAAGTATTTCGATACGATTAACCACAGCCAGCTACGACTGCTTCTTGCCAGAAGAGTGTCTGATGGCGTGGTACGAAAACTGATCGATAAATGGCTGAAGGCCGGTATACTTGAGTCAGGGCAGCTCTGCTACCCGACAATGGGAACCCCTCAGGGTGGTGTTATTTCACCACTGTTAGCCAATATCTACCTGCACTATGTACTGGATGACTGGTTTATTCAAACCGTACAGCCAAGAATGCAGGGAAGGTGTAGTCTAACCCGCTATGCCGATGACTTTGTCATGGTGTTTCAAAATGCCGACGACTGTCGACGAGTAGAGAGGGTATTGCCTGAGCGTTTTGGCGTATATGGTTTAACACTGCACCCGGAAAAGACGCAGAGAATCGACTTTCGGGTTCAATGCCGAAAAGAAAATAAGCGTCGTGGACTTCCGGTCAGCTTTGATTTCCTTGGGTTCACACATTACTGGGGTAAAACCCGGAAAGGTGGGTTTGCAATATTCCGGAAAACTGGCAAAGGGCGAGTAGCCAAAGCGCTGAAGTCATTCAATGACTACTGTCGTAAATATAGACATGACTCATTGAAGGAACAGTACGACGAGTTGAACCAGAAATTACGGGGTCACTTTGCGTACTTCGGCATAACGGGAAACTACAAAGCCCTGAAAGCAGTACATCACCGTGTGCAGAGAATCTGGCATAAGTGGCTGGGCCGGCGATCACGGACAAGCTATATTCCGTGGGAGCAATTCTCCCAGTTCCTGAAACGGTTACCCCTGACACCGCTAAGAATCCAGCATCAGTACTACCATGGGCATCGGTTAGTGAACCAATAGCTGTGAGGAACCGGATGCCTTAATTGGGCTCGTCCGGGTCTGAGAGGGTTGAGGTCGGTAACGGCCTCTTCTACTCGGAGACAAGCTCAGGACGAACGGAGTGCGGAGGCACGACAACCCGTCACACTCATTGAAACCATATCCAACGCTGTTTCAATGGCGGTGTATAAACTGCCTGAGTCAATGTTTCCTGTGGCCGCAAGATCAAGGGCGGTTCCATGATCGACAGAGGTGCGGACAACAGGCAGTCCCAGGGTGATATTGACAGCCTGTCCAAAGCCTTTGTATTTGAGTACCGGTAATCCCTGGTCATGATACATCGCCAGCACAGCATCAGCTTGTTGCAGTAGCTTTGGATTGAATAGTGTGTCAGCGGGTAAGGGGCCGGTCAGGTTCATCCCCTGCGCTCTGCAATGGTGCAGAACGGGAATAATGGTTTCAATCTCTTCCATCCCCAGGTGGCCACCTTCACCAGCATGAGGATTCAGTCCACAGACCAGAATATGAGGCGTGCTGATGGCAAACTTATCCCGTAACTCACGGTGAAGAATGTCAATAACCTGAGTCAGGGAGTGTTCGGTAATGGCAGAAGAAACCTGCGAGAGGGGTAGATGGGTGGTTGCCAGGGCCACTCTCAAGCCCTCGGTAGCCAGCATCATCACCACTTTCTCAGTGTGGGTCTGTTCAGCAAGAAACTCCGTGTGACCACTGAAGGGAATACCGGCGTTATTGATGACTTCTTTATGAACCGGGCCTGTCACCATCCCATCAAAAAGGCCTTCCAGGCATCCACGCAATGCCAGCTTCAGTGTATTGAGAACATATTGACTGTTAGCGGGATTAACAGATCCGGCCGTTGCGGTGGTAGCCATGGAGACCGGGGCAACCAACAGGGTGTTTGCTTTGGAAGGTTCTCTGATGTCCGGGTTAAAGCGTTGCAGGTCAACGGCAAGGCCGAGCTGTTTGGCGCGATGTGCCAGTAGCTCCGGATCAGCCGCTATCACCAGTTGTACCGGTTTTGAAAAAACATGGCCCTGAGTCGCCAGCATCAGGCAAAGGTCGGGGCCGATACCGGCAGGCTCCCCGGCGGTGACCACCAGCCGGGAAACAGGTTGGGTTAAGGTCGTTGTACCTGTCATGTCAGAGCTGAATCTCAACGTAGGCCTGATCGCGGATTTCCCGCAGCCAGACTTGCAGTTCTTCTTCAAACTTGCGGTTACTGAGCAGTTCTCTTACCTGGTTGCGGCGAACCTGGGTGCTGATGTCAGACTGTCGTTTGCCCAGCACTTCAAGAATATGCCAGCCGTAGGTGGTTCGAAATGGCTCACTGACGACTTTTTCCGGAATAATGTTCATCACGGTCTGGAATTCAGGAACCAGAACCTCTGGCGAAATCCATCCCATATCACCGCCATTGAGCGCAGAGGCGGTATCGTCAGAATAAGCTTTGGCAAGCTCACTGAATGCTTCACCCGCCTGAACCCGTTCATACAGTTTCTCCGCCTGCATCTGGGACTCAAGGTTACTGCGAATTTCATTTGGCTTGATCAGAATATGTCGGACATGAACCTGGTTCTGAACCACTTTTTCATTACCCCGGGTATCCATCAATTTGAAGAGATGAAAACCGGCAGGGCTGCGGATAGGCGCCGAGGTTTGTCCTTTGGACATTTTAATCGCCTGTTCAGCAAACAGGGTGGGGAGCTGATCCGCTTTTCGCCAGCCAAGGTCGCCACCTTCCAGGGCGTTCTGCCCCTTGGAGTTGGCAATGGCCATGGCCTGAAAGTCTGCCCCCTGGCGAAGCTGTCCGGCCAGGTCGTTAGCGTGACGTTCCGCACTCTGGATCTGGTCCGGTGTCGCATTATCGGGTGTGGCAATCAGAATATGGGCCAGACGATATTCGGTCTGCATTTGAGCCAGCCCTTCAGGAGAGCTCAGGAAATTATCAATTTCCTGTTCGCTGACTTGTACACGCTGGGCAACCTGACGCTGGCGAACCCGGTTAAGAATCATCTCCCGGCGAATTTCTTCCCGGGCCTGGCTGAACGACAGACCATCCGCTTCCAGGTTTTGTTTGAACTCGTCCAGCGTCATCTGGTTGCGCTGGGCGATACGGGCAATGGCATCATTGAGTGCCCAGTCATCAATACGGATGCCTCCGCGCTTGCCCATCTGGATCTGGATGTTTTCCAGGATTAGCTGTTCCAGTACCTGCTTTTTCAACACATCTTCCGGAGGCAGGTTGATATTTCTGGACGAGAGCTGGCGATGCACGGCTTCAAGACGTGCATTCAACTCACTCTGCATAACCACGTCCTGATCAATTTTGGCAACGATCCGATCCAGTTCAACCTGGCTCAGGGGAGGGCGTTTCTGGGCGGTTTGGGCCGCGTCATTTGACTGCGCACAAACTGCACTGCTGCTGAAAGACAGCAGGCACAGGGAAGCCAGTGCAATGCGTTTCAATCCCTTCATCATTTACTTCTCATCCGCTGCGTAACCTTTAATACCTGTGAGATACTCTTTCGTCGAACCGCTGGTCAAATCCCCGAGTCCTCTCAGGACAAACTGGAGAAATACACCGCTTTTGCTGTCGGGGTGATCGATGTTGTCGTCATCATCAACCCACTTTCGCCACAGCACACGAACCTGATAACAGCAACTGTTATATTCGACTCCGGACAAGATCTCAAGGTTCCGCTTGTTGGTTAAATCGTATTGCCAGCGCCCCATGGCTGACCAGTTATTGGTAACCGGCCATGCGATGGAGAGGTCAGTCTGGCTTAAATTGTTGTCAGTGGTCTGGTAGCCGGTGGGGTTGGAAGGATCTTCAATCAACCCGTTTTCAGCATTTTTTACGTACCGGTCTGCCTGGGTAAGATAACGATAACCAGCATTGATGACCCGACGGTTATCCGGTAGATACTGGTAGTATAAGTTGTAACTGTCCAGCTCGTTCTCGCTGGTATTCCACATCAGATCCTGACGAATGTTCATGGTTCTGCTGATGTTATAGATGAATTCGGATGCCAGTGGAGAAACAGATTCATGCATGTCTTCGTAAAGGCGTCTTGCATCATCGCTGAGATTGGTATCCCAGTCTTCCTGATTTTCCGGGTAGATGGTTTTGCTTCCGGCCAGGGGGTTGATCCATAGCTGACGATCTTCAAAATAGATGATCTGACCAATGCCAAAGCGAACCCGCTCAAAGCCATCGTCTTCTATCAACCGGGTAGTCAGACCCAGGGAGAGCTGGTTGGCATCGCCTAACCGGTCGTGACCGGAGAAACGGCTGTCACGCCAGAGTGAGTGATAATTGAAGTTCATCAACGCCGTATCAAACACCGGGTTCATCTCCTGCCCCTCTTTATAGGGGGAGTAGAGATACTTCATTCTGGGTTCAAGGGTATGGGTGAATTCAGTGCCACCGATAGAGGTGAAGCGGTCAAAATAAAGTCCGCTGTCAATACTGAAAGTAGGCACTGTTGTTTTGGGTGACTCGGTATAATCTGCAGCGGTGAAGTTACCGTATGCAGCATTCAGGTCTTTCTCTACCTCGGTTGCATTCAGATCAGTCAGCCGATATTCAACATGCTGCACCTTCACCGCCGGACGGATAAATGCATAGCTCCAGTCAAAAGAGTAACCTGCCCCGGTTTCCAGGTAGAGACGTTCACCATTGGCTCTTTGAATGCCATAACCTGAGTCATAATTACTCTGGTACACATTGTCGGAGGGATTTACCAGCGTTTCATTCACGTAATGCCAGTTATCATCACGGGTAAATTTCGTGTAGTTAGCCACATAAGTGAGACTCAGATTACTACTGGCCAGCCAGTTACCCGACAGTTTGATTTGTGGCAATTTGTTATAGGGGTCATCTGCCGTCTGGTTCATATTCTGGTATTGGTGAGCATCCAGGCTCAGCTGCCAGCTGTGGTTGGTATCGCCGCCCAGGTAGCGGGTACCTATCCGCTGGTTCAGCGGGGCATTGGCCGACAGGTTGAGGCTGGTGCTGAAATCATCCAGATAGTTTTTGTCACTGGCCTTGGCGTAATCTACTTCTGCACTCCAGCGGCTGGTCAGGTCTGTTTGCTGACGATAGTTGATCAACCAGCGGTGGTCGTTGTAGTAAGGGTTCTCTTTTTTCAGCTGATCTTTGTCCAGCAATCCTGACAGTCCCAGTTCACCCTGAGTGTTACCGGTGAGATAGCGGAATTCGTTCTCCACCATCACTCCCCGTTTGCTCATATATCTGGGCGTCAGGGTTGCATCATAGTTTGGTGCAATATTCAGGTAGTAAGGGATCGAAAAGTCGAAACCGTTATCACTGCTTTGAGATAGCGTAGGGTAAAGGAAACCGGACTTTCTGCGATCATCGATAGGGAAAGAGAGATACGGCGTGTAGAGGATTGGCAGGCCTTGAACACGGACTACTGCATTTCTGGCCAGACCCTGGCCGCTGCCCATATTCAGGGTCACGTTTTGCCCGGACAGCTGCCAGCCTTTATCACCCGGCGGACAGGTGGTGTAGGTGGCGTCAGACAACTCAAGGGTTGCGTTTTCATTGCGGACGATGCGTTCAGCACTGCCGCGGGCTTTCTGCTCATGCATCACATAAGCGGTGTTCTCAAGGGTTGCGCGGCCACTGTCGAGTTGCAGATCACCCTTGTCACCGACCAGCAGGACACCGCTTTCCCGAAAGCGAACGTTGCCTTCGAACTGGCCATAGTTGCGGCGCCTGTCCAAAGTAGCGTTGTCACTTTCAAACTGCCGGCTGCCCTGACGGACAGTCACATCACCTGTGAAGGTGGCAACAGAATCCTGGTCATAACTGGACTCATTGGACTCAGCGACAATAGATGCCTTATTGCTATCCCCGCGATAGTCCCTGCCGGGTCTGGCTGGCTCAATATAAGCACCGCAGCTATAGAAAGGTTCCTGAGCGATTCGTTGTGCCGACAGGTTCTGGATAGGTTGCCAGTCCAGACGTTGTTTCAGGGTGGCGTTTTGCCCGGTAGGCACAGACTTTACCTGAGACGCTGATTTTTTCAGTTCTCTGACCTGCCGTTTAGCCTCGTGTACTGGCTGTGCCGTTATGGATTGGGCTGTAGCAGGGTCACAACTCCACTGGCCATTAGTCAGTGTCTGGCATTGCCCTTCGGGCTGTTGGCTGCCCTGGGGTTCAGCGGCCATGACTCCGGAAACCGGCTGGCTGGCAAAAATACTGGTTGCAATGGCCAGTGTCAGTGTTCTTGGGTTAAACGGCAGTGGGCGCAGATGCATGTCCATAAGCTCAGCAATCCTGGGGCAACATTCTTATTTGGCGAGTCGGGTCAGGTTCAGCATAACGAATGAGGTGGCTTTTCATGAAAATAAACAGGCCCTGCAGATGTTTGTCGACCTACAAACCGTTTGCGGGCCAAATTAACTACCGGTATCAAAAATCGGAGTAAGCCGGAATTTTGCCACACAGTAGGCGTTAATGCAGAAGGAAGGTTCAATCCTCATCGCGTGGAAACTGCATCAGAATCGCAATATTCTATATCCATTTGCACCGGAAATGCAGTGTTAATCCACTGGAAACTTTGAACACGACAGCCTGAAATGTCAAATACCCGAAGATGTTGCATTATCTCTGGCCGGGCACCCATAGGCCAGAATAATGCACTGTGATAATCTTGAGGATTGATCTGACAGTGCTTAACAGGAATCAAAAGCGTTGGTCTCAACAATTTCAGAGCTTCAGAATGTTCCTGAAGCCCGGTCTGAAGTATCTTGCCGCCGGGAACAACTGGCACAATGGGTTGTCTCAGTTTTATCGGGCGAAAGCGACCATTCATGTGATTATTCAGATGACTATGATCATGGCAACCTTGGTGAAAATGCTTCAATGCCCATGCAGGCCATTGGCAGCGATGCAGGTTTTCGCAAATATTACCGGGTTCAGACCCCTCACAGAACACTGGTAGCAGTGGATGCCCCTCCGGCCACAGAAGATACACGAACCTTTGTTGATATAGCTACTCGTTGGCGAGCAGGCGGTGTTTACGTCCCGGAGGTGTTTGCTGTCGATTATGAACAGGGTTTTATGCTTCTGGAGGATCTGGGGGACACTCCCATGCAGGTTTTGCTGCAGAACTCTGTGGCCGACCAGTACTATCCTGAGCTGCTTGACACGTTGTTGATCGTGCAGAAACAGTTGCCTGATAACCTGCCACCCTATGATGAAACGCTGATACGGTTTGAGCTCTCTCTATATCCTCAGTGGTTTCTTGGGGAGTTTATGGGATTTGATACAAAAGCACCGAATACTCTCAATCAGCTGACGGAGCTGTTCGCTGCGCTGGTGCCGACGGTTCTTGAGCAGCCAAAGGGTACTGTTCATCGTGATTATCACTCCCGGAACCTGATGCTTACACCGGATGGTCGTATCGGGGTTATTGATTTTCAGGGGGCGCTTTATGGGCCATTGCTTTATGATGTCGTCTCTTTATTGAGGGACTGCTATGTATCCTGGCCTGAAGAAAAGATTGACCGCTGGTTTTCCTCTTTCATAGCTCGTCATCCCGTGTTGGCAGGTTATGATCCGGAGCGGCTGAAAATCTGGTTTGACCTGACGGGTTTACAGCGTCATTTGAAATGTCTGGGTATCTTTTCCAGGTTATGGCTGCGTGATGGCAAATCCGGTTATCTAAACGATATACCAAGAACGCTGAACTATGTGGTGTCGGTATGCCAGCGCTATCCTCAGTTCCGGGATCATGCCGGGTGGCTGCAGGAAAACGTGGAGCCTTTTGTGAATGCCCGGATAAAACAGGTAATGGAGGAAGTCAGCGTATGAAGGCCATGATACTTGCCGCCGGTTATGGCAAAAGACTCAGGCCCATTACCCTGTCAATTCCCAAACCTCTGGTCCCAGTGGCAGGAAAACCCCTGATTACCTATCATATTGAGCGTCTGGCGCAGGCGGGTTTCAGGGAGCTGGTCATCAATCATGGCTGGTTGGGCGAAAAGATTGAGGCGGCGCTTGGTTCAGGTTCTGGCTGGGGGGTTAACATTCAGTACTCCGCGGAAGGAGAGCCTCTGGAAACCGGTGGCGGGATTTGCAAGGCGTTACCTTTGCTGGCCGGTGATCAGGCTGGTGACAATCAAGTTCCGTTTATTGTGGTGAACGGGGATGTATATACGGATGTCTGCCTGGCAAATCTCAGACTTCCCGATGGTATGCTGGCACACCTGGTAATGGTTGATAATCCGGACTTTCATCCACAAGGGGATTTTTGTCTCGCAGAGGGACTGCTTTTTGACAAAGCGACAATGCCTGACAAGGCCGGGCTGACGTTCAGTGGTGTTAGCGTATTGTCCCCACAGTTGTTCGATGGATGTCAGCATGGACGTGCTTTTGCTCTGGCGCCTTTATTGATTGACGCCATGAAACAGGGCCGGGTCAGCGGACAGTACCACAACGGTTTCTGGACTGATGTGGGTTCTGTCGAGCGGCTAAAGGCACTTGAGTACTATATTGACCATCAGCTTCGGGATCAGAACCGGTTTCAATACCAAAACAATCTACAAAATCAGAGCAGGACTTCATGACCGCAATAATCATTGGCGCATTGGTTGGGTTCATGACCGGTGGACCTTTTGGCGCTATTTTGGGAGCGTTTGTTGGTTCCTGGATTAACCGGACCTATTTGGGCGGACAGGGAGCCGCAGGCTTTGGCTCTTCTGCGGCGCATCGGCAAAAAGCACAGACTGCCTTTTTCAGGGCAACCTTTCTGGTGATGGGCCGGGTAGCAAAAGCGGATGGTCGGGTAAGTGAGTACGAGATAGAGACTGCACGAGCCATTATGCATACCATGCGCCTCTCTGAAGAGCAGCGCAGGATGGCAATAGAGCTTTTTAATCAGGGCAAGAAGCCTTCTTCCGATATTGCCGGTGCGCTTCGGGCATTTCGAGAGGTTGCCGGAGCCAGTACGCTGATTCCCATGTTTCTGGAAATTCAGTTGTCGGCCGCTTATGCCGATGGTGGCTTGAGCTCTGCCGAACAAGCGGTATTCAGGCAGGTTTGCAATATCCTCGGGGTGGGCAGTTTTGCGTTTGATCAGATACACAAACGGTTCATTGCCCAGAGAGAGTACTACCAGCAGGGAGAGTATCACTCTGGAACGGGGGGCGGTCGGCCATCATCGGCCATGGATCTGAAACGGGCTTATGATGTTCTGGGAGTGTCAGAAAGTGCTTCAGATGCTGAAGTCAAGAAGGCCTATCGTAAACTGATGAGTGAACACCACCCGGATAAGCTGGTGGCCAAGGGGTTACCCGAGGAGATGATGGAAGTTGCCAAGCAAAAGACTCAGGAAATTCAGGGGGCTTATGATCAGGTTCGGGCAGCCAGAAAGGCTTCAGGGCGTTAGGGTCGTTGAGAATACGCGGTAATCCTCATTTATATTTCCGGATACGGGCTGCTCTCTGACCGTATTCGGGGAACTTTTCCGGTATTTTGTTGACTAAATAATCAACAGGTGCATTCTCTCACTTAACCATCTGGAGGCCAGAGCTGTGATCTATTCGAAGCGCAAGCAGTTTATGTACTGGTATGTTCCAGCGGCGACCAGGGTGAGCCTTGAGTCAAACTACCGTGTGGTTTATTGCTTTTCAGAGCTTCGCAGGAAAGTAAAAGGCGCACTGAAGCGAAAAAAGAAATATCTCATTTTTAAAGAAATTAATGGGTTCTCTACTTCAATTGTTGAGAGGGCAATCCACCCTTCTGCTCAGTCCTGACGGATCAGTCCTTATTACCCGTAAATTCTCACGAACTCTGAAAAAGCATAGGCGAATAAGCAGTTATGTCTTTTCGAGACATTCCTCCAAGTCTTGCATAGCTTATTCTGTCTCTGAATGAAACACGTTTGGTTGTCTATTCCCGGATATTCTCTGAGTGAATTATTTTACCCGTTTAATGGTATTGTCCCGGATTCAGCGCAAATCACAGGCAATGGATGTTTAGAGACCACTAAAATCCATAAGGAAAATCATCGATATGCTGGTTCGAGGCCCTGACATTTTCAGGTTTTATATGGTTTCGATGGACTCAAGGCATCGCTGCATCTGCTGAATTGAGGTCATCACTTCAACGCTATATCTGCCTGGCAGGTGTTCAGGTAGGTTGACAATCAATGTGTTAAGAACAATACGGAGCAAGGCAATGACCACCCTGGAAAAAAAACCAGACTTTTCCCTCTATTCCAATGCTTTTGGTTTCTTAAGGCAGCCACTGGATTTTGACCCGATCAATAGTGATGCCGAATGGATCGTAACGGGTGTGCCTTTCGATCTGGCAACAACTGGCAGGAGTGGGAGCCGTTTCGGCCCGGAAGCTATACGCAAGGCATCTATTAACCTTGCGTGGGAGTCCCCGCGCTGGCCTTGGGGGTTCAGGTTAAAAGACTATCTGTCCATAGCCGACTGTGGTGATCTGGTATTTGAAGCCGGTAATGCCAGCGATCTATGTGAGTCGCTACAGCTGCATGCTGAGGTGATCCTGGCAGAGGGTAAAAGGATGCTTACTCTGGGAGGCGATCATTTCATCACTTTGCCGTTGTTACGAGCCCATGCAAGGCAGTTTGGTCCATTGTCGCTTATTCACTTCGATGCTCATACGGATGATTATGATGAAGGGGGGGTATTTGATCATGGCACAATGTTTTACCATGCCGTGAAAGAGGGGCTAATCTATCCTGAATCTTCGGTTCAGATTGGTATACGCACCCATTATGATCAGGAGAATACGCCATTTCAGGTCTTTGATGCAGGCTACGTCAATGAGGCGCCGGTCACTGAGATCATTGACAGGGTGCATATGACGGTAGCACACCGTTCTGTCTACCTGACATTTGATATCGACTGTCTGGATCCCGCCTATGCACCGGGAACAGGGACGCCGGTTTGTGGTGGCCTGACGTCAGACCGCGCCTTGCAGCTGGTTCGTGGATTGCAAGGACTTGATATCGTCGGAATGGATGTGGTTGAGGTGGCTCCAGCTTATGACAGTGCAGGCATTACCGCACTGGCTGCCGCCACGGTGGCATTGGATATGCTTTATATTCAGGCTGCCGGTAAGCTTGACCGCTGAGTGCTAATGTTAGTTAGTTTCAAAAAGTTGAAAGGGGCCTTTTAACATGTGGAGCCTGCTTAGCCGGTATTGCGTGGGTATTCTGGTTGCCTTCGGTGTTATCAGTTCTGCCAAAGCCGCAGATAGTTATGATAAAGCCTGGGAAAGGGTTCAAAATGGTGCGTTGCTGGTAGACGTTCGGACACCGGCAGAATATTCAGCGGGGCATTTGACCGGAGCAATCAATATCCCCTTCCAGGATATTGTTGAGGGGCTTGCCCAGAGAAATATCCCACGGGAGACCGATATTGTCCTGTATTGTCGTAGTGGTAGCCGCAGTGGTAAAGCCCAAAAGGCACTGGTAAACGTTGGTTATCAACGTGCACTGAACGCTGGAGGGTATGAACAGCTTCTGGCAAGGCGGCCTCAACCTTAAACCGGGTTGGGGCCTGTGAGTTTGAAAGTTTATGCCAACAGAACCTGAGTCAGACGCTCTTCATTTTTCCGCCATCCACCACCGTATTGGTTCCGGTGATGTAACTGGCGGCATCGGAAAGCAGGAATGCGGCAGCATTGGCAAACTCCTCAGGTTGGCCGTAGCGCCCCATGGGAATAGCAGACTCGGCAGCTCTGCGAACGTTCCTCGGGCTGGTGTCGGACCGTTGCGCTAGAAACATATTCAGGGCTTTGATCCGATCCGTATTGATGGAACCCGGAATCAGGTTGTTGATGCGGATATTGTATTGTGCCAGATCGCTTGCCAGTGTTTTTACCAGGCTGTTGACGCCTGAACGCATGACATTGCTCATTACCAGGATATCGATGGGTTCCTTTACCGCAGAGGATGTCAGGGTAAGAATGCTACCGCCGTTTACTTTAAGCGCAGGCAGTGTAGCCCTGATCAGTCGTATAGCGCTCATGAGCGTCAATTCGAACGCAGCCTGCCAGGCTTGGTCATCAAATTCCTCAAAGAACCCCGGTGGTGGGCCTCCGGCATTGATGACCAGTCCATCAATATGGCCAAAGTCATTCTGGGTATCTTCCACCCACTGGGTTATCGACTCCCCATCACGGGCATCAAATACATAGCCCCGGATTTCAGCGGCCGTTTCTTCGCTGATATTTGCGGCTGCTGTGGCGATGCTTTCCTGGCTGCGACTGGCGATGGAAACTTTTGCACCTTCTTCAGCCAGCTTCTTGGCAACGGCATAGCCGAGTCCTGAGCTGGCGCCAGCTACCATGAACACTTTATTGTGAACACCAAGATCCATAAGATGAAACTCCTTTGTGCTTATTGCTCTGTGTTGGCAATATCTATTTTTGCCAGGTTTCTGGGAAGCTTTTATGGCTTGTGAGGCCGGGCAAGGTACTCTGTTGACTGCATCTCCTGCAGGCGACTCAGCGTTCTCTTGAACTCAAACGACAGCGTACCACTGACGTAGAGCGCTTCAAGGTGGACTTCACTGGATAAAATGAGTTTTACGCCCCGGTCATAGAACTCATCAACCAGGTTGATGAAGCGGCGAGCCTGATCATTCCGGTTGGCATTCAACTGCGGGACAGCCTGAAGAATCACTGAATGGTACAGGCAAGCGAGTTCAATATAGTCGTTCTGGCTGCGGGGGCCATCACACAGATCGGTAAAGGTAAACCACGCCACATCTTTGCTTAACTTCACGCTGTTAATGGGGCGTCCTGATATTTCAATGCTCCGGCCGATCTCAATATGATCCGGGTCCGGAGCCAGGTCGGAAAATATCTGTTCCAGCTTTTCGTGGCTGGTATCATTGAGAGGCCAATAGTAGGTTTCCGCTTTCTCCAGAAGGCGCAGACGATAGTCGATACCGCCATCCACATTCACGACAAGGGTATGCTTTTTAATCAGGTCGATGGCAGGCAGAAACCGGGCTCGTTGCAGTCCATCCTGATAGAGAAGGTCAGGCTCCTCATTCGATGTGGCAACCAGCGTAACGCCCCGTTGAAACAGCTGGTCCATCAAACCGGCCAGAATCATGGCGTCCGTGATATCGGACACAAAAAACTCGTCAAAACAGATAACTCTGGCTTCCCCGGAAAGACGGTCAGCGACGATTGCCAGTGGGTTTTTCTGCCCCTCAAGTGTCTTAAGTTCTGTATGCACCCGTCGCATAAAGTGATGGAAATGCATGCGGAGCTTGTCCTGAAAGGGCAGACAATTGTAAAAGGTATCCATCAACCAGGTTTTCCCGCGGCCAACGCCACCCCAGAAATAGAGGCCACGTACCGGTTCCCGGGGTTTGCCCAGTGCAACCTTTATCTTCTGGAGGAGAGATCCTCCGGAGGGCTGGATCAGCTTTTCATAGAGGTTCTGCAAGTGTTTTACCGCTTCAGCCTGAGCGGGATCCCTGCTAAAACCTTTTTGGGTTATATCCCTGTGATAACAAGCTTGCGGGGTCATAATAATATACTGGTGGATAAACGGTTGCTGCTTATTGTTTTCATGGGGGCAGAATTGTTTGTTTTGCCCTGTAACGTTGCCAATGTAACCGGACAGCGGGTGGGTGACAAGGGTTGCCTGTTGAACAGTATTGGTGATCTCTTTCGGCCACATCAACAGGTGCAGTAAAGCTTTTTATGCCAAGTCCGGTCAATATAGATCTTGATGGACAGCTTCAGGATAGTGCCTGAGTGCATGCCCGGCAATGACCGAATCTGACTTGTGCTTTTATGGACTAGGCCAACTTCAATGGAATCTATACAATAAACGCCTAAGGACATGGCTTTGTGATTAAATGACAAGGGCGCGGGCCCCACTGAGTGAGGCGATACTGTGGAAAACATGAACGTACTTTGGTTTGTCGGTAGTCTGGCGTTTCTGGCGGGGATTCTGTGTGGTGCACTCGTTTACCATTTACTGTCAGGTTCAAAATCCCGTAGCGGCAGGCTGGAAAGTCAGCTGGATGAACTTCAGCAGGAATTCAAAGAATACCAGGAGCGCGTGGGAGATCACTTCACCACATCCGCTCACCTGATCAATAAACTCACCGATACCTACCGGGATGTCCATGAGCACCTCGCCAATGGTGCAGAAGATCTCTGTAAGGATGAAGAAGTCCGTAACCGGCTTGGAGACTCCCTGTTAAGCAGTAATGCGCTGCTGTCAGGGAAGGTCCATAAACGTCGTAATGAGCGTACGCCGCCATTGGAGCAGCCTAAGGACTACGCACCTAAATCCAGACCGGATGAACAGGGCGCATTGGCCGAAGAGTACGGTTTCGGTGAGTCAGCGAAAGAAGCAACGACCACTGATAAATAAACGGTGACTTACAGGCTTCTTGACCAAGAAGCCTGTAAAGGCTATCTATTTAAGCGTCCAGAGCATCCAGGTACTTCTCAGCATCCAGGGCGGCCATGCAGCCAGTGCCGGCGGAGGTAATGGCCTGGCGATAAACATGATCCATGACATCCCCTGCGGCAAATACCCCTTCTTTTGATGTCAGAGTGGCATTGCCTGTAAGACCGCTATTCACCCGGATATAGCCATCCTTCATGTCCAGTTGACCGGCAAAAATATCAGTGTTTGGCGTATGGCCGATGGCGATGAAACAGCCCATTGCAGATATTTCTTCAGATGCACCGTCGAGTACGTTTTTAACGCGGACGCCGGTTACCCCCATATCATCACCCAGCACTTCATCCAGAACGGAGTCAAGAACCAGTCTGATATTGCCGTTTTCTACGCGATCCATCAATTTATCCTGCAGGATTTTTTCTGAGCGAAATTCCTGGCGTCGATGAATCACCGTAACGGTTCTGGCGATGTTAGAGAGATAGAGCGCTTCTTCAACCGCCGTGTTACCGCCACCGACGACGACGACATCTTTATTTTTGTAAAAAAATCCATCACAGGTTGCGCAGGCGGAAACCCCTTTGCCCTTGAAGGCTTCTTCACTGTCCAGACCCAGATAACGCGCGCTGGCTCCGGTGGCGATAATCAGGGCGTCGCAGGTATACGTGTGGTTGCCTTTCAGGGTGTATGGCTTGCTACTGAAATCTACCGCTTCGATGTGGTCAAAAATAATTTCAGTGCCAAAGCGTTTGGCATGGGCTTCCATATCCATCATCAGCCCGGGGCCCTGAAGACCTTCCTGTCCACCTGGCCAGTTATCAACATCCGTTGTGGTGGTCAGCTGGCCCCCCTGTTGTATACCTGTAATCATCACAGGATTAAGGTTGGCTCTTGCTGCATAGACAGCGGCGGTATACCCCGCAGGCCCGGAACCAAGAATCAGCAGGCGGGAGTGTCTGATTGTGCTCATTATGTACTCCATTGAGGTAGGGGCAATGAATAAATGGCCCTATAATAGCTATTGCCTTTCCACCATGGCAATTGGCAAAAATTATTGGTTTTATTGTCTGTTGCTATTGCATCAGGAAAGAGCAAAAGCGAAGAAAACAAGAGAAATAGCTTGTGCTGGTGTAATATTCCAGCTTCTGACCAGCATTAAAAATAGCGTGATGACATATAACACCCCCCTGTCAGGCCCCGGTTATTTTATTCTGGGGCTGAAGATGATTTTACTGCCACAGTTGAGATGGTTTGTTTTGATTCCTCTGGTCATTAATATTCTGGTCTTTGGTGGGATTATTTATTGGGTATCGGGGTATTTTTCGCTCTGGATGGCTCAACTCACAGGTTGGATGCCTGAGTGGCTGGCGTTTCTGAAGTATCTGCTATGGCCGCTGTTTTTTCTGGCACTGGCTGCGGTGATGTTTTTTACCTTTACTATTATCGGGAATTTTATCGCTGCTCCGTTTAATGCACTGTTGGCCGAAAAAGTGCAGCAAATGGAAGGTGCCGAGCTGCCTGATCTTAAATTGTCGGATTGGGTGACGATTGTGCCGAGGAGTATTGGCAGAGAGCTACGCAAGTTATTATATTACCTGCCCCGGGCAATAGTGCTGCTGATACTGTCCTTTGTTCCGGTATTGGGGTTTGTGTTGTGGTTTTTGTTCAATGGCTGGATGATGGCGATCCAATATTGCGACTATGCAGCGGATAACCGGGGTGTATCTTTTTCTGAAATGTTATCACGACTAAAGCCGCAACTATCAAAGTCCTGGCCTTTTGGTGCGGTTGTTAACCTGGCCATGTTGATACCGTTGGTCAATTTATTGATTATTCCTGCGGCTGTTGTTGGCGCATCCCTGTTGTGGGAGCGGGAAATGGAGCCGCCGGTTACGGCAGGGTGACAAGATCTTTTATAAAGGCAAGGAGTGGATTCAATGAGTTGTCTTTTCTGCAAAATTACGCAGGGAGATATTCCCGCAGACAAAGTGTTTGAAGATGATGAGGTGGTGGCATTCCGGGATATTAACCCGGCAGCCCCAACCCATATTCTGGTCATTCCCAAGAAGCATATTGCCACCATGAATGATGCTGTGGCAGAAGACCAGTTACTGCTTGGCAAGATGATGCTGGTGGCAAAAGACATCGCTGCCAGGGAAGGGGTGAGCGAGGATGGTTTTCGCTTTGCCCTGAATACCAACAGCCACGGGGGGCAGTCGGTATACCATATACACCTTCATTTGCTGGCGGGCCGTCAAATGCAGTGGCCGCCAGGCTGATTGTGAGCCGCTGGGGTTGTGAACAGCATTAAAAGAAGGGAACCACAAAGACGCAAAGTTCTTCCGGACTTTGCAAACAAAAATGGCTTCCCTTTTTGCTTCGTGTCTGTGTGGTTTACATCATCTATTCGGTTTCGATAATCTCATAGCTGTGGGTAATCTCAACACCGCCCTTGCCCAGCATACGGGCAACAGAACAGTATTTTTCGGCGGATAAATTAACGGCACGTTCCACCTGAGATTCCTTGATATTGCGGCCTTGAACCACAAAAGTCAGGTGTATTCTGGTAAAAACGGCGGGAATGGCATCAGCCCGTTCAGATTCAATATCTACATGGCAGCCGGTAACGTTTTGACGCGTTTTTTCCAGGATATTAACCACGTCAACCGAAGCGCATCCACCTAAACCCATTAATACCATCTCCATGGGGCCTGGTGCGCTTTTCTGGTTTTTATCAGCATCCATTACGATGGAATTGCCACTGGCGGTCAGTCCCAGGAAACGCTGGTTATCTACCCACTTAACTTGTGCCTTCATTTGAAATTCCTGTTCCAGCCTCTACCAGGGGCAATTCTAAAGCCTTTGCGTAAAAACAGCCATTCAATCATTGGAACCTATACTGAGACTGAGCAGTTTTCTCAGAGGTAACATAAAGAGGTGAAATAACATGGTTAATAGAGGCATCAGGTTTCTGACTCTGCCGATCGTTCTATCTGCTTTGATATCCGGGTGCTCAGATAACGCGAGTCAGGTTGAGAGCGCGAACAGGGGAGAGGAACAACTGGAAGTTGTGATGTTTCAGGTGACTCCGGCCGGTACCGGGCCAACCATCGGCAAAGTGTTTATCCAACCTGCTGGCGATGACGAGGTTACTAAAGGGGTTAGACTGCAACCGGCTCTGCATGACTTGTCGCCCGGGAAGCATGGTTTTCATGTTCATGAAAACCCCTCCTGTGAGCCAGGGGAAAAAGGTGGCCAGAGCGTTGCTGCCCTGGCAGCAGGTGGTCACTATGACCCGAACAGCACCGGTCATCACGAGGGGCCTGAAGGTGATGGGCATTTAGGGGATTTGCCCGTATTGGAGGTCGACGAAAATGGCAAGGCGGTGAGCCCTGTTGAAGCCCCCCGACTGTCGCTCTCTGAACTGAAAGGGCGCTCGCTGGTGATTCATGATGGTGCTGACAACTATTCTGACAACCCTCCCCTGGGTGGGGGTGGCGCCAGAATAGCCTGTGGGATAATTCAATAGCTGACGTTATAAATACTGGCCGCGAAGCGGCCTTTCATCATAAATAACGGCCAAACAACGTACTGAGCGCTGCTCCCGGATCCTTCTGACGCATAAACGCCTCACCCACCAGGAAGCTCTTCACATTGTGCCGGACCATGGCCTGCACATCATCACGGGTGTGTATACCACTTTCCGTTACCACCAGCCGATCGTCAGGAATCGAGTTCAGCAGTTGAAACGTATTATCCAGACTGACTTCAAACGTATGCAGATTGCGGTTGTTAATGCCGAGAATGGCACCCGGTAATGGGAGCGCCCTTGCCAGCTCATCGGCTCCGTGTACCTCCACCAGAACATCCATTCCAAGTGATTGTGCCAGCTCATTAAACTCACTGAGCTGTTGGTCCGACAGTGCGGAGACAATCAGTAAGATACAATCAGCACCGATCATCCGTGCCTCATAGATCTGATACGGATCGACCATGAAGTCTTTACGCAACACCGGAAGAGAGCAGGCATCTCTGGCGGCCTGTAAATAGTGTTCACTACCCTGGAAGAAATCATGATCCGTCAACACGGACAGGCAGCAGGCTCCTGAGGCTTCGTAGCGCTTGGCGATTTCAGCGGGCTTGAAGTGTGCTCGAATAATGCCCTGACTGGGAGAGGCTTTTTTGATTTCTGCAATGATGGCCGCCTGTTGCTGTTCAACCCGTAAACGCAGGCTATGGGCAAAGCCACGTGTTGGTGTATTCTGCCCGGCCAGCGTTTTCACTTGATCAAGCGGCCTTGAATGACTGCGCACGGCAACTTCTTCATGCTTCCGTGCGATAATTTTATTCAGAATGGTCGGTAGTGACATGAATGTGACCCTGATACTTAAAGCGTGACCGCTTATTCAGAAAAAACGCGAGTGAAGCTGGCAAGCGCTTTCATTTTCTCCAGCGCCAGACCACTATCAATGGCGTCCCGGGCCATCAGAATACCTTCCTCAAGGTGACCGGCAACACCGGAAAGATAAATAGCGGCACCGGCATTAAGGGCGATCATGCTGGCTGCTTTTTCGGCGTATTTTCCCTGCTGTTTACCGAGGGCATCTTTGATCAACGCCAGTGATTCATTGCTGTCTTGCACATCCAGTCCAATCAGACTCTGCGAGTCAACATTGAAGTCTTCGGGCTTCAGAGTGTATTCACGGATGTTGCCACTCTTCAGCTCCGCAACGTGAGTTTCACTGGCAATACTGATTTCATCCAGCCCATCGACAGAGTGAACCACCATGACATGCTCATTACCGAGCTCTCGGAGTACTTCGGCCATGGGGCGGCATAGTTCCCGGGTAAATACACCAATCAGCAGGTTTTTCACGTTAGCCGGATTGGACATTGGTCCAAGAATGTTAAACAGCGTACGAATGCCCAGCTCCCGACGCACACCGACCACATTTTTCATGGCTGAGTGGTGAGCTGGCGCAAACATAAAGCCCACACCCACCGCTTCAATACAGCGGGCAACCTGATTGGGACTGATATCCAGATTGACGCCGGCATGCTCCAGCAGATCGGCACTGCCACTTGAGCTGGAAACTCCCCGATTACCATGCTTTGCGACATTGGCACCGGCAGCGGCACAGACAAATGCCGACGCTGTAGAAACGTTGAATAAATGGGCTCCGTCTCCCCCCGTACCGACAATATCCACCAGGTGGTCAGCATTGACCTGAACCCGGGTCGCCAGCTGTCGCATGACCAGGGCGGCCCCGGTGATTTCTTCAATGCTCTCGCTTTTCATGCGCATGCCAACCAGAAAGGCGGCAATCTGGCTGTCACTGCACTGGCCGGTCATGATCTGCTGCATGACCTCCATCATTTCATTCCTGCTCAGATCAAGGTGTTGTACGATCCGGTTTATGGCTTCTTTTATTTGCATGGTTTTTATCTGCATAGCTTCGTTCCCTGGCATCTTTAGAGTAATGGTTATGTGGACTGTTTGAGGAAGTTGGCCAGAAGGTCATGCCCTTGCTCGGTCATGATCGATTCAGGATGAAACTGCACCCCCTCAACTGGCAATGCCTTGTGGCGGACCCCCATAATTTCATCATCACGGCCATCGGCAAACCGGGTCCATGCAGTGACTTCAAGGCAATCAGGCAGACTCTCTCGTTCAATGATCAGTGAGTGGTAGCGAGTGGTATTTACCGGGTTGCTCAGGCCCCGGAAAACGCCGAAATCTTTATGAAAAACCGGAGAAACCTTACCATGCATAACCTGTCTGGCACGAACAATCTGACCGCCATAAACCTGTCCAATGCTTTGATGCCCAAGGCATACACCCAGGATAGGAACCTTGCCCTGAAAATGTCGTATCACATCCATTGATATGCCGGCTTCGTTTGGAGTACACGGTCCCGGAGAGATAACAATATGGTCTGGCTTGCGTTGCCCGATCTCCTCAATGGTAATGTGATCGTTCCTGTGGACTTCGACATCGGCGCCCAGTTCCCCAAAATACTGAACCAGATTAAAGGTGAACGAGTCGTAGTTATCGATCATTAACAGCATCAGTGTTTCACCTCTGAAGAGCGCTTGTTTGTGTTTTGTTCGCAGGAAGCTGTGAGGTGGCCGCCACCGATAAACCCGGTTTGGGCCATGGCTACCGCACGGAATATGGCGCGCCCCTTATTCATGGTTTCCTGCCATTCCAGATCAGGACTGGAATCGGCGACGATGCCTGCGCCTGCCTGAATGTGCAGTTGGCGATCCTTGATGACTGCGGTCCGAATAGCGATGGCGGTGTCCATATTGCCATTCCATGCCAGATACCCTACAGCGCCACCGTATACTCCCCGCTTTACAGGCTCCATTTCGTCAATGATTTCCATGGCCCGCACTTTGGGAGCGCCGCTGAGTGTCCCGGCCGGTAGCGTAGCCTTGAGTACATCCAGTGCGTCCAGTCCACTTTTCAGTGCTCCTGTCACATTGGAAACCATGTGCATGACATGGGAGTATCGTTCGATGACCATTTTGTCGGTAAGGTTTACCGAGCCTGTTGTTGCTATACGCCCAACGTCGTTTCTTCCAAGGTCGATCAGCATGAGATGCTCTGCCAGCTCTTTGGGGTCATTGAGCAGCTCCTGCTCAAGTGCCTTGTCCTTCTCTTCAGTATCCCCTCGCTTGCGAGTACCTGCGATCGGCCTTACGGTCACTTCGCCCTCTTCCAGGCGGGCCAGAATTTCCGGAGAAGAGCCGACGACATAAAAATCCCCCAGATCCATGTAATACATATAGGGAGATGGGTTGGTACTGCGAAGCGCACGATAAAGGTTCAGGGGAGAGCTGTCATAAGGGATGGACATTCTCTGTGAAAGCACGACTTGCATGGTGTCGCCAGCAAGAATGTAGTCCCGGATGGCACCAACGGATGCTTTGAAGGCCGCTTCGCCAAACCCTGATTGGAAGTCATCTTCCCTGGCAGGGTTCAGAGATGCCTGGACCGGTGGCAGAATATTGCTGGTTTGCAGCTGGCGGATCAGGTTGTCCAGTCGGAACTGTGCTTTTTCCAGTGCCGCTGGTTCTTCGGGATTGGCATGGGTTATCAATATCAGTTTGCCACTGAGGTTGTCGAATACCACCAGCTCATCAGAAACCATTAAGAGGATATCTGGTGTATGCAGCTCATCCTTTGGGGCACTTGCTGAGAGTTTCGGTTCAATATAGCGAATGGTATCGTAACCAAAATAACCGACCAGGCCGCCAGTGAATCTGGGTAGCTCGGCTATCTCTGGTACTTGATAACGTTGCTGGAATGCCTTGATAAACGCCAGCGGGTCGCAGGTGGTATGTTCTTCCACAATCTGGCCATCGGTTTCAATACAGATGTGATCGCCGTTGACCCGGAGCAAGGTGCGGCAGGGCAAGCCAATCATCGAGTAACGGCCCCACTTTTCACCGCCCTCTACAGACTCCAGCAGGTAAGAGTAACGGCCATTGGCGAGCTTGAGATAGGTGGTTAATGGTGTATCAAGGTCTGCCAGAATCTCTCGTACAACGGGGATGCGGTTGTATCCTTCTCTGGTCAGACGCGCAAAGACTTCGGGCGTCATAACGGATCTCTCGAATAAGCAAAGTGATGTTATTGATTTAAATTACTGTGTCCGGCAACAATCCTGTTGCCGTCGGTTTAAGAGTAAGGGTCAGGCCAGAGGCCAACTTTGCCAGCGCCAGGCAGCAGAAATGAGGGAAATTGAAGGCAAGCAGGCACCAGAACAGTCGTAATGGTCACTGTATCCTGGGCAAAAGTTATGTTGGTGATGAGGATCTGGGCTTTGACAGGGTTTCACTGAAAACTCCGCACACTTGGGCAGGATTTCTCCAAGCTCTTCAGTACTGCATTGTGTCATTATCGTCTGCGCCAAGGGTATATGACTACAGGGGCTATTGCAAATCAGTGGGTGTGAGGCACGGGTTGATACTCCCGGAGATGGGAACACATCCCCGAATTGCTATCCGCTTATCTGGATTTGAGCATGAGTTACGACCAGATTTGACATTGATGTGTGCCTGAAATCTGCTTTGGAGGACTGCCCAACATGAGTTTATCCCATGGAATACTCTCTTCCGAAGCTTAATGTCTGACCTGAGAGCATTCCCTTACTCCTTGCGATATAAGCAAGTTACGGATGCCAGTGCAAATTCGCACTTAATTCCTGGTAACGTTTTCCCGGTTTCGGGGGGAGGGGGGGAGGAATGGTGGCAGGATTTTTAGCCTTACCTTTCAGTTTACCGGATTCTTGACTGACATACTGTTCCAAAAGCTGTTGATTAAGGGGGTGAACCTGCTGTGTTGCAGCATAAGAACATAAACCCCGGCAAAAACCATAAACATTGGCAACCGGACAACCATTGCCCAGGTAGTCAACAGCAGGAGCCAAACTGAGCGCATTGTCCTTATCCATAAATCTCTGCAACTGATGAACCAGTAACGCCTGTACTCCATCCCGGTCCAACCCGCTGACTTCAAACAGTGTGCCTAATCGCCCTTCCCTGAGAGCTGCAGGGTCAAGGGCTTCCAGCCGGTTAGTGGTTCCCGCCACGATAATATGACTCTCATTTGCTTTCTCAATATGCCTTAACAATTCGTTAGTTCGCTTAACAAAAATTTCCAATGTGTTGTTCCGGTTTGGCAGCATGCTATCGATTTCATCAATGATAATAATGGCCCCTTTTGCTTTACCGGCTTGTTCAAACACCTCGGCAATGTTTTGTTCGCACTGATCTACCCATTTACTGCCAACCGTCTCAGGATTTATCTCATAACAAGTCAGATCCAAAAACATTGCCAGTGCTTTCAGCGCATGTGTCTTGCCTGTTCCCGGGGCTCCATAAAGCAAAAATGATTGTGGAAAGTAGAGGTTATAAAGTTTAAATAATTCCGGCTTTAAGAGCTGTTGGATGACATGATGCCTGAAAAACCGGGTCAGCTCCGGTTGACCGTGCAGGATAAAATCCTCAAGCTTTTTATCAAGCGGTTCAAACTCCTGATTGAGCGCTTGTTCGTCGCATTTATCAACGATCATTTGATCTATCTTAAGCAAGCCCGCCTTGGCGCAGTTTTTGCCCACTTTCCTGAAGAACTCATTCACGACTTTCGTGCATTTATCTTCTCTGTCTTTATCACTCATTGCTTCAGGGATTCGGTTGCTCAGTTGGCCGGCAATTTTTTTCCAGTTAATATCATCATCCACAGAATAATTATGTTGATTAATGTACTGATTAATACTGATCAATAGTTGTAAAGTAACCTTCTCTTGATGACTCAGGTCCTTCCGTGGATAAAACGAGTAAACCCGGTATTTATTATTCAGTAAAAGTTCAGGTATTTTCTCTTCACCGGAGGCCATGACCAGGACTATCTCTTTGATATTGTCCTTTTTGAGCTGACAACGGAGTTGATCCAGTAATGCTTTTATCGATCTTTGCCTGACACGGTCTGTGTCGATAGCGACAACAGCATAGTTTGAACTGTCTTCTTTTATCTTCATGGTCATCTGTTCAATAGCCGGTCTGACTTCAGAACTTTCATGCATTTCGGGCAGCTGGTATACAGGGCTTCCAAGTGTTTCCTGCAGTTCCTTGATTACCATCTGGCAAGAATTTTTATCTGTGCCTAAAAGTAACAGTCCTTCTGGCTGGTCTGCTGGATTAAAGTGTTGATATGACTCCTGGTATTTATAAGGGGTGACCACATGTTTATTAAGAAATTTGGACAACTCCTGATAACCATCAATCTTGACGTTACCTATTTCACTAAGACTTGATATGCCGGGTTTCAAAAGCATTGAATGAATTTGTAACTGTCGATCACCGGGTTTTACCTCAACAGACCAGCCCGGGGGCTGATATGACTTAATCTTTTTGCACAGGTTATGGCGTTGCTCCCCGGTTAATTGCTGAACGTGCCTTTTAAAGGCGGATACTGAAGACGACAAACCTTGTTGTGATTCAATCACCTTAGCCAAATAGCTGAGAGTATCAGTGGCAAGAGATCCGTTCGATATTGCTGTATTGGTATCCATAGCATGGTCATCCGAACAATAAAAATTTTGCCATTTGACTCCCGGCCTTTGCAAAGGTTCCTGACTTTGTATCCACTACCCTGATAATGAGACCACACTGCCGCAGTTTTTGTTATTCATTCTGATCATTTACTGCCCAAGGCACAGATTCAACATAGCGAAGTATTGGGTGTGTATTGATTTGTGGAAAAAATGAACGGTATTGGGGGCTATCAGGGGGCAGCAATGCAGCGATTAACCCGCTGTGTCAGGTAACTTCGCAGGCCGCTGATTGGGAAAGTGGAATGGCAGTAACTGCATGACATTATTGCCAAACCGGGTTAAGCCTTCGTCGGGAGTCGCTGATCACCTAAAGAAGAGTGGTTAATGATGCAACCACCAGGTCAGGTTTAGCCTGCTCGATAGGTTCGCCATGATTGTATCCATAAGGTAACCCAACCACCCGAACACCAGCCGCCCTGGCGGCACGAATATCATTAACCGAGTCGCCGATCATCAGAGACTGCTCTGAGGGAATATCAAACCGCTGCATGGCGTACAGCAAAGGCATGGGGTGGGTTTTTTTTTCAGTCAGGCTGTCGCCACCTATGGTCAGTTCAAAGCAGTGATCAATACCCATCAACTGCAGCAGCCGGTCAGTGAACTGCTCACTCTTGTTGGTAATGACGACCTGTTTGATCCCACGATCCTTCATCGTCCCCAGAAAGTCAGAAACACCCGGGTACAGGTAGCTGTGATGACCCAGCTCTTCGTTATAGTGAGACTTGAACAGCTCATGGGCTGTCTGGAATAATGAGGAATCTACCTGGCCGGGCAGATCGCCACGCAGATCATCAGCCAGCGCCCGTTTAACCAGAGAAGGAATACCGTTGCCAACCCATAAGCGGGTTTTGGACTCACCTGCAGCAGGCATTCCCAGATCGAGCAGCATTTTATCCAGCGCAGCGGCAAGGTCAGGCACACTTTCAACCAGTGTGCCATCCAGGTCGTACATAACCAAAGACAGGTTGTTCAGAAACGGATGGCCGTTCGTGAGTGATGTTTTCATAGGTTATAAAGCCACTACGGCAGCCAGTTCGGAACGCATTTGCGTCACGACATCCTGGTAGTTTTCAGCACCAAAAATGGCTGAACCGGCAACAAAGGTATCAGCACCGGCTTCGGCAATCTGGCGGATATTGCTGGCAGAAACCCCCCCATCGACCTGGAGGCGGATATTCAGCCCGCTATCGTCAATCAGTTTGCGTACCCGGCACAGTTTTTTCAGTGTCGAGGGGATAAACTTCTGACCGCCAAAGCCGGGGTTGACCGACATCAACAGAATCATATCCAGTTTATCCATCACATACTCGAGCACCTCGGGCGACGTTGCCGGATTGAGTACCAGCCCGGCCTGGCAACCACCTTCGCGAATAAGTTGTAAGCTACGATCGATATGTTCAGAAGCTTCGGGATGGAAGGTAATCATACTGGCACCGGCATCAATAAAATCACCGATGATACGGTCGACAGGGCTCACCATCAGGTGAACGTCGATGGGCGCGGTGACGCCAAACTTTCTCAGTGCCTTGCATACCATAGGGCCCAGGGTGAGGTTCGGGACGTAATGGTTGTCCATAACATCAAAGTGAATCCAGTCCGCTCCGGCGGCCAGAACATTGTCGACCTCATCGCCCAGACGGGCAAAATCTGCGGAGAGGATACTCGGGGCAATAATATAGTCGCGCATGATTTTCTGATCTGCCAAAGTAAGATTGCTGGCGATTGTAACGGGTTGTCAGGGCCCTGTCAGGTGCAACTGGCGTCATGACAGCGAACGGAGATGAACTGGCTGTTTCAGGCTAAAAGCAAACGGTATTGATAGTGCAGGTTGATTGCTTGATCGTTCAGATTTACGTGTGGTTTTTTGAATGTTTTTTTAATGCCTGCTGGTGAGTTTGAAGTTTTGTGCGTGTCTATAATCAAGGGCTGGATTCCGGTTATTGCTTGTCATGTGACGGGCAGCATTCTTTTTGGCTGGTGGGGCTTGTGGTAAAGATCAAGTTGATATTTTTGTTGTATTCCAGAGCTTTGGCGTGGGCTATGGGGCGGTGCTTTTGTGGTTGTATTGCACTTGTTATCACCGGTCAGACAGTGGCAGGTTATCAGTGTTTGTCTGGCGAGGTTGTGACTTCAGACTCAGACCATGCGGGTACTGTGGAATTGAGAGATATATACGGTGTTAAAGGGAGTTTGAAATATACAGCGGGTTGCCTGCTGGGAGCTGCTGAGTCCTGTCAAATAATGATTTCAGCCCCATCAGAGGCTGAAGAAATTGATGCAATGGAGGATGTAGAGGACGATTCTTTGGGTTATGTCAATTACCTTTCCTATCTTAAAAGGACCGGACAGTCGTTATTGGTGGATTTTGAAGAGATATTGACGGAATCCGCTTCAGCGGTTGCTGGTTACAAGGTGTTATTTACCACGGAAAGCAAGATCCAGCGATTGGTAAAAAGAATTGATTCAAGGACAATGCCTGCCACTTTGCAGAAAAACCCGCTGTTGATTTTTTTAATTCTGGCAACGCATCAGTCAGCACTTGATTTGATGCTGTCCCCTGAAAGAAATCTTTATATCATCAGCCTGGAGTGGCTGAATCTTCAGCCGCTTTATATCAGTGGGGCCGGGCGTGGTGGTCTGTATGGCTATCGATATTACCATTTCCCGAAAGATAATGAGCTTTTTCTGGATCTTGGCGGTCCTTTCAGTATCAATAGCCTCTCAGAAGGTGTCGGGTTCAGTTTTGCGGATAATGACAGGACGCAGCCACCCATGAGAATGGTGACCGGGTATCATGGCGATCAGAATAACGGATTTGTAAATAGAATATCTTTGGTTGTCACTTACGTTGCCGTTGCCGGTGGTTATGGCGTGAGTTTATGGAGTCGAAGCATTGTAGGCTTCCTGGTGAGCTCCCTTCTACTGGCTGCTGAAATCCGAACCCGTGCCGCTTCCTCAGAACTTGAGGTGCTTGCCAGAAGGGTGTTTCCGGAAGGTCTTCAGTTTAATCAGGACTTTCAGGGGCGTCGTATTTTAAAAGTCCTCAGGGCTTCTGATCGTGATTTGGCGGTCCTTCATTAGTGATGGCTTCCCGAAACGATAACGACGAATGCAGGTAAATGATTCAGGTAGAACTATGTGCTGTCAAAATATGTGCTGTCAAAAAAATGTGCTGGCAGAAATACTTTGCCAGCCATTCCCCCGCAACATGCTGTCACAGAAGGCAGTGGTGTGATTCTGAGCTTTTAAGTGGGATCTGGCTTGCAGGGGGCTTTATTTCCTCTTGCCAAAGGGTATAATACCGCTCCCGTTTCCCGATTGAGCGCCCAATGTTTTGAACAGGCCGGTATTGCTGATCTGGGGCTATTAGCCTGGCTCTATGTCCAGCAGGGAACGGCCATGTAGGAACAGGTATCGCGTCATCGCGTCAGCGGTATCATAGAGGCGAATTTAATGAAAACTTTTAGTGCTAAGCCAGAAACCGTAAAACGTGACTGGTTCGTAGTTGATGCCGAAGGCAAAACGCTGGGTCGTCTGGCAACAGAAATCGCTCTGCGTCTGCGCGGCAAGCATAAGCCAGAGTACACTCCTCATGTGGACACTGGCGACTACATCGTTGTAGTAAACGCCGAGAAAGTACGTGTTACCGGACGTAAGTCTACTGACAAGATGTACCACCGCCACACCGGTTACATCGGCGGCCTGAAGTCCATCAGCTTTGACAAGCTGATCGACCACAAGCCTGAGCTGGTAATCGAGACGGCTGTTAAGGGAATGCTGCCCAAGAATGCCTTGGGTCGTGCCATGTACAGCAAGCTGAAGGTCTATGCCGGAAGTGAGCATCCACATGCTGCTCAGCAGCCTCAGCAACTGGAAATTTAATCAGGGGTGGTTATGTCTGTAACTCAATACTACGGAACTGGACGTCGTAAGTCCTCAACCGCACGTGTTTTCCTGAGAGCTGGTTCTGGCAGTATCACTGTCAATGGCCGTTCTCTGGATGAATACTTCGGCCGTGAAACTGCTCGAATGGTAGTCCGTCAGCCTCTGGAACTGACTGAGCTGACTGAAAAGTTTGACATCAAGATCACTGTATCTGGTGGCGGCGGTTCTGGTCAGGCTGGTGCTATCCGTCATGGTATCACCCGCGCGCTGATGCAGTACGATGAGACTCTGCGCTCTCCGCTGCGTAAGGCTGGCTACGTTACCCGTGACGCTCGTGAAGTTGAGCGTAAGAAAGTGGGTCTGCGTAAAGCTCGTAAGCGTCCACAGTTCTCCAAGCGCTGATATTGTGCCCAGACCACCGGCCGGTGGTCTGGATTACTGGAAACTTCCCTTTGTGCCTCTTTCGGGAGAGTGTATCGGGAAGTTTTTTTATGCCTGAAATTTTTGTTAACAAACGTATGCCCTGTTTTCGGTATGGGCATTTTTTTTATGCGCTAAAACCAGTATCATTGCGTACTGCTGCTTATACAGGTAGGTATAATGCGAGGCTCTTTTCGGGTTACAGACTGCTCTGCAATGAAAATTGGCCAAAGGCCTTGATATACAATGCCTTCAGGAAACTGCTGGCTAAATATTGCCAAGCCCTGCCACAGGAGGATTCCAGCCTGATTTATGAAATCAGCAGTCTGCAATACGAAAAGAGCCTAATGCGATATAGTTTTGTTGTTGGGGGATGATGACAGCTGCCCGGTGGTTTTGGGGGTACAGATGGCTTTGCGAAAGAGCTTTTGAGTCTTCGCTTTGCGAGGCTGTTTAACAAAAGGCCTGTTTCAGAAGTAAATCTGTTATCCTGTCTGGTGTCTTTTGTTTGGTCTTGTGATGGATAGGCTGTGATAGACTGCATCCTGCCAATAATAAAGTTCGGGGTTCAAAAACGGAAAGCCCATTTGCTAATTGATCGGGCGTTTTACTGAGCTCCTGGCTGGGGGCTGAGGAAACTCCGGTTATCACACCCATGAACAAAAAGAAGTCATTGGGCATTCAGCCCGGATGGGGAGAGTAGGTTAATGAGTGACAACGGCGTAAACAAAGGCCGACGCCGCTTTCTCGTGGCAGCGACTTCGGTGGTGGGGGCTGCCGGGGTTGTAGGGGTTGCAACGCCTTTTCTGAAGTCGTGGAATCCGAGTGCCAAAGCAAAGGCTGCCGGTGCTCCTGTCAAAGTCAATTTAAGTAAGCTGGAACCGGGTCAGCAGGTTGTCTATGAATGGCGGGGTAAACCAGTCTTTGTGCTGCGCCGTACCAAAGATATGTTGAATGAATTGCCGTCACAGGATGGGCGTTTGCGCGACCCGAAATCAGAAAACTCAGAGCAACCTGAGTATGCCACCAATCCGTACCGCTCGCGGACGGAAGATGTTCTTGTGCTGGTCGGTTTATGTACTCACCTCGGGTGTTCTCCAAAATATCTGCCGGAAGTCAAACCCATGGAGTTTGATGCCAGCTGGAAGGGTGGATACTTCTGCCCCTGCCATGGTTCCCGATTCGATCTGGCCGGTCGTGTTTACAAAGGAGTTCCTGCCCCAACGAATCTGGTCGTGCCACCTTACTCCTTTGAAGGCGATGATATTCTGATTATCGGTAAAGATGAGGAGAATGCGTGATGGGAAATAAAATAATGGCCTGGGTTGATGCCCGACTTCCCGTCACCCAGGCGTGGGAGAAGCATCTCAGCAAATACTATGCACCCAAGAATTTCAACTTCTGGTATTTCTTTGGTTCTTTGGCCCTGCTGGTTCTGGTTAACCAGCTCCTGACCGGCATCTGGCTGACCATGAGTTATGTACCCAGTGCGGAAGCTGCTTTTGCTTCTGTTGAGTACATCATGCGGGATGTGGAATATGGCTGGTTGATTCGCTACATGCACTCCACCGGTGCATCCATGTTTTTTGTAGTGATTTATTGCCACATGTTTCGTGGTCTTCTCTACGGGTCATACAAAGCCCCACGGGAGTTGATCTGGATCTTCGGTATGGCCATCTACCTGGCACTGATGGGTGAGGCCTTTATGGGGTATCTGTTGCCCTGGGGGCAGATGTCCTACTGGGGGGCGCAGGTAATTATTTCCCTGTTTGGTGCTATTCCGGTGATTGGGCCGGATCTTCAGCAGTGGATTCGTGGTGACTTCCTGATCTCCGGCATCACGCTGAACCGTTTCTTTGCACTGCATGTCATTGCATTGCCGATCGTTATTCTTGGTCTGGTGGTTCTGCACATCCTGGCGCTGCATGAAGTGGGTTCAAACAATCCGGACGGTATAGATATCAAGAAGAACAAAGGACCCGATGGTGTACCCCTGGATGGTATCGCTTTCCACCCCTACTACACCGTTAAGGATATTGTCGGTGTTGTGGTCTTCCTGTTTGTGTTCTGTGGCATTATTTTCTTCTTCCCGGAGATGGGCGGGTTCTTCCTTGAGCATGCCAACTTTGAACCGGCAAACGGCTTGAAGACGCCCGAGCATATTGCACCGGTATGGTATTTTGGGGCGTTCTACTCCATCCTCAGGGCGATTACCTTTGATATTGGGCCAATCGACTCCAAGCTGGGGGGGGTTATTGCCATGGGTGGCGCGATTGCCATTCTTTTTGTGCTGCCCTGGCTGGATCGCAGTCCGGTCAGGTCATGGCGTTACAAGGGTATTATCAGCAGAACCAGTATTGTGGTTTTTGCCTTTGTCTTTATTTTGCTGACCTGGCTTGGAACGCAGCCGGCTACTGAGACCTACACGCTCATTGCCCAGATTTGTACGCTGATTTACTTTGCGTTCTTCCTGTTGATGCCTTTCTACACTCGATGGGAGCAAACCAAACCTGTACCGGAAAGGGTGACCGGCTAATGAAAAGAATAATACTGACCAATAAGATAGCACCGGCGATGCTGTTTCTGGTTTCGGTGCTGTTTTCATCGTTGGCGGCGGCTGCCGGTGGGGGATATCCGCTGGATGAGGCCAATGTGGATCCTTCTGACAAGGCTTCGCTGCAGCGTGGTGCGAAGTACTTTCAGAACTATTGCGCAGGTTGTCATGCGACCCAGTATCAGCGCTATGAGCGGGTAGCCGATGATCTGGGCATCCCACATGACTTGATGATGGAAAACCTGGTGTTCGATAAGTCTGCCAAGATCGGTGATCTGATGCACAACAACATGGATCCTGAAGAGGCAAAAGTCTGGTTTGGTGCTGCACCTCCAGACTTGACCTTGGTGTCCCGTGTTAGAGGCGGGCCGGATTGGCTGTTTACTTACCTCAGAACCTTCTATGAAGACCCGAGTCGGCCTTATGGGGTCAATAACAAGGTCTTTCCGGATGTTGGTATGCCGCATGTGCTTCTGGAGCTTCAGGGGGTGCAAATCGATAATTGTGGTGATGCAGATCCAGCGGCACGCGACCCGTTGACTGGAGACAAGATCTGTGGCCTGACGGTTGATCCTGAGCGCAAGGGAAGTATGACGCCCGTTGAATACGATCAAATGGCCTATGATTTGACCAACTTTCTGGCTTACTCTGCGGAGCCGATGCAAGAACAGCGTAAGCTGATGGGTATTTATGTGTATCTGTTCCTGGCTCTGTTCCTGGTGTTTGCCTATCTGTTGAAGCGCGAATTCTGGAAAGATGTCCACTAATCAGGTTCTGCCGTTATCAGTGGTCTGAATCATAAAACCCACTATGGAAAAAATTTTCTTAGTGGGTTTTATGCTCCTTGTGGTTTCTTAAAGCCGGTAAAAGCAAGTAATGGCCGCTTTCATCTCTGGCTGTCAGCAGAAGGGATTGCTAAGATTCCATTTTTTTGTATCCCCCTCTGGTATTTAAGATTATGAGTAAATCACTTCGTGATCAGCTGATGAAGGCCGGTCTTGCGACCAAGCAGCAGGCATTGCAGGCAAAAAGCAGTAACAAGAAAAAGAAAAAGCAGGCTGCCAAGTCTGGTGATATGACCGACCAGGAAAAACGCCGTATTGAGCTGGAAAAAGAAAGGCAGGCTCAGGCAGAGAAAGATCGCGAGCTGAATCGACAGCTTGAGGATGAGCGTCAGCGTAAGGCGTTGGAAGCCCAGGTTCGTCAACTGATTGAGACAAATGTGTTGTCCCGTGATGGGGGTGAAGCAGAGTATAAGTTTGTCTATGACAACAAAATCAAGAAAATTTATGTTATAGATGAGCAGTTGACCAAGTTGGAAAGGGGCTTGCTGGCTCTGGCTATACTGGGTGACGATTTTCTGGTCATCCCTGCTCCGGTGGCAAGCAAGATTGCCGAGCGTAAGCCTGAAGCGATTGTTATGCAGAATGATAAGTCTGGTGATCTGACCGAGGAAGAAGAGGACTGGTATGCGGATTATCAGATTCCTGATGACCTGATGTGGTAACGGGGGCTAACCCCCCGTTCAACAATGTGTTCTCGTGATGTTACTTAATGCAGGAGAACCATTTTTTTGGCTGCTTTGCCTGACGATTTAGCCAACAGTTGCCAGGGCTTCAATTTCTACTTTCACATCTTTTGGCAGACGAGAAACTTCAACCAGGCTGCGTGCGGGAAAAGGTACTTTGAAGTATTGTTTGTAGACTTCGTTAATATTGCTGAACTCATCCATATCGCGAACAAATACGGTGACTTTTTTAACCCGGTTCATACCGCTGCCTGCAGCTTCCAATACAGCTTTCAGGTTTTTCAGACACTGATGAGCCTGCTGCTTGGTGTCTTCAGAAACTTCTCCGGTTTCCGGATCAATTGGCAGCTGGCCAGATGTGAATACCAGGTTACCAAAACGCATGCCCTGAGAGTATGGGCCGATAGCAGGAGGAGCGTCAGGAGTTTCGATCACTTTTTCCATGATGATGAAGCCAGATTGTTGGGTGAAAAGGGCGAAATTGTAGAGATATGGAGCGTATTTGTCATCAGACCAAAGTCAGTGATTGGGTTTATTTTGGTACAAATACTTAAGGGTGTGAAAAAATTGTCTGGATAGAAAGTAAGAAAGTAGTGGAGTGCAGAGGTTGGGGGCTGAATATTCTGCAGTATCTCTTGTTGATAAACACTGGGAATATAGTATTAGAAGCTAAAGTCCCAGTGGATTGGAGAATCTTTTACTCTGGATTAAGGTAAATTCAGGTCGGTTGGTGAACCCTTTTCAAGGTACGATTTCACCTCTTGATAATGGGGCTCAACCTCTGCATTGTCCAGTGCTCCCAGCCAGAATGTCCAGTCCATTTTTGTTTCGCCGGCATGAACGGCCTGGACAGCATTGAGGCCAAAATAAAGCGGTTGGCTCTCGCTCTCCTTACTAGCATCTGCGCCGGTCAAGATATAAGAAGCACCCACTAAATTGTTGGGCATTATTGTCAATGATAATGGGAGATCTTTCAGGGATTTATTTTCTGGCTTTGCCAGTTCGGCTCTATAAGTTTCCAGTTGTTCGGGGGTGCGAACGTGCAGACCTTCTTCTGGATAGGCTATGTACAGTGTCATTCTTTCAGGGTCTGATTTGGCCAGATTCCTGACAGTGATCGTTCTGTCGCTGATGGTTTTCTCCCGAGTGCTGTCACCTTGCATTTGAGCAGACATGGCTTCATGGGGCGCTGTCTTCTCAGGGGTAACCAGCGGTGTTGCAGGGGTTTTCGTGTGAATTATTGCCACCGCCTTCGAGATGGTTTTATTCTCCAGTAATTCATAAAGTGACTGTTCGAAAATAGTTTGTATACCAACTCCAATGGGACGTACTTTTTTGTCATCGCCAGACAGCTTCAAAGTCCCAACAGTTGAAAACTTTTGAAAGCAGCCTGATATTGCCTGTTTTAGCTTCTTGTTGGTCTCAGCTGAATGGGAGCCGGGTTGATAACTGTCAAGTTGTCTGCTGATGCTGGATTGCAGGCTGGCCTGAAGGGGAAGCGCCACTGTTTTATACCTCTCACCGTGAGTGCAGCCTGACAAAAAAAATACCAGAGCACTACAGAACAATGCTTTTTTTGCAGCAGTTTGCATTGGAAGGTTCCCTGTTTTTGTCGTACAGACTGATTTTTGTTGAGTTAGAAAGGTAAAAATAGAACAGGCTTTGGACATTTCAATCTTTGACTAGCTGTTTGGGTAATTTTTAATCGAGGCTCTTTTCGTATTGCAGACTGCTGATTTCATAAATCAGGCTGGAATCCTCCTGTGGCAGGGCTTGGCAATATTTAGCCAGCAGTTTCCTGAAGGCATTGTATATCAAGGCCTTTGGCCAATTTTCATTGCAGAGCAGTCTGTAACCCGAAAAGAGCCTTAATCGAAATGCCAGGGTGCTTTCAGCCGGGAATAATGCACCTGATGTGCTGAGAATGCATCGGTATGTCCCCGGGCTCTAAGGGAATCAGTAAAGATGTGAGCTTTAACAGGATTGTCTGAAATCCATAAGGCTTTCTGACAGGCTGTTGACCAATCCACTCCGATATTTCTTTTTATTCAGCAATAACCATAACTCGACTTTAGAGTTTTAAGAGCACAATAGTTCCGGCGCATAATCTGCTAAAAGCAACCATCCCCAATGACGAAATTCGAGATGGTTGCCATGCTCACTTCAGATCATCAAGTAATCCTCAGGGAGCTCGCTTCATATACAACCTTTCTTGCTGGAGCGCTATCATCAACTGCAGTACCAACGTTCTGCGAACTGCTGTTCGGTTGCATGCTTTCAGCCGACGGCTTTGTTACACAGGCGTTGTTAACAATTGATTTTCATTGTGTGTGGAGCAGCTACCACCACTGGCTATCTCAGGGCAAGTGGCAATGGAAGAACTTGGCACGCCACTTGATCCGTCTGGTCTGCTCCAAAGCTCCTGAGAATCAACCTGTGGTCCTGGGGCTTGATGACTGGGTAATCGAACGGTTTTCCGACAAAGCCCCTGCTTGTCGTACACATCATCAACACAGCAAGAAACGCAATCGGCCGACGTACATCTGGGGGCAGTGTTGGGTTTCCCTGGCCATCATATTTGAGCGGGCTGCAGATGAAGTATTTACCGCCATACCGGTGATCTCATTTCCGACACCAGCTTCAGGTAACACCAGCAAACTGAAAATTGCCGTGGCCATGCTCAGGGTGGTACGCAATGAAGTGAAGGATCGAGTGCTACGCCTGCTAACCGATTGCTGGTATATGAACTGGACACTGATAAAGCCAGCTCTGGAAATGAACATAGAAGTTGTTGGTCAGATACCTTCAAATCGGGCCCTCTATGCTTTGCCGCCAGCACCCACCGTAAAGAAGCGAGGGCGCCCAAAAAAGTACGGCATCAAGATGACGACAGAACAGGTTAAGAAACTGCCGGAAGAAAAAGCAACAGTATGGATGTACGGCAAATTTCGCAAAATACGTTATCGTACCCTGATCTGTCGCGCCAGATTCCTTAAAGGTCGTGAAGTACGCGTCGTCTGGAGTCGCTTTGAAAATGACAAAGGTCTGACCGAAAGCAGAATATTCATCTCGACCAATCCGGAACTTGAGGGACTGGAGGTGCTTCGTGCCTATTCCCGGAGATGGCCGGTAGAGCCAATGTTTCACCAACTCAAACATGCTTTTGGCTGTTGCCATTTATGGCAGCAGAAATTGCGAACACTGCTTCGATGGATGCATTTGAAAATGGCAGGCTATGCATTATTGCAGTTATTAACCGTTTGTAAAAATCAGGCATGTCTGAATATTTCTCGGATACCCTGGAGAAGCCCGGATACAACCACTGCAGGCATGATGAAAATTGCTCTTTCAGGAATTATTCCGAGGTTCTCTATTCGCAAGGGCTGGAACAGATATAAGCAAAAATATGAGTTCAATTTTCGCGATCTGATCGACCAGTTAATACCGGATAATTCAGAAGCAGCATAACTAAAGGCTTTTAGGCAAAAAACGGAAGTAATAACGAACTTGGAAAAACAGTTCACTGATTTCGGCTTGCTTCACTATAAAAAGCTGACCGAATTATCGTTTTATACAGACTCTAAAGTCGAGAACCATAACTGCCGTTTCATGTTTTTTTTGGGGAAGGGGAGTCGTACCAACTCACCCTGAGCCAGCTCGTTAGCAATGCAAAGTTCAGAAAGGCAGCTGATACCGATGCCAGAGCGCACCATGTTTTTAATCGCTTCTGTTTGATTAAGCTCCATTTTCAGGCACCTTTGTCGTAAATGCTGACCAATATGGAGCTCAAAAAGCATACGGGTGCCTGACCCGGACTCCCGTAATATCCACTCTGTCTGCTCAAGGTTTTCAAGGGTTACCGTTTTGCTTTTTGCCAAAGGGTGTTTGCTACTGCAAAAGAGAGCCAGGTGGTCCTCTCTCCAGGGGATTGTTTCAATGTCGGGGTGTTGGCAGAGACCTTCGACACAGGCAAGATCAATTTCCAGTGTCGCCAGTTTATTTATGATGGTTGTGGTGTTATGGATATCCAGCTCTACGGTGATGTCCGGCTTTGCCTGTTCAAATCGGGCAAGCACTTCTGGTAAAAGGTAGTTGCCAATGGTGGTGCTGGCTCCAATCGTCACTTTGCCTCTGTGGTGGTCGCTGTGATCGAACAGTCGTGATATTTCTGCACTACGGTCCAGTAGTTCACAGGCAAAGGGGAGTAACTTATTTCCTTCTGCATTCAGGACCAGTCGGTTGCCAGTGCGGTCAAACAGCTGGCAGCTCAGGTGCTTTTCCAGTTCAGACAGGGCCATGCTGGTTGCTGGCTGGGACATATAAAGTTGACGTGCAGCCAGCTGAACCTGACCAAGAGTGGCTATGGCTCTGAAGACCTGCAGTTGTCTTAGTGTTACATGCACGTTAATGTCGTCCGGGGTCACTGACTATCTTGTTGAATTTTATTGAGTATAAGTAAAATTGAATCTGACTATCCATAAATTTGATTTTTCTTATTTTCTGTTGGGTTATATCGTTATTCCAACTATTTTCTGGAGATGAGTACAAGTGACCGTTGTCAGTCAGTTAGAAGATGGCTTACCGATGCGTAAAACCGGTTTGAGTGTCCGTCTCAGGAATGTGCCTACTCCACTGGGTGGTCTGGCACTGGGTATTGCCAGTCTTGGAGCCGTCTGGGCATTGGCACTGCCCGGCTATGCCGAGTGGTTCAAGTTGTCCTCGGCGCTGCTGGCCAGCCTGCTGGTTTTGGCAATTGTTGCCAAATTTATCAGTAACCCTGAACTGTTTCGGGAGGATCTGGCTCACCCGGTAGCTAGCAGTGTAATGCCAACCTGTGCGATGGCGAGTATGGTGATTGCACAATCATTGTTGTCGGTGATGCCTGTTTTTGCCAAAGGACTCTGGCTGTTGGCAGTTATTGCTCATCTCCTGTTGTTTATCGGTTTTACGGTTCACAGGCTTATTGACTTCCAGTTGCATCATATGGTGCCAAGCTGGTTTGTGCCGCCCGTGGGCATTATTGTTGCCGCTGTGACCAGCGCAGGTATGGGGCATGAAAATCTGGTCTTTATGCTGTTCGTTTTCGGGCTGTGTTGCTACTTCATAAAATTGCCAGTGATGCTGTATCGCCTGATTTTCAGAGAAACTATTCCTGATGCGGCACTGCCTACGTTTGCCATTATGGCGGCTCCGGCGAGCCTTTCTCTGGCAGGTTACCTGTCCATCACTAACCAGCCGAATTACTTACTGGTCGCAGTCCTGCTGCCACTGGCTATTTTTATGACGAGTCTGGTCTATGTTGCGTTTGTCCGTTTACTGCGTCTGCCGTTTTCACCGGGATATGCTGCTTTCACCTTTCCAATGGTGATTGGGGCTACAGCGTTGTTCAAGCTGGCGGATATACTTAATCAGCAGGGTTATCAAAAAGTTTGTGATGTCATTAATAATCTGGCCGGTTTTGAACTTTTGGTGGCGACGGTGATCGTAACTTATGTTGCCCTCCGCTATCTCTGGTTCTATTTCTCTCCTCGCCATTCCTGAGGTATGCCGAGACATGGACTGACCGGTCAATATGGCCATGGGTAATCTGAACCCATGGCTTGGAATGTCGAACTTACGATCCCACTTTTTTTTCGGCATTTATTGATAAACGGAACACGAAATGTCGGTAACACATTCTGGCGCTGGTCTCGCCATCCCCATGCTGATCTTCTGCGGCCTCTTCTTATTGGCAGCGGCCTCGGCGATTCTGCTTAAAAAGCTGCGTTTTCCCTACACCATTGGGCTGGTTGTGATCGGCATGGCACTGGGGATAGTGGCTGAATATTGTGAAATACTGGCGCCTATTCGCCGTCTTTTCCTGACTCATGACCTGATCATGTATGTTCTGCTACCGGTGCTTGTGTTTGAGGCAGCCATCAATATAAAGCTATCAGCACTGATGAAAGAGTTGGTACCCGTGTTGATGCTGGCAATTCTTGGCGTGGTTCTGTCTACTCTGGTTGTGGGGGCGATTCTGGGCGAGCTGACGCCTTTGACTCTGGCCGGTGCGCTGCTCTTTGGTGCGCTGATTTCAGCAACGGACCCGGTTGCCGTTATTGCACTCTTTAAAGAGGTTAAAGCACCTGAGCGTATGTCTCTGCTGATGGATGCAGAGAGTTTGTTGAATGATGCAACCGCCATAGTCATGTTTGGTATTGTGCTCTCGATTATTCAGTCGGGAACAGGGTTGTCTGGCAGTACATTTTTTTCGGCCTGTATTGAGTTCTTCAGGGTTTTCTTTGGCGGGATTTTTATTGGTACAGCCATGGGGGGTGGAATGCTGTTACTCCTCAGGTTATCCCGGGGTATGCCCTATGTGCATATTGCGTTGACAACCATTCTTGCATTTTCCAGCTTTATTATTGCTGATCATGTATTTGAAACTTCGGGCGTTATGTCAGTTATTGCTGCCGGGATTATCACCCGCAGTTATGGTCGTCGGGCCATGGCGGACTTTATGACGTTGCGTCACCTTGATCCTTACTGGGAGTTTATGGCATTTGTTGCCAATAGCTTTATTTTCCTGCTGTTAGGGTTAAGTGAGGACTTCCTGTTGCGCAATTTAGAGCAGCTCAGCAGTTTCTACCCCACTTTGATTATTGCCATTTTGGCAGTGCTATTGGCGCGCTTCCTGGTGGTGTACCTGTTGTTACCACTCAGTAATTTGATTCCATTGAGTGGTAAAGTGGACGGCAATTCCATGAAGGTGATGTTCTGGGGAGGGCTAAGAGGGGTTGTGCCGGTTGCCCTGATGCTGTCGATCCCGGACTCCATGCCGGAAAAGCGAATAATCATAGAAATGACGCTTGCCGTTATTCTCTTCTCACTGCTGATTCAGGGCACTACCATTGGCTGGTTGATGTCCCGTCTGGGGATAAAAAGGGAAGTGTGATTTCACGGAATTAAATCAATATTTGGGTGCTACCGGATCCCAGCCTTATAATACTCGTTTTGGCATTCTGTCAGCCTGCTCCTGTTGTGTTCAGGTTTTATTGAGAAAACGATCCCATGACTGTACGCACCCGTATTGCACCGTCCCCTACCGGTGATCCCCATGTTGGCACTGCTTATATTGCCCTGTTTAATCTGGCGTTTGCCAAGAGTCAGGGCGGCCAGTTTCTGCTCCGCATAGAAGATACCGACCAAACCAGAAGTACCCCTGAGTCTGAGCAGCAGATTCTCGATTCTCTGCGCTGGCTTGGGTTGAATTGGGATGAAGGTCCTGATGTTGGCGGACCCCACGGCCCTTATCGGCAAAGTGAGCGCCGGGAAATCTACGCTGAGCACGCCCAAATACTGTTGAATAAAGGACATGCTTTCCGTTGCTTTTGTACACCTGAGCGGCTTGATGCCCTGCGTGCAGAGCAAATGGCTAACAAGCAGACGCCCGGATACGATGGCCACTGCCTGCACCTTTCTGAAGACGACGTTCAGGCCAGACTGAATGCGGGTGCGCCTCACGTTGTTCGAATGAAGGTACCCGAGGGTGGTGTCTGCAAAGTGGATGATATGTTGCGTGGCACCATCGAGATTGACTGGTCCCAGGTGGATATGCAGGTGCTGGTGAAAGCCGATGGTATGCCAACCTATCACCTGGCCAATGTTGTTGATGATCACCTGATGGAAATCACCCATGTTATTCGTGGTGAGGAGTGGATTAACTCTGCGCCCAAGCATCAGTTGTTGTATGAGTACTTTGGTTGGCAGATGCCTGTGCTCTGTCATATGCCGTTGTTGAGAAACCCTGATAAAAGCAAGTTGTCCAAGCGGAAGAACCCGACCTGTATTACTTACTATCGAGATATGGGTTATTTGCCGGAGGCGCTGTTGAACTACCTTGGTCGTATGGGGTGGTCGATGCCAGACGAGCGGGAGAAATTCTCTCTGGAAGAAATGCTGGCGGATTTTGATCTCAAACGGGTTTCTCTGGGCGGCCCAATTTTTGACCAGGATAAGCTGTCCTGGTTGAATGCCAGCTGGATTCGTGAAAATCTGACCACGGAACAGTTTGCTGATCGCTTGCATCACTGGTTACTGAATCGTGACTATCTGATGAAGTTTCTGCCAATGGCAAAAGAACGTGTTGAGCGCCTGAGTGATTTCGCCCCCATCGCTGCCTTTATGTTCTCCGGCATGCTGGATCTGTCGTCTGAAGATTTTGCTCATAAAAAGCTGGAAGCGGGTGATGTTAAGAAGGTGCTGCAGTTCACTCTCTGGAAGCTTGAGCAGCTGCGCCAGTGGCAGCGTGATCAGATTTTCTCTGAAATTAAAGGACTTTCCAAAGCTATGGACATTAAGCTGGGTGATTTTAATCATCCCATCTTTGTTGCTATTGCTGGTACGCCAAACTCCTGGTCGGTTATGGAGTCCATGGAGATCCTTGGTCCGGATATGACCCGTGCGCGTCTTCGTCATGCCGTTGAGGTGTTGGGTGGTGTTTCTAAAAAAGAGGCGAAGCGCCTGGAAAAAGAGTTTTTAGCGCTATAAATCCCCTGCTTTGCCCTGAGGCCGTGTGCTTATCGGCCTTTCTCATCAATACATACATAACAGCACCATTATTTGAACATAATTTTTATAAGCGACGCTTGACAGGACCGGGGGGGCATCCATATCATTCGCCCTGCGTTTCGGGGAGCAATACAAAGCGTTTCTCGGAAGGTGCAAGGCAAAGCAGTTTTTGCATGCATATTGAATACAATATGTATTGTTGCTGCGGAGGTTTTGGGGCTATAGCTCAGCTGGGAGAGCGCAACACTGGCAGTGTTGAGGTCAGCGGTTCGATCCCGCTTAGCTCCACCAAACATCGTTTGATGTTTGCGTCCCCTTCGTCTAGTGGCCTAGGACACCGCCCTTTCACGGCGGTAACAGGGGTTCGAGTCCCCTAGGGGACGCCATTATTCTCTTCTCTTTGTGGAGAGTAAGAGCTTAAGAAATATAGAGCTCTTAAGATTGTTTTCATTGCGGGAATAGCTCAGTTGGTAGAGCGCAACCTTGCCAAGGTTGAGGTCGCGAGTTCGAACCTCGTTTCCCGCTCCAAATCTAGAACTTAAGTGATATCAGTGATAACTGTATCGTTTAAGTCAGAAGGTATTGCGTCCCCTTCGTCTAGTGGCCTAGGACACCGCCCTTTCACGGCGGTAACAGGGGTTCGAGTCCCCTAGGGGACGCCAATTATTCTCTTTGAGAGAGATCAGGGCCTGAAGAATCCTGAAATTGCTTTATTGCGGGAATAGCTCAGTTGGTAGAGCGCAACCTTGCCAAGGTTGAGGTCGCGAGTTCGAACCTCGTTTCCCGCTCCAAATCTAGAGCTTAAGTGATACCAGTGATAACTGTATTATTTAAGTCAGAAGGTTTGCGTCCCCTTCGTCTAGTGGCCTAGGACACCGCCCTTTCACGGCGGTAACAGGGGTTCGAGTCCCCTAGGGGACGCCACTCATTCTCTTTGATAGAGAGCAGGGCTTGAAGAGTCCTGAAATTACTTTTATAGCGGGAATAGCTCAGTTGGTAGAGCGCAACCTTGCCAAGGTTGAGGTCGCGAGTTCGAACCTCGTTTCCCGCTCCAAATCTAGAACTTGGATGATATAAGTGATAACTGTATCGTTTAGGTCAGAAGGTCTTATGTCCCCTTCGTCTAGTGGCCTAGGAGGCTGTCCGAGAACTAGCTATTGAAAAAACGAAAGCTTCAGCATTTTCTTGGCTGATCAAATATTGACCTAAATTTAGCCTGTTTTGGGGTAAAAATTGCGTTTTTTACCCTTTTGCTTGCCTTTATGCTGCCATTTTAAGCCTTTTTGCTTCTTCAAGACGGATTGATCCCGTTGAAACCGATTTGACAATTTTTTTGAAATTATAAGCACTGCAGACCAGTGAAAATTCTCCAGCCACTTTTTCCTTACCCCGGACACTGAACCCTCTGAATCCTGAGTTCTTGATTTGGCCAAAAGGCGGTTCCGCAATCACCTTGCGACGCTCATAAACCGCTTTGGCCTCTTTGGTTTCCATTTTGCGGTTCATCGCCTGGCGTATGGCTTCGTGGCGGTCTGTGCGAATCACTTTCCCCGGGTCTTTGTTGTCACCACTGCACCTTTTACGTAACGGGCAATCCCGGCAGATATCTTTACTGACGCGGTAGCTTTTGTGTTTTGCTTTGCTAGCCGTGTTATAAATCAGCTTCTCACCGGCAGGGCAGGTAAAGCTGTCGTCTGCTTCATGGTAAATAAAATCCGCTTTGACAAACTTTCTGTCAGAGTCTTCCAGTCCCTCTGTTGCAGGCTTCTCCTGTCGATCCGTAGCCATGTAAGCGTCAATGTTCGCATCATCAAACGCTTGCAGGTTGGGCCCTGAGTAATAGCCATTATCCTCACTCATTTTGCCAATGGACGCGTTATCTGTTGCTTCTGCAATGGCTTCAAGTGCAGGCTTTACTTCCTGCTTGTCATTGGCATGCTGGCTGATGTGCTGGCCAACAATGATACCATTATCGCTGTCGACGCTGATCTGGGCGTTATAACTGTACTGATAGCCACTGCCTTTTTTACCCATGATCCTGGCATCATGATCAGCAAAGCTGATTTGCTTTTTGTCGTCTATCGGCTTATCGGGATTCAGGGCCTGTTCCCGTTCTTCAAGCGCTTTTTTGGCCTCCTGGATTTTCTCTAACCGTTCCTGCTTGAATTGCAAGTCTTCAGGAATGCTGTAGCCAGTCTCCTGCTGATAAGCATCGTCCTCTTCACTGTCACTGGTTTCGGCTTTTTTAATCAGGGCCTCAACTTCAGCCATTAATTCAGCTTCTTTGGCCTTAAGTCGTGCGTAGCTCATGGCCTTATGCTTTGATGAGTCGGCTTTGAATTTGGAACCATCAAGAGCGATGTGGCCCAGCGAGGCCATCTGTAGTTCCCGGGCGAGCAGCACGCTCTGTTTGAAACTGCTTTTAAAAAAGGTGGCCTGGTTTTTACGAAAGTCACTGAGCACCCGGAAATTTGGGCAGTGCTGTTTGGCGATATACATGAAAGCCAAGTCCTGATTGCAGCGCCGTTCAATCTCCCTGGAGCTGAACACACCATGGCTATAGGCATAGATCAGGATCGATATAATCAGTCGTGGGTGGTAGGCATTCTGGCCAAGATGGTGATACTGCTTTTCCACTTCAGAGGTGTCGATATGCTTGAAGATATCTTCAAAGGCTCTTTTCCAATTCCAGACTGCTATGTAACCAGCAAGTTGACTAAGGGCTGAAGAAGACTTTTGCCTCTTCGGCCAATATTATGCAAAAACTCAAAAAAGCCAAGGTAAAGGGGTAAAGCCTCTTGGGATATTCCCCTGTGAGGCCTTAGCCACGAGCGTAGAAGTGACCAAAACCCCTCCATAGTATTAACATGCACCTCGTAAATACCGTCTTTGTCATCATCACGAGCATACTCACCTTTGCCGTGACAGACCGTTTTATGTCTGAAGCCCCAGCTTTCAAGGTCATCATAGATGTTGTATTCATCGGTATAAATCTGGCTCTGTGGGGCTACGTGTTTCTTGATAAATGGTTCGATTGTCGCCTTCTTAACGTTCGACAGCATGTTGATAATGACCTGACCTCCCCTTTGAATCATTCCCAATACCGGCGGTTTGTCTTTTTCAAGAGTCCCACGGCCCGGAGCGCCTTTAAGCCTTCTTTTTCTCGGTGGACGATCCAGATTTTTTTAATGCTTCAGGGTGTCCCTTGTGACCAGCTACAATGTAGACCTCGTCGAATTCAACTTCGCCATCAAGAATCACTTCAGGCTTTCGGTCAACAACACCATTTCGTAAGACTGTGGTCATATGGTGTGCATCACTGACACACAGATCAAGTTCCTGAGCTATCTGGCTGTTGGAGACGTTCAGCCCCATTAAATAGAGACAGGCAATCCAGACTTTGAGTGGTCGGTGGTGTCCTGCGAAAACCGTATTTGTCAGGTCATCGAAGTAGCGCTTACAGGACTTACAGTAATAGTGCTGGCACTCTACCTGCACATTGTCGTGTCCATTCTTTTTGACATTCTCAGAATCACAGTGCGGACAGAGAACAGTGCCATCTGGCCAGCGGTTCTCACGGATCATCTCAAAGCAGGTGTCATTACTGATGAGATCTGAGATTCGGCCTATATTCATGGTCAATGCTGGCGATGGCTAATTATATCCACCAAGGATAGTTCAGCAGTTCGGAATTCGAAAAGAGCCTCTTCAAAAACGAAGCAATCATGATCTGGTGGCAGCAGGTCGAAGATGTTCGATGGGAACATCAGGTGCTGGTCAAAATCAGCAGGGTTATCTTTGAATTTGATTGATGACATCCGTTTCGGCAACAACAAAGTGGGCAGAAGATGCCTGATTATACTTAATCAGGCTATTCTCGGACAGCCTCCTAGGACACCGCCCTTTCACGGCGGTAACAGGGGTTCGAGTCCCCTAGGGGACGCCAATTATTCTGCGTCAGGATAATATGGGGCTATAGCTCAGCTGGGAGAGCGCAACACTGGCAGTGTTGAGGTCAGCGGTTCGATCCCGCTTAGCTCCACCATTTTTTATTGTGGGAATAGCCCAGTTGCTAGGGTGAAATTTTCCGGTGTTAATGACACGGTTAATTATGACAAGAATGAATCCGGTCTTCCGTTACAATTCAATAAATCAGCCATTAGGCTGATTTTTTTTAACTTGAATTTTCTTATGCACTCTTGCTCGCCAACCGTGTGTGCTGCTCTGTATTTGGAGCAGTTCTTGGTTGTTTTTGGCTTTGATGGGGCGGGAGCTAACGCAAGCGCTGCTTTTTCAGTGCCTTAAAGCCTTCTTTCAGTAAATCAACCAATTTGTAATCATTCTTGGCTGCATACACCTTAAATTCCCTGGAAAACTCGGGGGAGACTCTGAAGCTAAGTCCAACCCAGTCATCCTTTGGTGACTTGGGTTGCTGCTTATCTTTTTTTGAGGCGGTACTCTTGGGTTTTGCTTTCTGTCTGGGCATGATTTTCCCGCATCCTTGTTGTTAGGGTTATATGATATATCGTTAGCGGGGCAAAACAGTTTAGATGCGACGAGGGAATTGCTGTTCCTGAAGTCCAGGAGGCTGACCGAGAATAGTCTGCCCTACCGTGGTGGCGGCAAATTGGTCTAAAAATCCGAAAATTTTTAGCAAATAAAACCACTATTAACCAAAAATTTCTGAATTTTATCCTCAATTTTCTGCCATTCTCGCTATGGGCGCTATTCTCGGTCAGCCTCCTAGTGCAGAAAAGCGCTAATACCCTTACAGCCAGACCCCTCGTTCCCACGCTCCGCGTGGGAATGCATACGGATCTGGCAGCATGATAAAGAGCCGCTGCCTGGTAGGGTTTTCGGGGACTCCATGTAAGTTTGGTGGTAACTGTTCAGCACCCCCACATAAATCTGGAATTTTCTGATTTTTATACCATCCTCTTAAGCACCATTTTTCCACAATATTCGCCAGCATGATTCCAGAACTACCCGCAACTATGTCGGCTGAGATTCTCTTGAAAGAGAATGCAGAGCTGCGGATGAGAGTTGCCTGTCTGGAAGAGCGATGTCGAGAATTGGAAGAAAAGGTTGGCAAGAACAGTCAAAACAGCAGCAAGCCGCCATCGTCTGATGGTTATCAAAAACCTTGTAAAAACAGTAATTCTCCAGATCATTCTGACGACCTTTCCGCAGATAAAGGTACCGATCCATCGGATGAAAAACCCAATCCTAAAAGTCTGAGACAGTCTTCTGGTAATAAAGCCGTGGAAGAAAGGGCATCAGGGCACTTGTCTTAAACCTGTCTCTTGATCACAAATAGCTACCTTGTTCTATCATTTCTCACTGATAAAACAGGTCATGCTTCCACTTTCTCCTAAACCATGGTCAGAACTAACTTTTGGATGTGCTGATTTGGGCGATACTCGACGTACAAAACGACTTGTCAAAGTTGCTGCCGAGCTTTCAGCTCATACCGGTAATTCTTTGTCATCTTCATGCGAAGGTTATACCGCACTGGTAACTGGAGCTTACCGGCTGATTGAGAATGAGGCCGTAAAGCCTGAAGCAATAGCTGAGGCAGGCTTTCAGGCAACTGCCAAAATAGCGAGACAGTCTCGCCTACTTCTGGCTCTCGAAGATACAACAACCCTGGGTTATAAACATGCTGTCAGATCCGAGCTTGGTGATCTTGGAGGTCCTGAAGGCTCTAAAACCAGAGGATTCCACGTCCACTCTGTCTTCTTGGTTGATGCGGATACAGAGCGAAGCATTGGGCTTATTGATCAAGAACGATGGGTTAGAGAGGACGTTCAGCGGGGGAAAAAGAACCAACGTCGTCAGCTACCTTACGAGGGAAAGGAAAGCTTTAAGTGGCAAAGAGCCTCTGAAAACACAGAACAAAGGATGGGGGGTAAAATGCCTGACATCATCAGTGTTTGCGACCGGGAGGCGGATATATACGAATATATGCACTACAAACTGGATAACCGACAGCGGTTTGTTGTAAGAGCTACACAAAACAGAATCCTGGATGGCGAACTCTTATTATTTGATTCCTTAGCTCAGACTGAAGTGTTGGGGAAATATACGATAGTGGTTCCTCAAAAAGGAGGTAGAAAGAAGCGAAAGGCAACGCTGCAGGTCAAAAGAAAGAAGATGACAATACAGGCGCCGCAAAGGCCAGGCGGCAGGCCGGAACCGGTAACTATGAATATTGTGTCGGCTGAAGAGATTGGCAATGACTCCGAAGACCGTTTGCACTGGGTACTATTGACAACTGAAGATATTGAAACATTCGAAGACTGTCGCTCTATCATTCGATTTTACGAGCTCCGATGGCGAATAGAAGAGTTCCATAAGGCTTGGAAATCGGGAGCAGGAGTAGAAAGGCTTCGTCTGCAATCTCCGGATAACATTGAACGACTTGCGGTCATATTAATGTTTGTCGCTGTCAGACTAATGCAAATCCGTGAAGCATTAATGTTACCGAATGACAGGCAGCACAAAGACAGAAAGCTTTGGAGTGAAAAAACACTCGCGAATGAGGTGGTCAGTGATGATGAATGGCAGGTTCTCTGGCTAACCTATGAAAAAAAAGCGTTGCCCGATAAGCCGCCAACAGTCACTTGGCTGCTTCAAACGATTGCTCGGCTTGGTGGTTGGGGTGATTCAAAGCATACAGGGCAGCCCGGCTGGTTAGTGGTATGGGAAGGCTGGGCGAAATTGCAGGATCGGGTAAAAACCTGGCAGATAGCCCGGCAGTTCAGCGCTGGAGAGATGTGATCAAGAGTCAGGTCTTAAACAGGTCGATATCCCTGACTATATTGAGTACCTTCCGGTTAAAGAATGCAATAAATGTCAGGCGTCTCTTCTTGATAGTGAGCCGGTCAAATATATTGAACGACAGGTGTTTGAACCAGGGAGACCGGGTGAATTTGAAGTAACGGCCCATAGAGCTGAAGTAAAAATCTGCACTTGTGGTTGTCGGAATCAGGCTGAATTCCCGGAAGGTGTTACCGCTGCCGCACAATATGGCTCAGCCACACAGGCTATGGCCGTCTATCTTAACCAATACCATTTCCTGCCTTTTAAGCGCGTGTCAGAGTATTTTAATACTCTCTATAAAATGAGTGTAAGTGCAGGCACTGTCGCCAATTTTGTGGCCAGAACCTATGAAAATCTGGCTTCTACTGAAGAGGTTATTCGTGACGCCTTGCGGGAATCGTCTGTTGCCGGAGCCGATGAAACGGGTATGCGGGCCGAGGGCTCTTTGCACTGGCTACACGTTATGCGGGATGAACAATGGACGCTCTACTACTTGTCTGAAAAGCGAGGTCGTGAGGCCATGGACACGATGGGCATACTGCTAACATTTGCAGGCGTTCTGGTTCATGATCATTGGAAATCCTATTTTGCATATGCGGCAACTCACGTACTTTGCAATGCCCATCACCTGAGGGAGCTTTTGGGTGTTGTTGATAGGGACAGCAATCAACTGGCGTTGCGATTGATGAAGCTACTGAGGCTTTCCTGGCATTACTGCAAGGGCTTTAAGACCATAGGTATGCTACAGATGCCAAGTGTTGTCTGTGAACGAATCGAGAAGATTTATGACCGGTTGCTTCAGCGGGCTCTAATGAAAGAAGTCGTCTATATGGAGAAGCAACGAGAGGAGCTTAAGCGCAAGAAAGTCAAGAATACTAAAGCTTACAATCTCTTCAAACGACTCACTGAGTTCAAGGCTGAGACACTGCGCTTCATGTCAGATTTTACCATTCCCTTCGATAACAATGGCAGTGAGCGGGATGTTCGAATGGCCAAGTTAAAGCAGAAAATCTCAGGCTGCTTCAGGAGTGCAGACGGTGGTTCTATGTTTGCACGGATTCGCAGCTATTTGTCGTCTGCCAGAAAACAGGGAATGGACATATATCAATCACTTCATAGAGCTGTTCGGAATTACTGTAATATGCCTTTGCTCAGTGCTGAATAGTTACGTTTGGTGTAACTGTTCAGCACCCCCACATAAATCTGGAATTTTCTGATTTTTATACCATCCTCTTAAGCACCATTTTTCCACAATATTCGCCAGCATGATTCCAGAACTACCCGCAACTATGTCGGCTGAGATTCTCTTGAAAGAGAATGCAGAGCTGCGGATGAGAGTTGCCTGTCTGGAAGAGCGATGTCGAGAATTGGAAGAAAAGGTTGGCAAGAACAGTCAAAACAGCAGCAAGCCGCCATCGTCTGATGGTTATCAAAAACCTTGTAAAAACAGTAATTCTCCAGATCATTCTGACGACCTTTCCGCAGATAAAGGTACCGATCCATCGGATGAAAAACCCAATCCTAAAAGTCTGAGACAGTCTTCTGGTAATAAAGCCGGTGGAAAGAAAGGGCATCAGGGCACTTGTCTTAAACAGGTCGATATCCCTGACTATATTGAGTACCTTCCGGTTAAAGAATGCAATAAATGTCAGGCGTCTCTTCTTGATAGTGAGCCGGTCAAATATATTGAACGACAGGTGTTTGAACCAGGGAGACCGGGTGAATTTGAAGTAACGGCCCATAGAGCTGAAGTAAAAATCTGCACTTGTGGTTGTCGGAATCAGGCTGAATTCCCGGAAGGTGTTACCGCTGCCGCACAATATGGCTCAGCCACACAGGCTATGGCCGTCTATCTTAACCAATACCATTTCCTGCCTTTTAAGCGCGTGTCAGAGTATTTTAATACTCTCTATAAAATGAGTGTAAGTGCAGGCACTGTCGCCAATTTTGTGGCCAGAACCTATGAAAATCTGGCTTCTACTGAAGAGGTTATTCGTGACGCCTTGCGGGAATCGTCTGTTGCCGGAGCCGATGAAACGGGTATGCGGGCCGAGGGCTCTTTGCACTGGCTACACGTTATGCGGGATGAACAATGGACGCTCTACTACTTGTCTGAAAAGCGAGGTCGTGAGGCCATGGACACGATGGGCATACTGCTAACATTTGCAGGCGTTCTGGTTCATGATCATTGGAAATCCTATTTTGCATATGCGGCAACTCACGTACTTTGCAATGCCCATCACCTGAGGGAGCTTTTGGGTGTTGTTGATAGGGACAGCAATCAACTGGCGTTGCGATTGATGAAGCTACTGAGGCTTTCCTGGCATTACTGCAAGGGCTTTAAGACCATAGGTATGCTACAGATGCCAAGTGTTGTCTGTGAACGAATCGAGAAGATTTATGACCGGTTGCTTCAGCGGGCTCTAATGAAAGAAGTCGTCTATATGGAGAAGCAACGAGAGGAGCTTAAGCGCAAGAAAGTCAAGAATACTAAAGCTTACAATCTCTTCAAACGACTCACTGAGTTCAAGGCTGAGACACTGCGCTTCATGTCAGATTTTACCATTCCCTTCGATAACAATGGCAGTGAGCGGGATGTTCGAATGGCCAAGTTAAAGCAGAAAATCTCAGGCTGCTTCAGGAGTGCAGACGGTGGTTCTATGTTTGCACGGATTCGCAGCTATTTGTCGTCTGCCAGAAAACAGGGAATGGACATATATCAATCACTTCATAGAGCTGTTCGGAATTACTGTAATATGCCTTTGCTCAGTGCTGAATAGTTACCAGACAAGTAGAGCGTCCATTGTTCATCCCGCATAACGTGTAGCCAGTGCAAAGAGCCCTCGGCCCGCATACCCGTTTCATCGGCTCCGGCAACAGACGATTCCCGCAAGGCGTCACGAATAACCTCTTCAGTAGAAGCCAGATTTTCATAGGTTCTGGCCACAAAATTGGCGACAGTGCCTGCACTTACACTCATTTTATAGAGAGTATTAAAATACTCTGACACGCGCTTAAAAGGCAGGAAATGGTATTGGTTAAGATAGACGGCCATAGCCTGTGTGGCTGAGCCATATTGTGCGGCAGCGGTAACACCTTCCGGGAATTCAGCCTGATTCCGACAACCACAAGTGCAGATTTTTACTTCAGCTCTATGGGCCGTTACTTCTTCAAATTCACCCGGTCTCCCTGGTTCAAACACCTGTCGTTCAATATATTTGACCGGCTCACTATCAAGAAGAGACGCCTGACATTTATTGCATTCTTTAACCGGAAGGTACTCAATATAGTCAGGGATATCGACCTGTTTAAGACAAGTGCCCTGATGCCCTTTCTTTCCACCGGCTTTATTACCAGAAGACTGTCTCAGACTTTTAGGATTGGGTTTTTCATCCGATGGATCGGTACCTTTATCTGCGGAAAGGTCGTCAGAATGATCTGGAGAATTACTGTTTTTACAAGGTTTTTGATAACCATCAGACGATGGCGGCTTGCTGCTGTTTTGACTGTTCTTGCCAACCTTTTCTTCCAATTCTCGACATCGCTCTTCCAGACAGGCAACTCTCATCCGCAGCTCTGCATTCTCTTTCAAGAGAATCTCAGCCGACATAGTTGCGGGTAGTTCTGGAATCATGCTGGCGAATATTGTGGAAAAATGGTGCTTAAGAGGATGGTATAAAAATCAGAAAATTCCAGATTTATGTGGGGGTGCTGAACAGTTACAGTTTGGTATTTGTGGCGGGATCGGTATGCATTCCCACGCAGAGCGTGGGAACGAGATGTCCGGAGTGTCCGCAGGGTTTTGCGACAACCTCGGGACCGTGGGAACGAGGTGCTTGTGTATGTATAACAACGCTTGGCTGCACTAGCTCCTGCATCCATGCAGTCGTGCGGTGGCAGAAAATTGGTCTAAAAATCCACTTTTGTTCGTCAAATAGCGCACTATTCTCCTCACAAAACCGAATTTTTATCCTCCATTTTCTGCTATCCGTTGATATAGTCGTCAATACTTGTGCTGTTCCAGTGAATGCAGATGCTATGAGCCGCAGGGACTGGCAATGTCTTCATCATCAGAATGATGCGAATCGTCTGAATCACCTTAACAGTCCGTAGTCCGGTCTTGCTTACTGGATTATTTCCCGGCGTTCTTCGATCATTCGGTCACCTTCCCGGCGTACAGTGACTGAGTAGACAGGGGCGGCTGCCTTGGGTTTGTCTTGCATGTAAAAAGTAGCGACGCTACCGCTGTCTTCAGTGGCTTGCCAGGTCGGCCATCCATCATACTCTTCACGGCCTGGCCAAAGGTAGTACTCTGAATGCAGGTGTTTGAAACCCTGGTCAGGATTGGAGAAGTCATAAAACCGGATCTCTTCCGGGAAGCCCCCCCAGATCAATCCCTTGACGACCAGTGTATTCCCGTCCGTACTCGCTTCGGCCTTATGCCAGAGAAAGTTCCCGGCATAGTAATGATCACCCCGATCCTCATAGGCTTTGCCAGTGGACAGATTAACCAGAAGTGGTGATGTGTATGAATGGCCGGTCAAAACCCACTCCTGACCCAGGCGCAGGAAGTGGTGGTGTAATGGCTGAACGAAATCCCGCACCAGGTTCACTACATCTTTGCCGTCATCGCATCTTGTTATTTTGACATGGCTGTAATTCCATGCACTCGGTTCGAAGTTGTAAACACCTGACTCCACCTGATATGTCCCACCCGGAAATTTTTTCGATATAAGGGGCCAGTATTCGTAATTGGCAGAGCGAAGGCGCTGTTCTTTACTGGCCCGCTCTTTCTGGTTCAGTGCGATCCATCGGTGATCATTCCTGCAGGCGTCGGTATGACTGGTACTGCATTCATCGTGATTCGGTTCAGTTGCTTCTGATTCTGCATCCGATGCTGCAGCACATGCTCCGGCCATGCTATCAGCGTCCGGTATCGGTTGCGGAGGTTCGCCTTGATCGTCAGAGAGGGCGACGGAGGGATCAACATCTGTCGTATTAAACAGGGTTTGTATGCCAACGGACCGGGAATGTGGCAGGTTCACGGGTTGGCTGCAACCCGACTCAGAAACGGATGCAATCTGCAAGTTATCCAGGGTTTTATTGCCAGCATCATGTGACAGACTATCCCGACAATCCAGCGATCCGGCTTTCTCAGCGGCTGTAATGCTGACACAGTGGCTGGCAAATGCCGCAGAGCTGGAATCTGATAGGGTTGCAGGTATCGGTTGAGCATCATTAAGGTTCAAAGCAGAAATACGGACACCCAGAGGGTCTGACATTACTTAATCTCCTTTACTGATTTACTGATTTACTGATTTACTGATGTTGCACATTTAACCGTCGTGTACTTCCATACTGTGAATTTTGTCCGGTTAAACAGGCACAATCTTTGGCGGGCAGTGCGTCACATCAGCGATTAATTAAATAAACAATCTTTCTTAAAAGCTTCAGGGTACCCGGACAGGCAGAACCCTGTGCCGAATTACCACCCAGTCAGGTTTGGCAATTGAGAAGCTAGACTATTTCATGCATGGCTTCCATGATGGCGCACCTTTTTTGCTTGTTAATTGCGCAGTGAGTCACCCTTCAAAGAGAAGCGGTGTGTGTTATGAATCAGTCGGTACCCGTTTCTGGCGGCGCGCCGGACGACAAATGATTTATTCAGGTGCGACTGCATCACCAGGCAGGGAGGAGCTGTACCCATCATCAGAAAAATAGGAATCTGAATCCTCTGATTCACCGCTATTGTCCAGTTCAGCTTCCGGGATCACTTCTCGACGTATTTCGACCATACGATCACCTTCACGACGTACTGTGACTGAGTAGACAGGTGCAGTATCTGATTCGTGTTCTTGCATGCACAAATTAGCAATGCTGTCGTTGTTTTCTGTGGTTTCCCAAGTTGGCCATACGCCCTGCTCACCACGGGTTGGAACTACGTAATGCGCTGATCGAAGCTCCCTGAAACCCTGGTCAGGATTAGAGAAATCAAAAAATCGTATCTCTTGTGGGAAGCCTCCCCAGAGTAATCCAAGGACAGTCAGCGTATTCCCTTCCGGGCTCGCCCTGACGGCCTGCCAGATAAAGTTCCACGAAAAGTATTGATCACCTTTTTGTTCGTAGGTATTTCCGGTGGACAGATTGACCAGAACGGGCGACATGTACGAATGTCCTGTCAAAATCCAGTCCTGATCCCGGCACCGGAAGGGAAAGTGCAGTGGGTCAAGGAAATTCCGCAATAGATCCACCAGAACTTCGCCATCCGAGCATCTTGTTATTTTTATATTGCTCAAACCCCACTGGCCCCGTTTTGAGTAAACACCAGTCTCCAGTTGATATTTCTCATTGAAAAATTTTATCGGTTTATTGGGGTTGTACTCATACGTGTCAGAGCGCAGAATTTGTGCATAGGTGGCGCGCTTCTTCTGGTTCCAAGCTATCCATCGCTGATCATTCCAGCAGGCGTCGGTGTGCCGGTAATCACATTGATCATGATTCGGAACATTTGTTTTTGATTCTGAATCCGATGATGCGGCACATGCTTCGGCCTTACTGTCAGTATTTCCGGTACTATCAGTATCTGGTTCCGGTTGGATAGGCTGGTCTTGATCTTTGGGGAGAGTTACAGAAGGAACAACCTCTGTCGTATCGAACAGAGTATGTGCATCAACGGTCAGGGACGGTGATTGTGGCGGGTACACTTGTTGACTGCAACCAGCAGACTCAGGGATGGTATTAATCTGCAAGTCATTCAGGATTTTGTTGCCAGCTTCACTCGACAGATCATCACAACAATCCAGCGATCTGGCTTTCTCAGTACCGGTATTGCTGACACGGCGGCTGGCAAATGCTGCCGAGCTGGAATCTGATAGAGTTGCAGGTATCGGTTGAGCATCATTATGGTTCAAGGCAGAAATACGGGCACCCAGAGGGTCTGACATCACTTAATCTCCTCTACTGATTTACTGATGTTGTACATTTGACCGTCGTGTCCTTCCGTGAATTTTGCCCGATTAAGCAGGCACAATCTTTGGGGGGCAGTGTGTCACCCTTCAAAGGGAAGCGGTGTGCGTTATGAATCAGTCGGTGCCCCTCTCTGGCGTCACGCCGGTCGACAAATGATTTAGGCTCTATTTTGATTACGAACTGCTCTACAGTGAAAACTGACTGTAGGTCACGAAAAACAAGGATTGAGCAACATTACCGGACAATATGCTGACAACCTTTGTAGATAAAGGGCTTCAGCAATGTTCAACCCAGTAGCAGTCTGAAATCCTACAAGAGCCATGATTTATTCAGGTGCGACTGCATCAACAGGCAGGGACGAACTGTACCCATCATCAGAATAATTGGAATCTGAATCGTCTGAATCACTTCTATAGCCCGGTCCGGCTTCCAGGATCATTTCCCGACGTGCTTCGATCATACGATCACCTGCCCGACGCACTGTGACTGAGTAGACAGGGGCATCCTCTGAATTATCTTTTTGCATATAAAAGGTACCGACGCTATCGCCGATTTCAGTGGCTTGCCAGGTTGGCCATCCGTGATAGCCATCACGGGTTGGCCATAGGTATCGCTTTGATTGAATCGGCCTGAAACCCTGGTCAGGGTTGGAGAAATCATAAAACCGTATCTCTTCCGGGTAGCCTCCCCAGAACAAGCCAAGGACGGCCAGCGTATTTCCGTCCAGACTCGCCCGGGCGGCTTGCCAGAGAAAGTTCCACGAAAAGTAATGGTCGCCTCCTTGTTCGTAGGTGTTGCCAGTGGTCAGATTGACCAGAACTGGCGACAAATATGTGTGTCCGGTCAAAATCCAGTCCTGATCCCGGCATCGGAAGTGGCGGTGTAATGGGTCGAGGAAATCCCGCAATAGATTGACCAGAACTTTGCCGTCAGTGCATTTTGTTATTTTGACGTGGCTGTAGCTCCAATCGCTATTGATGTAACGACCTGATTCCAATTGATATTTTTCATCCAGAAATTTTACCGTTTTACAGGGGATGTATTCATAGGTGCCAGTGTGCATGCGTTGTTCTTTTATGGCTCGCTGCTGCTGGTTAAGTGCAATCCATCGGTGATCATTCCAGCAGGCATCAGAGTGCCTGAAACCGCATCTATCATGATTCGGTGCAGTTGCTTCTGGCTCTGAGGCGGTAGCAATCTGTAAGTCATTAAGGGTTTTGTTACCAACCGCGCTTGGCAGATCATCATGACAATCCCTCGATCCTGCCAGCGATTCGGCTTTCTCAGTACCGGTATTGCTGACACAGTGGTTGGCAAATGCTGCCGAGCTGGAATCTGATAGAGTTGCGGGTATCGGTTGAGCATCATTAAGATTCAAAGCAGAAATACGGGCACCCAGAGGGTCTGACATCACTTATGCTCCTCTACTAGTTAACTGTTAACTGAAGTTATGCACTCCACTGTCAGGTACTGCCATACGAAGTAATTTGTCTGATTGAACAGATATAATTTATGGCACGAGTTATGTCAGAAGGTGCGTCATATCGATGGTTAATTTAATAAAACTCCATGTCTAAAGACTTTGAGATGCCTTGGCAGGCAGGGCCATGAGCCGGATAATCAGCCAGCCAGTCAATTTTATCAGTGGTCAGGCTAGACCATTTTATGCGCGGCTGCCATGATGGCGCTCCCATGTTCAAGGTTATTGACTTTAAATGCCGGGATACCATGGCTATTCTCATGCATCATGATCCAGCATCTCGCAAAGGTTAATCAGGGCCGTCACCCGTTACATTCAGTGAAGGCTCTTTTCGAATTCCGAACTGCTGAACTATCCTTGGTGGATATAATTAGCCATCGCCAGCATTGACCATGAATATAGGCCGAATCTCAGATATCATCAGTAATGACACCTGCTTTGAGATGATCCGTGAGAACCGCTGGCCAGATGGCACTGTTCTCTGTCCGCACTGTGATTCTGAGAATGTCAAAAAGAATGGACACGACAATGTGCAGGTAGAGTGCCAGCACTATTACTGTAAGTCCTGTAAGCGCTACTTCGATGACCTGACAAATACGGTTTTCGCAGGACACCACCGACCACTCAAAGTCTGGATTGCCTGTCTCTATTTAATGGGGCTGAACGTCTCCAACAGCCAGATAGCTCAGGAACTTGATCTGTGTGTCAGTGATGCACACCATATGACCACAGTCTTACGAAATGGTGTTGTTGACCGAAAGCCTGAAGTGATTCTTGATGGCGAAGTTGAATTCGACGAGGTCTACATTGTAGCTGGTCACAAGGGACACCCTGAAGCATTAAAAAAATCTGGATCGTCCACCGAGAAAAAGAAGGCTTAAAGGCGCTCCGGGCCGTGGGACTCTTGAAAAAGACAAACCGCCGGTATTGGGAATGATTCAAAGGGGAGGTCAGGTCATTATCAACATGCTGTCGAACGTTAAGAAGGCGACAATTGAACCATTTATCAAGAAACACGTAGCCCCACAGAGCCAGATTTATACCGATGAATACAACATCTATGATGACCTTGAAAGCTGGGGCTTCAGACATAAAACGGTCTGTCACGGCAAAGGTGAGTATGCTCGTGATGATGACAAAGACGGTATTTACGAGGTGCATGTTAATACTATGGAGGGGTTTTGGTCACTTCTACGCTCGTGGCTAAGGCCTCACAGGGGAATATCCCAAGAGGCTTTACCCCTTTACCTTGGCTTTTTTGAGTTTTTGCATAATATTGGCCGAAGAGGCAAAAGTCTTCTTCAGCCCTTAGTCAACTTGCTGGTTACATAGCAGTCTGGAATTGGAAAAGAGCCTCATATGAATAATAAAGTGCCTTATGATTTTTGTTTATCTGGCCCGGGACGATGCCCGGACGCTGTTGACCAAAGAGGAAGCGCTGGTTGCGATAAGCAAAGTGATGGCTCGACAGCTGGCTTTCGAGGGACGAGGCAAGTGGCAAAAACATCGTTTATCAATTGTCAGTTAGGCTCCGGGGAGGGGAGTGACAGGTCTTTATTGTGTTCTGGTGCGGGTGCAAAGCGAAAAGTCGGTGTTGATCCGGTTCTGGCGCTACAAGAGCATATTAACGATGGTTTTACTGCGCTGAAACATAAACAACCTAAGCAAGCCTTGTTACATGCGGAATCAGTGCTGCAGAGAGAGAGTGGGGGGAGTGCCAAAATTATGCGTGATGCGTGTTTGTTGAAAGCGCGTGCCTATTATAATCTCAACCACTTTAGGGATAGTTGTCAGTTTATATCTTCATTGCCTCTCTGGTTGCGGGAAGATAGAAATATTCAAATGTGCCTTGGTCTGGCTTTCCAGCATCTGGGGATGTTCGAGTCGGCAAAACCGGTGTTAGAGAATTTGTTTTATAACGAGAGTCGTCATGAGTGTGACAAGTTAAAGCATGGATTGGCCCTTGGTCTTCTCTATCGGCACATGGGGCAGTTGAATGAAGAGGGGCTGCTTTACCAGTGGTTGGCTCAGGAGCTGGGTGGTAAGACCAGCGAGCTTGAGAATGCCATTGACAATAATGCCAGGCTTTTGGCTTTTAGTCAGGGGAAGCAACAACAGAAAAGTAGTCAGTTGACAGGTACGTGACGTGACAGGCGATGGGTTGCCGGGGTGAGAGGACACCGGCGAGCACCGGTGTCAGGTCTGCATTACAGTACGTCGATACTGTTCAGGTCGCGATGAGCCTGTTCGAGACGGGAGATCATGGACTCCTGGCCGGCGCGCAGCCAAACGCGAGGGTCATAGAACTTCTTGTTTGGCTTGTCGGCACCTTCAGGGTTGCCTAGCTGGCCCTGTAGGTAAGCTTCGTTTTTCTTGTAGTAGTTCAGAACGCCTTCCCAGCATGCCCACTGAGTATCGGTGTCGATGTTCATCTTCACTACGCCGTAGGATACAGACTCGCGGATCTCTTCCAGAGTTGAGCCGGAACCACCGTGGAATACGAAGTTAAGGGACTTGGCTGGAATGCCGAATTTCTCAGAACAGTATTTCTGGGAGTTGTCCAGAATCTTTGGGGTCAGCTGAACGTTGCCCGGCTTGTATACGCCGTGAACGTTACCGAAAGAAGCGGCAATGGTGAAACGGTGGCTGATCTTGCTCAGAATTTCGTAGGCGTAGGCAACGTCTTCTGGCTGGGTGTACAGCATGGAGCTGTCCATGTGCGAGTTGTCCACACCGTCTTCTTCACCGCCAGTACAGCCCAGTTCGAATTCCAGTGTCATGTCCATCTTGGCCATGCGCTTCATGTATTCGGCACAGGTAGCGATGTTTTCTTCCAGAGACTCTTCGGACAGGTCGATCATATGAGATGAAAACAGTGACTTGCCATGTTGCTCATAGAACTCTTCGCCCGCCGTCAGCAGGGCATCAATCCATGGCAGCAGCTTGCGCGCAGCATGGTCAGTGTGGAGCAGAACGGGAATGCCATAAGCCTCTGCCACCGCGTGGACATATTTGGCACCAGCAATAGCGCCCAGGGCGCCGGCCGGATCAGTCTTAAGACCTTTGCCTGAGAAAAAGCTCGCGCCGCCATTCGAGAATTGAATGATGACTGGGGACTTGACCTTGGCTGCTGCTTCCAGAACGGCATTGATTGAATCGGTACCGACAACGTTCACTGCTGGCAGTGCAAATTCACCGGCCTTGGCAGCTGCAAAGATTTTCTGAACGTCATCACCGGTAACTACGCCTGGCTTTACCAGGTCCAGGATTTTTTGCGACATGTGACTGATCCTTTCTCGATCAAGGGTTACAGTGAGTTTCAGTTTGAAATGATACGCAAAGGTTACAACAGGTAAAGCCTTTTTCCTAATGAATAAAAAACGATGGCGTAGGGGGCTTATAACTCTTGTTTATTGGTGTTTATTCCTGTTGTTACTCGATTGCGTTCGATTGCTTTGCATTTTTTCAACGACATGATTTTGAAAATGTTTTTTTAATTTATTGGTTTTTATTGTGAGTATCGTTTTTATAAGCTTTTTCGAAGATTATTTTGTAGAAAATAATGTGTCAATGTATGAATGCTGTTGATAAGTTTTGATGCTCTTTTTGTAAAAAAAATCAATAGTGTTTTTTTGATTTGAGTCAGTTTTTTTGAGGTTTTCTTGTGTTGTAATGCGTAAGAGCAAGCGATATATGACTAAATTCAAATAAAAAAATATGTTTAAATAATTTTGTGGAATAATTTTTTTGTGATGCTCGATAAATCTGCAACGGCTCATGCATGCATTTTTATTGAACAGGAGAGTTTCCCAATAAATGGCAATGGTCAGGCATTAATACTCAGGATGCACTATCTTGAGAATGGTGAAATAGAAGACAGACATCTGATGGTTGCCAGCTTATTAAACAGCATTTCTATTTCGAGTGACGTTTTAAAACGAATAGCCTCGGAATTATAGACAGTTTTTTAAAGGTTATCTTGGTTAACTACTAGAGGACGATAGTCATGGCCGGAAAGAAGCAGGCTGAAAAAACCGTAAACAAAGAGGCGGTTGTTCAGGATGTTGACGCTCAGATTAATGCGTTGATTGAGCGGGCAATGGTTGCCAGGGAGAAGTTTCTCAACCTGACTCAGGAAGATGTCGACAGGGTTACCAAAGCCATGGCTCTGGCAGGTCAGGCAGCTCATATGGAGTTGGCCCGGATGGCTGTCGAGGAGACTGGCCGTGGCATCCTGGAAGATAAGGTGACCAAAAACATCTTTGCGACCGAGTACGTTTACCACTCCATCAAATACGACAAGACCGTAGGTGTTATTGAAGATAACGCTGAAGAAGACTTCATGCTGGTTGCTGAGCCTGTAGGCATTGTTTGTGGGGTTACTCCGGTGACCAACCCGACATCCACCACCATGTTCAAGTCCATCATTTCCACCAAAACCCGTAACCCGATTATTTTTGCCTTCCATCCTTCTGCGCAGAAATGTTCCAGTGAGGCAGCCCGGATTGTTCGTGACGCGGCGGTTGCGGCCGGTGCGCCTGACGACTGTGTGCTGTGGGTTGAGCACCCCTCCATTGAAGCTACTCAGAAGTTGATGACGCATCCTGAAGTTGCCGTCATTCTGGCGACTGGTGGCTCCGGCATGGTTCGGGCCGCTTACTCCTCCGGTAAGCCTGCGCTGGGCGTGGGTTCAGGTAACGTACCTTGCATTATTGACCAGTCTGCAGATATCAAGCAGGCCTGTAATGATCTGGTAATGTCCAAGAGCTTCGATAATGGCATGATCTGTGCCTCTGAGCAGGCCGCGATTGTTCATCAAGCGATCTATAAAGAAGTTGTTAAAGAGCTGAAGTCTCAGAATGTTTACTTCACTACGCCAGCGGAAACACAGCGACTGGCTGAAGTGGTCATTCATGACGGTCATGTGAACAGTAAAATTGTTGGCATGAAGCCTTTTTACATTGCCGAACTGGCCGGTATCAAAGTGCCTGAGAATACGCGCATACTGGCAGCAGAAATTGAGGGGGTAGGTCCTGAGTTTCCTCTGTCCCGTGAGAAGTTGTCTCCGGTTTTGGGTGTGCTTAAGGCTAAAGATGCCCATCATGCCATTGAGCTGGCAGACCAGATGCTGAACTTTGGTGGCCTTGGACACTCTGCGGTACTGCATGCCCAGGATAACCAGGTGATTGATGAATTCTCCCTGGCCATGAAAGCCGGTCGTATCATCATTAACTCACCAAGCACCCATGGCGCCATTGGTGATATTTACAATACCAATATGCCTTCCCTGACACTGGGGTGCGGTACCTATGGCGGTAACAGTACCACTTCCAACGTATCGGCGGTAAACCTGATCAATGTCAAGCGTGTTGCCAAGCGTCGGGTCAATATGCAGTGGTTTAAACTTCCCAGAAAGATTTACTTTGAGGCCAACTCGCTTCAGTACCTCGAAAAGATGCAGGACATTTCTCGTGTATTTATCGTTACTGACGAGATTATTCAGTCCCTGGGCTATGTCGATAAAATCCTCTACCATCTGAGAAAGCGTGCCACACCGGTTCAGGTTGAAATTTTCAATCAGGTTGAGCCTGATCCAAGTCTGGAAACTGTTCGCAATGGCGCCCGTGAAATGGCGCGGTTTAATCCGGATGTGATCATTGCCCTGGGTGGTGGTTCACCGATTGATGCTGCCAAGGGGATGTGGCTTTTCTATGAACAGCCGGATGCTGACTTTGCTGGTATGGCTCAGAAATTCCTGGATATTCGCAAGCGTGTCTATAAATTCCCGCATCTGGGTAAGAAGGCCAAGCTGGTTGCAATTCCTACTACATCCGGTACCGGTTCAGAGGTGACATCGTTCGCCGTTATTACTGATAAGGAAAAAGGTGCCAAATATCCACTGGCTGACTATGAGCTGACTCCGGATGTGGCAATTATTGATCCTAACCTGGTACTGACGGTGCCGAAGAAAGTGGCAGCGGATACTGGCCTGGATGTGCTCACTCACGCCATAGAAGCTTATGTGTCCATCATGGCTTCCGACTACACTGACGCTCTGGCCATGAAAGCGATTCAGCTGGTCTTTGATTATCTGCCGCAGTCTTATGATACCGCAGACCGAAAAGCCCGGGAGAAAATGCACAACGCGTCCTGTATGGCTGGCATGGCATTTGCCAACGCCTTCCTGGGGGTAAACCATGCCATTGCCCATAAGCTGGGTAATGAACTGCATATTTCTCACGGACAGGCCAACGCTGTGCTGTTGCCTCATGTGATTGAGTATAATGGCTGCCCTAACCCAACCAAGGTGGCATCATTCCCGAAATATCAGTATTACATTGCCCATGAGAAGTACGCTGAAATTGCCAAAATGTTGGGTCTGCCAGCCAAGACTCCGGAAGAGGGTGTTAAATCACTGGCCAATGCGGTTCGTGATTTGATGAAGCGACTGGATATGCCTGCTTCTCTGCAAGAGATTGGTATTGATGAGTCTCTGTTCAAGAGTAAAATCAGCATGCTGGCTAACCATGCGTTTGAAGATCAGACCACAACGGCCAATCCTCGTCTGCCATTGATTTCTGAGCTGGAAGAACTGCTTACTAAAGCGTATTACGGTAAATAACTTTCGGCTGAAATATGTCGTATGCCTCTAATCAGTCTTTGGTTGGAGGCATTTTTTTGTACCTGTCACTTTTGCAGTGCGTGACACGGGTCAGGCGTTTAAAGGGTAAAGTGCAGCTTTTACAGGCTGTTTGTAAATCCTTCCCAGAAGGCTTTCATTTTATCCATGAAAGACTGGCCTGCATCTTTTGCCTGCCCGGCAAGTTTACCCGCTGAATCCTTGCCTTGTTCGAGCTCGCAGGCTGTTCGCTCACCCAGACACTGGGCTTTACAGGTAGAGATATCCTGCTCACTGATCAGACTTGATGCTTTGCATTTGGCTTCGCAAACCGTTTGGCTTTGCTCGCAATTCAGAATGTCGGCACTTATCACGGAAGAAAAAATCAGAATAGCGACAACCAATAGCTGTTTCATAAAGAGACCAATGTTAATAAGTGGTGAGAACAATGATCTTATCAGTTTACCCGATGTTGAGAATGAGGGAATTACTATGGGTATGTTCTTTGGTCTGTTCGTATGAATAGAATCTTTATTTATAAATAATGAAGTATCTAACAAATATAATAATAACCAGATTGAGTGGCTGGGGAAGGCGGAGCGATAATTACAAAAAATTTACATATTTTTTTGGTGGTAAAAGCATCAGGATTTACCCGTTTCTTGCTTCCTGTCCTGTCAATAAGTTTGCTTAGGTGTTGTTTTTTGATGGGACGGAACCTCAGTCTCTATTGACGTACTTGTGTACTTATTAAAATACCATCCTGTTTGATTTTTGATTTTTTTGCTATCAACCTTTGAATTACAATGGCTTTGAGATGTTTTGCTCTTATCTCTTACGGTTTTTATGCTATTAGTGTCGTTTTTGTATTGTTGAATAGTTTCCGAGAGTTTTGTAATTAACGTTTTGTGGTCATTTATGGTTGTTCATATTTGATAATTTCGCAACATGATATTTTGCATAAAGATGAGAGGAGCGAGCCTGTAACAGGCTTGACTAGCGGGCTTACAGTCCGCATTATCCGTGTAGGTAAAGGTGCTGATCAAACGTGCGATTCCCAATGGAAGTCACTGGCTGGCCAGGATAGCGTCATATAGTGCTTCGTTGAGAGTACATACAAAACCCGGAATTAACCCGAACACTCTTTGAAAAGCAGGGCGGTTTTGCTGAATTCCGGTTTTTCGATCACACTCTATATCACACTGGTGACGTATAAAGCTGACCAGTGGATCAGACAATCAGTTGTTCCTGGATGGTATTTGGTGTGTGATTGTTTGCTATATGTTGTTCTCTTTTGCATATATGTAACTCCACGCCACCGGGAAGTCAACCTTTGTCTGTAAGTTATTGTGCTTCAGGAATACAAGTCCTGGAGCCAGGGCGGACATTCCGCTTTGATTAACGGTATTGGAGACATCATGATCAAGATTGCTATTAATGGCTACGGCCGTATCGGTCGCAACGTACTGCGTGCACTCTACGAAGCTGGCCGTCGCGATGAATACCAGATTGTTGCCATTAATGATCTGGGTGACACCAAAATCAATACTCACCTGACCAAGTACGACACGGTTCATGGCCGTTTCAATGCGCAGGTTGAAGAAGGCGAAGGTGCGCTGTTTGTAAACGGTGACGAAATCAAGACTTTCTCTGAGCGTGACCCTTCCAGGCTGCCATGGGCTGAGCTGGGTGTTGACGTTGTCTTTGAATGTACTGGTGTTTTCCGTTCCAAGGATTCCTGCAAGCCACATCTGGATGCGGGTGCCAAGAAAGTCATCATTTCTGCTCCTGGTTCAAACGTTGACGCAACCATCGTTTACGGTGTGAACCACGACGCTCTGACGGCAGACATGACCGTTATTTCTAACGCTTCCTGCACCACTAACTGTCTGGCTCCTATTGCCAAGCCATTGAATGATGCTCTGGGTATTGATAAGGGTCTGATGACCACTATCCATGCTTACACTAACGACCAGCGTCTGAGCGATGTATACCACTCTGACCTGTACCGTGCCCGTGCAGCTGCCATGAACATGATTCCAACCGCTACCGGTGCTGCTGCAGTCGGTGAAGTGGTTCCTGAGCTGAAAGGCAAGTTCGATGGCATGGCGGTTCGCGTACCAACCATCAACGTTTCTCTGGTTGACCTGAGCTTCGTTGCTGCCCGTGAAACCACTGTTGAAGAAGTGAACGAAATCATTGCAACTGCTGCCAAGTCCAGCCCTGCAATGGCAACGGTTCTGTCTGTTAATTACGAAGAACTGGTTTCCATGGACTTCAATCACAGTCCGTTCTCTTCCAACTTCGATGCTACTCAGACTCGTGTTCTGGGCAACCTGGTTAAGGTTATGTCCTGGTACGATAACGAGTGGGGCTTCTCCAACCGTATGCTGGATACTGCCAAGGCCCTGATGAACGCCTAAGGCATTCTGAAAGGTGATCTCAACACAGGCTCGTTTAACGGGCCTGTGTTGGTTACGATAAATGAGACAAGCAAATCTGATAACTGGGTGTCAGGCTGTGTGAGCAATAGCTGAGCAATAGGTGAACAAAGAGAAGACCGTGTTACGGGGTAAGATGACTCCTATACTTTAAACGACACTTTCTTCTTTTGTTTGCGCTCCGTTCAATACATTTGTCCTGCAGAACAGAGGTGTACAGGTTGTGAACGGCTGTCGTGCACATCCTTAATCCATTAAGACCAGTCGCTTGCAGTAATGACCCCTGTGGGATGGCATAAGCCTTGAACAGGCTGAAGGCTACACCTGACAGGTAACAGGCGAAGGCTCCTGCGAGAGCGGCGGGTTCACAAGCGAGAGGATTATCATGCTCAGACGCACAAAAATTGTGGCAACCCTGGGGCCCGCTACTGAATCTGAAGAAAAACTGCAAAAGCTGATTGAAGCGGGAGTTAACGTTGTTCGCCTCAACTTCTCCCATGGTGATCCGGAAGATCACAAAGCCCGTGCCAAAACCATTCGTGAAATTGCTGCGCGGCTGAACCGTTCGGTTGCCATTCTGGGCGACTTGCAGGGGCCAAAGATCCGTATTGGCCGGTTCCAGAATGGCAAGATTCACCTTCCAGATGGGGCTACCTTTAACCTGGATGCCAGTCTTCCCATTGACGATGGCGATGAAACGCAGGTGGGGCTCGGTTATAAAGATCTGCCAAACGACTGCACGGTGGGTGACATACTGCTGCTTGATGACGGACGAATCAGTCTGGAAGTCATGGCTATTGATGGTCCCTGCATTAAAACCAAAGCGATCAATGGTGGAGAGCTTTCCAATAACAAGGGTATTAACCTTCAGGGTGGTGGTCTTTCTGCTGCAGCATTAACGGAAAAAGATAAGCAGGACATTCTTCTGGCCGCTGAGCTGGAAGTTGACTACCTGGCGGTATCTTTCGTTCGTCATGCCAGTGATGTTGAAGAAGCCCGTCGTCTGCTCCGGGAAGCGGGTGGAACTGCCGCTATACTGTCGAAGATCGAGCGGGCGGAGGTGGTGAATGACCACCAACTGCTGGCTGAAGTTATTTCTGCATCGGATGCCGTGATGGTGGCTCGAGGCGATCTGGGCGTAGAAATTGGTGACCCTGAACTGATTGGTGCCCAGAAGCACATGATTAATGAAGCCCGTCGTTTGAATAAGCCGGTGATTACGGCCACTCAGATGATGGAGTCCATGATTCACAACACTCAGCCTACCCGGGCAGAAGTTTTTGACGTCGCTAATGCGGTGCTGGATGGTACTGACGCGGTGATGCTATCCGGTGAGACGGCCACTGGCAAGCGTCCGGATGAAGTGGTCAAGGCCATGAGCCGCATTTGCCTTGGTGCAGAAAAGCAGACTGTTGAGTATATGACGGAGCGTCGCGTTGGCAAGTTTGTGAATGTCGATGAGGCCATCGCTCAGGCGACCATGTTTGCCGCCAACCATCAGGATGACATTAAGGCGATTGTCTGCCTGACCAAAAGTGGCGCCACACCGCTGTGGATGTCCAGGATCAATACCCGTCTTCCTATTTTTGCCCTGACTCGTTACGAGACCACTGAACGCCGGGTTGCCCTGTATCGCGGTGTGGAGGCCGTGGCTTTTGACAGTGGTACCGAGTACGGCCCGGAAGTCAATGGGCGTGCAATTAATGTCCTTAAAGAGCGTGGCCTTCTGGAAGTGGGTGACAAGATTATTTTGACTAAAGGCGAAAGTCAGGAAATCGAAGGCGGCACCAACACCATGCAGATTATCAGCGTAAGCTGAGCCCTGTTTCAGACGCTGTTGACAGTGCAATGTGTTCAGGGTCTGAATTGTGTCAACAGAACCTAACTAATTATTTCTCATTGCTTTACCAAGCATTTAGGCATTTGGAAGGAGAATAGCCTGGCATGACCGAATTAAAGAGAGTCGGAGTTTTGACTTCCGGGGGCGATGCTCCCGGTATGAATGCGGCTATCCGTGCGACTGTTCGTGCCTGTATTTACTACGGTATTGTGCCGGTAGTGATTCAGGAAGGTTACAAAGGACTGATAGAAAATCGTATGGAAGTGGCGGATGCCCGTACGGTTGCCAATATCATTAATCAGGGTGGTACCTTCCTGAAATCTGCACGCTGTCAGGAGTTTCGGAGCAAGGAGGGTCGTATCAAGGCCTACGAAAATGCCCGGGCTGCGGAACTTGATGGTCTTGTGGTGATCGGTGGTGACGGCTCATTCACCGGTGCCATGCTGCTGGAAGAGGAGCATGGCCTGCCCTGTATCGGTGTTCCCGGTACGATCGACAACGATATCTACGGTACTGACTTTACCATTGGTTATGACACCGCGCTGAATACCGTTGTCGAAGCCATCGATAAGATTCGTGATACCGCCACTTCTCATAATCGCCTGTTCTTCATTGAAGTCATGGGCCGTGATGCCGGCTTTATTGCGCTGAACACAGGGATTGCTTCTGGTGCAGAGGATATCCTGATTCCTGAGCAGGAAAAAACGGTTGAACTGTTCATGGAGTCTCTGCAAAAGAGTGGTCGTGCGGGCAAAACCTCCAGCATTATAGTGGTTGCTGAAGGTGATCGCAGCGGTGGTGTTTTTGAACTGTCCCGTGCTGTGGAAGAGAAGTTTCCCGAATACGAGGTGAAGGTAACCGTACTGGGTCATATCCAGCGTGGTGGTAAGCCTACCTGTTTTGACCGTGTTCTGGCCAGCCGCCTGGGTGTCGCCGCAGTAGAAGCGTTGCGCAACGGCGACAGTGGTATCATGGTGGGCGTTCGTGACCAGCAGGTGGTGAAAACCCCACTGGAAAGAGCAATCAGTAAGCACAACCAGATTGACAGTCACCTGATGAAAGTGGCTCAAATCGTTTCAGTTTGATTCTCTGGCCCTTAATGGTTGAATGCTGACCAGCCGATGACTAAAGTTCTTTAAGACGGAAAAGCCTCTGAACATGAGGCTTTTTGCTTTCCTCCCTGCCGGTATTGCTTTCCGACCGGTCCCGCATCTGTGAAGTTGCCTCAATTCAGTTTTGAGCAGGCTTCATGGAAGATTGTTGTAACAGCCGCAGGTAAAAATTATGGGTATCTTTGATTCTCTCAAAAAAAGTCTCGGTCTTAACTCAGATGAGGGAACGATCCTGAAGGCACCTTTGACGGGCAAGATTATTCCCATAGAGGACGTTCCGGATCCGGTGTTTGCCGATAAGGTGGTGGGCGATGGTCTGGCCATTGATCCAACCGGAAATGTCATGGTTGCGCCCTGTGATGGCGTTATTGGCAAGATTTTTGAAACCAATCACGCGTTCAGTATGGAAACCCCTTCAGGTGTTGAGCTGTTTGTCCATTTTGGCATTGATACTGTGGAGCTGAAAGGGGAGGGTTTTAAACGAATAGCAAAAGAAGGACAACAGATTAAAACGGGCGACCCTGTCGTTGAGGTGGATCTCACCTTACTCAAAGAGAAAGCAAGGAGTGTTGTCACCCCTATTGTCATCTCCAATATGGATGATGTCAGCCATTTGGATAAATCGAGCGGCAGTGTGCAGGCTGGGGCTGATACGCTGTTAACGGTCTATATGAAGTGAGTCGCTTTGCATATTGGCCAGCCGGGCCGGTTTGGCCATTTGTGTCAGGTTTATTCAAGGTTTGTCCTGGAAAGTGTTGTGCAAAAACCAGGAACCGTTAATTAGTCGTTGTCTGGTCACGCTTTATAAAGAGCTTTTTTCATTACCTCAAGTTTAGCTAAGTCTTTAGCACTCTCCGGCGCGTCTTTATTTGCCATTGCCATCTCAAGGTCATCAGCATCAATTTGCAGATCGGCACTTACGTTTTGATTGAAGCTTTTAACGGCCTCTATAAAGCTGGCCTTAGACTGTTGCACATCAACAGTGCAAGCTATGAACGAATCATCACGATGTCTCATGCCTTGTAAAATATGTTTACTGGTTTGCATTTCTTCCAGTTTGTCGTGAAGCTGGGTAAATAGACTTTTAATGTTCGAATTCTCACGGGCAAGCGCTAATGCTTCTCCTAAATTCCCTTCGGCTGGTTTATTGCTGCCGTTATTTTCAATGTTTGAGCTGTGTTGTTGTGATGGTTGCGATGGAGTATGAAGCTGTATCTGTCGGGTCTGAATACTTGGGCTGCTGGGCCTGGTAGAAAAAATGGATGACAGGAATGCCTTTATGGTTTTAGGAATCGTGACTTTAAACCCGCCAAAGCTCCCCTCTGATTTATTGGTACCCTGAGTTTTGTCGTTGTTGGCTATTGGCGCCAGGTTGATGGGTTGGTGGCCGCCGACTCCGTTCATTACTGTCTCCCCCCTTTCAAGATTTATGTAACAAGAAATGTCGGCCCATATAGGTAATTGATGAGTATAAACCAGAAGATAGGAAGCGCTATATCTTCTGGTGCATGGGAGTAATGGAGGCTTTACATTGCCTCATCACATTGCTTCATCACATTGCTTTCATCGCTTCCTGCATCTCTGTACGAATATTGTCTGAGCGTGGCCCGAAGATCGCTTGCATATTCTGGCCAACCACCACTACAGCTGTCACTCCGAGCTGTTTGATCCGGTCAACATCAACGGTTTCTGTATTGTTAACCGTGACTCTGAGGCGGGTAATACAGGCATCCAGGTTTTTAATATTGGCTTTTCCCCCGAACGCATGAATCAGATTCACGGCCAGATCGCTGGATTCCCCGACACTGGCTTCACCCTCAATGTCATCTTCGCGTCCGGGCGTTTTCAGGTTGAGTGCCAGGATCAGCACCCGGAAAATAACGTAGTAAAGAACGGCATAGAGTGCCCCGAGAATAATAATCCAGACCGGTTTGGTGGCAATGCCGAAATAGAGCACATAGTCAATCATGCCATTAGAGAAGGACATGGCCATCTTGATGTCCAGATAGTTGGTGATGGCGTAAGCCATACCAGCGAGCAGCGCGTGAATACCATAGAGCAGGGGGGCAACAAACAGGAAAGAAAATTCTATCGGCTCGGTGATACCCGTCAGCACTGAGGTCAGTGCTGCAGAGAGCATGATACCGCCAGCCTTTGCTCTGTTCTCCGGTTTTGCACAATGCCACATGGCAATGGCGGCAGCGGGTAAGCCAAACATTTTGAACAGGTAGCCACCGGCCAGAAAGCCTGCTGTTGGATCACCGGCAAAGAAGCGGGCAATATCGCCATTGAATACCGTACCAGACTCATCAATAAACTCACCCATCTCCATTTGAAACGGCACGTTCCAGATATGGTGCAGGCCAAAGGGGATAAGCAATCTTTCCACAAAGCCATAAACAAACCCCGCCGCTTCCGGGTTTTCATTCACTGACCATTGGGAGAAATCATTGATCACGGACTGGATTGGCGGCCAGATAAAACTGAGCAGAATGCCCAGGAAAATGGCACCAATGCCGGTAGCGATGGGGACAAACCGCTTGCCAGCAAAGAAACCAAGATATTCCGGCAACTGAATTTTGTAGTAGCGGTTAAACATCACTGACGCCAGCATACCAACAATAATGCCGCCAAAGACTCCGGTATCAATGGTGTCAATGCCCATGACGGAGGCGGGTTCAAAGCCCAGTTGGCTGGCCATAATGCCCATGGTGCCGAGCATGATGACAAAGCCAACGACAGCAGCCACTGAAGACACGCCGTCGTTTTCCGTTAGGCCTATGGCGGTACCAATGGCAAAAATTAACGGCAGATTGCTGAATACCGCACCGCCGGCCTGGGCCATAATGCTGGAGATCAGATCCGGTATAAACGAAAATCCCGCACTGCCCACGCCCAGAAGAATCCCGGCGACAGGCAGTACGGCAACTGGCAGCATTAACGCTCTGCCAATTTTTTGCAGCGTACCGAACGTACTTTTGATCATGAGGGTGGCTCCGGAAAGGGAATAACAGGTCAGATAGTAGCCGGTTAACTGGAACTGCTGCCCGCCATGAATGGCTTTGAAGTAACAGACATCCCGCTGCTATCCGGTTGAGTCAATCTCGGTCAGTGCATTGGAAGAGAAAAACGATAATTCACAATAATAGACCAACTGGATGCTTTGCTAAGGAGCTATTGCCAGATTCTGTTGGTTAGTCAGAGAAGTTATAAACAGCACTGTAAGTATATGCCGAAATAAATTGATGCAGATCAATTAATCTGTTGTGGATTTTACGTAGCATTTGAAGGTGCAAAGGATCAATGAGAGCAGGGTTCATTTTTTTATGGAGATATAAGAACAAGCGGGAGCACCAGCGTGACAGGGAATAAAGCTCAGGTTTGAGGGGACCTGGGCTTTTTTTTATCTTTTCAGAAAATGTTACGATTATTAACGGATGTGAGTATTATTAATAAATCGTAGTTTCCCTGCCCTGGTTGGCAATAAGAGGCATAATTGGGGTTGAGCAATGGAGCTGATGGATTCATGCAATATCTGATTACCGGTGGTACCGGGTTTATTGGGCGCCGGCTGGTTCATCGTCTGCTTAATGAAGGGCATCAGGTTGTCGTGTTGAGCCGCCAACCGGCGAAAGACGTTCGTCTGCTACTGTCTCACCGGGTTAAGCCGGTTTCCTCCCTGTCTGCTGTTAATCCATCAACTTATTTTGATGCGGTGATTAATCTGGCCGGTGAAGGTATCCTCGATAAAAGATGGACCCAGGCTCGCAAAAAGATCCTGTTGGATAGCCGTATTGGGGTAACGTCAGAGCTGGTCGACCTGATTGAGCGGATGGAAAATAAACCCGGCTGCTTCATCAGCGCTTCGGCGGTCGGGTTTTATGGTTTCTCTAATCCCGGACAACAGTTGGATGAGTCTGCGGAAGTGGGTAGTGACTTCGCTGCAACCCTCTGTGATCGCTGGGAGCAGGTGGCCAGGCGCGTTGAGACGTTGGGGGTTCGCACCTGTATTGTCAGAATCGGTGTGGTATTGCACCCAAGTGGTGGAGCGTTGCAGAAGATGTTGCCGGTTTTCCGTCTGGGGTTGGGTGGGCCCATTGGTAACGGTCGGCAGATCATGTCCTGGATCCATATGGATGATATGCTCAATGCATTGGTTTATCTGGTAAACCACCCGGAAGCAAACGGTGTTTATAATGCTGTTTCCCCGGAGATTCTGACCAACAAAGCATTTGCCAAAGAGCTTGGGCGCGCCGTTCGCCGACCTGCTATCCTGACAACGCCTGAAAGTGTGCTTGCGGTGATGCTCGGTGAGTCTGCGAAGTTGTTAACGGAGGGGCAGGCTGTTATACCCAGGCGACTTGAGGAGGCGGGCTTTACCTTCGCCTACCCCAATGCCAGAAAAGCGTTGGCATCACTGCTTGCTTATCTGCGATAAACCCTTCTCACCCGGTGGGCGGCGTTTCTTATCGGGGCCATTTCAGGCAGTTGCAAATAAACGAACAATATCAAAGATTTCTTTATTATAAGATGTCTTAATCGATGATAAGCATCTCAAGGCTGAGAACCATGACTCAGGCATTGGCCATCAAGAATTTAAAAAAAGTATACGACGACGGATTTGTTGCTCTGAAAGGGGTTGATCTGGAGGTGGCCAAAGGTGATTTTTTTGCCTTGCTCGGTCCCAATGGTGCCGGAAAATCAACCACCATTGGCGTGATTTCATCACTGGTTCGAAAGTCGGAAGGGCGTGTTTCTGTCTTCGGCCACGATATTGAGCGTGATCTGGTCAGAGCCAAGCGCGCGCTGGGAGTGGTGCCCCAGGAATTCAACTTCAATCAGTTTGAAAAAGTAGAGGATATTCTGGTCAGCCAGGCGGGCTATTATGGGCTTTCTGCCCGGCAGGCCAGGCCCCGCATTGAGCATTATCTGAAAAAGCTGGGTTTATGGGATAAGCGGTTTACCCAGTCCCGAATGCTCTCCGGGGGCATGAAGCGGCGCCTGATGATTGCCAGGGCTCTGGTTCATGAGCCGGAGCTACTGATTCTTGATGAACCCACCGCAGGCGTGGACATAGAGCTTCGCAGAAGTCTCTGGGCGTTTATTAAGGAGATCAATGACCGGGGCACCACGATCATACTGACGACCCATTATCTGGAAGAGGCAGAACAGCTCTGTCGTCATATTGCCATCATCGATCAGGGGGAAATCGTTGAAAATACCAGTATGAAGCGGCTGTTAAGCCTGTTACAGAAGGAAAGCTTTGTACTGGATTTACGCCATCCCATCGAGCAGATACCGGTGTTTTCAGGGTATAAGGTGAACAAAATTGACAACCATTCGCTGGAAGTAGAGGTGGATAAGAATACGGGAGTCAACGACCTGTTCCGGCAGCTGAGCGAGCTTAGGATTGACGTGGCCAGTATGAGAAATAAAAACAACCGACTGGAAGAGCTGTTCGTCAATATGACCAAGAGTGGCTTGAGTGGTGTTGCTGCAGAGGGAGGCAGAGCGTGATGTCAGGTCTGGAAAATACCAGAGGGCATGATTTGCCAGAAAAGCCGCAGCACAGTGAATACCGTTATCACTGGGTGGCCTTTGTGACGATCTTTGCCAAGGAAGTGCGGCGCTTTATGCGAATCTGGCCACAAACGCTGTTACCCCCGGCGATCTCGATGGTGCTTTATTTTGTAATTTTTGGTGCAGTCATTGGTTCCCGTATTGGTACCATGGGGGGCTTCAGTTACATGACTTACGTACTACCGGGACTGGTGATGATGTCGGTTATTACCAACAGTTTCAGTAACGTAGCCTCAAGCTTTTTCAGCAATAAATTTCAACGAAGCATTGAAGAGGTCCTGATATCACCGGTTCCCGACTGGATCATTCTGGCGGGCTATGTGCTGGGCGGTGTGGCACGGGGGGTGATTACCGGCGCCATCGTGATGGGATTGGGATTATTCTTTCTTGGCATGGAAAATGAGCTGGAAGTCCATGATGTTTTTGCTACGCTGCTGGCTGTGGTGATGACGGCGACGTTGTTCGCGCTGGGTGGCTTTATTAACGGTATCTTCGCCAGAAAGTTTGATGATGTGTCTATTATTCCAACCTTTGTTCTGACACCCATGACCTATCTTGGTGGTGTCTTTTACTCGATCGACATCCTGCCCGAATTCTGGCAGAAAGTCTCCATGCTGAATCCGATTCTCTATCAGGTGAATACCTTTCGTTATGGACTATTGGGCGCGGCGGGTGGTGTTGATACCGGATTTTCATTTGTGGTCATGTTTCTGGCCATCCTGTTATTGGGGGCCTTCAGCTTGCACCTGCTGAAAACTGGCCGTGGTCTGAGAAGTTGATGGGAAGTTGTTGGTAAGTTGATAGAAAGTTGATAGAAAGCTGATGGTGGTTGGCAATGAGTGATGTTCTTCACGCTTCACCGCTGGGTAAAAACAGCGTGTACCAAGCGGAATACAATCCTTCACTGCTGTTTCCTGTTGAGCGTAAAGACAAGCGTGAAGCGCTGGGTATTGACCCGGATCATTTGCCATTTTACGGTCGTGATCTCTGGTATGGCTATGAACTTTCCTGGTTAAACCGATCAGGAAAACCGGTGGTTCGAGTGGCTCAGATTGAGCTGCCCTGTCATTCGCCTTGTCTGATTGAGTCCAAGTCTTTTAAGCTTTATCTCAACTCATTTAATCAATCCCGTTTTGAATGTGCTGAACAGGTTGCAGACCGCCTGACTGAGGATCTTTCTGCAGCAGCTAAAGCGCCAGTGGTGGTGCGGCTATATACCATCAATGAATTTGAAACCCGTGCTTTTGATCGTGCGCCGGGAATCAATATTGATGAGTTAGATGTGGCGATCGATTGTTATCAATATGATTCCTCCCATCTGGCAAAGTCCCCGGCTGGAAGCAAAACAGTCCCTTCTGGCAATGCGATCAGTGAGACGTTGCATACCCATCTGTTAAAATCCAACTGCCCGGTTACCGGCCAACCGGACTGGGGAACGCTGGTGGTCAGTTATCGTGGAGAGCCGGTTGATCATGCCTCGCTACTGAAATATATCTGTTCATTCAGGACTCATCAGGAATTCCATGAACAGTGTGTTGAGCGTGCGTTTGTTGATTTGCAAAAACATTACCGGTTGGAAACGTTGACGGTCTATGCCCAGTATCTTCGCCGTGGCGGGCTGGATATTAATCCATGGCGCAGTACAGTGAACATGAAACCTGAATTGTTGCGATTTATTCGACAGTAAGTACATGGCCAAAGAAATCATATGTTTTGTTTATGCACCGTTTCAGCTGCATATGGGGGGCACAGAAGTCCTGGGTACCTGTTAGGAAAAGATAGGGCTCATAAAGGCATCTCAATGGATTTGCACGGTTTTGCAGCCTATATGCTCAGAACTATTGCAGAGAAAAGAATTTGTTATTTTGTTATCAAGGTTGATCGTATTGCCAGGTTACCCGGTGCCAATTACTCTTGAAATAAGTTTTACTTCTGTTGGTATATTTCCCGCTCACCTTACGAGTAAATGCAGGAGTTGAGTTGACGACAATGTGAGCATTCTGATCATAAGGACAAAAGGGCTTTCCATCTTTACTGCCCTGATACAATACACATAACGTTCAACTGGACACTGCTCCGGGGCTGATCAAATCCCTGGCTAATAAAAACCGCCCAACGATGGGGCGGTTTTTTTCATCTTACTGTCCTGAAAACCAATTATTGTGACGATGGGGCGGTTTTTTTTGTCTTGCTGTCTGAGAACCACTTATTGTAAAAGTGAGCTCGCCAGTTCGACAAAGGTTGGTCGAAGAGGCGAATGCCTGCTTCAGCCCTTGGTCAGTTGGCTGGTGACATAGGCAGTATGGAACTCAAAAAGAGCCATGCTCACTAGTCTGCCAGGGAAGTCTCTTGCTTTTTGCGCTAATCACATTATGGTTTCAAAAATGGGTCATTGGGGGGAGTGATTGATGGATGGTATAGAGCTTTTACTGGAAAGAGTATCGTCACCGATGCTGGAGGCTCCAGCGCCAACGGATCAGCAGTTGGACGTGATGTTTCAGGCAGCCCTCAGAGCGCCGGATCATGCCCGCTTGCGCCCCTGGCGCTTTTTGGCGGTCCGTGATGAAGCAAGAGAGGCTCTTGGGGAGCTGATGGCGAAAGTAGCCCTGGAAGACCAGCCGGACCTTTCAGAAGATGCATTGGCACGTTTCAGGGGAATGCCGCTCAGGGCCCCGATGCTGGTATTGGCTATTTGCCCGGTTAAGCAGCATCCAAAGGTGCCGGAGATTGAGCAGAAGATGTCACTGGCGGCGGCAGTTCAGTCTTTATTGTTGGCTGCTTATGCACAGGGAGTAGGGGCGATTTGGCGAACCGGAGCACTTTGTTACCATCCGCTAATGGCCAAAGGCCTGGGTCTTGCCGACAATGAACAGCTGATGGGTTTTATCTACCTTGGTAAGCCGACGGGTACTAAAAAGAAAGTGCCGGTATTGGAGGTTAATCAATTTGTTGCTGAATGGAAGTGATTTACTGTTTTTCCGGTTTAAAGGTATCTTGCAAAAAGAGAAAGCATAGAATCATGCTGATGACCGTGATGATTTCTACCGGCATTATTGCCAGCTGAAAATCTTCCGGCCTCAGCTTTTCGGCGTGTGGTAGCAGGTAGCCTGGCAGGGTGATCATCACCGCGCTGATCAGATACAGGCCGCTATTGGTCACCGCTGCTGATGTGCCTTCCAGTGCTTCTGGTACCATCTCTGCGGCCATAGTGAATGCCAGCATGTGAGCCGCACTGGTAAAACCAATAATAAACGTCAAAAGACTTGTGAAATAAAAGCTGCCGGGCTTATAGAGCAACAGTAACAGGGCAATAACAAAACCGACCCCGTTGAATAATAACGTTGTCTTACGACTCCGTAATTTTTTGGATATAAAGTCCATGGTTCCTGAACCAATACCGCAGCCGAGCCATATCACCAGCGATGCACGATTGGCTTCGGTCGGTTCCATGCCATAACTCTGAATAATCTTGCTGGCCCAAACCACGGCCAGCGAGAGCAAGCCACCAAAAAGTGTTGCCCCCATTAGTGTCGATAACCATATTTGAGGAATTTTAAGTACCGAAAAAAGTTCTTTTACGATACCCGTGCGAAACGACAGGGAATATCTATGGACATCTCGGGTGTCACGGAGAAACAGAAGGGCAACCAATGTCAGTAGCAAACCGAAGCAGCCAAACCCGTTAATAACCGTACGCCAGTGGTACCAGTCCAGTAATTCATTGATCAGGTTGCCACCAAAGAAGGACCCAAACGCGGCAGAGGCCTGAACCAACCCGAACATGTATCCGAATTTAATACTGCCAAACCACTCGCCACCGGCAAAGCCGGCACCGACAAAGCCAAAAATAGCCCCGATCGCCATAACGACCTGTGCCACAATCAGCTGCGGATAGCTATGGGCCAATGCTAATAAATAGGCACCCAGGGTGACGGTCAGGATGGCGCAGGGAATGACATAGCGGATACCGAAGCGATCCAGAATCGGGCCTGAGAATATTTGCAAGACAGCAAATACCACAGTATAAACGCTGGCCGCCATACTGACTTGGGAAACGGTCAGTGACAGGTCCTTTGCCAGGGCAGGATTGATAATGTTATAGCCTGTCTGCAGATTAAACAGGAAGAGCAAAAAGGTGGTGGCAATAATCCACATCCACCACGCCCTTGCCCCACCGCTCTTTAAGGCTTCATCAGCGTCAGGTGCGGGCACTTTCAGGCCTTTTTATAAGTATCTTTCATCAACAGAATGCACAGAACAAGAACGACAAGATTAATGATCCAGATTGGCATCATGGCTTCCTGAAAGTCCCCGGTTGTTAAATGGCCACTGGTATTCGGTAACAGGTAGCCGGGCAGGGATATCAATACGGTACCGGTGATGAACATACCGCTGTTGACAAACGCTGCAGAGGTTCCTTCAAGCTCAACCGGTACAACTTCCGATGCCATGGTAAATGTCAGCATCTGTGCGGAGCTGACAAAACCAAAAACCAGGATAATAAAACAGGCCAAATAAAAATCCATGGGCAGGTAGAGCAGAGCCAGAAGGCTGATGATGTAGATGATGGAGCAAACAACAATGACCTTCTTCCTGCTCTCTGCCATCCGTGAAAATTTGTCCATCAAACCTGCGGCAATACCTGCTCCAAGCCCTGACTCTTGATCACATCTCTCCAGCGCTGAACTGCCGGGCTATCTGCCAGGTTTTTACCCGATCCTGCAATTTCGCCCAGCCTTCCCATACCACTAACCAGCCGGGCTGCCCTGTATGCTTTGAATCACCCCAACCACCAAGCCGAGCAATCGTTTGAAGCAGCCAAGTGACTGTTGGCGGCTTATCGGGCAACGCTTTTTTTTCATAGGTTAGCCAGAGAACCTGCCATTCATCATCACTGACCACCTCATTCGCGAGTGTTTTTTCACTCCAAAGCTTTCTGTCTTTGTGCTGCCTGTCATTCGGTAACATTAATGCTTCACGGATTTGCATTAGTCTGACAGCGACAAACATTAATATGACCGCAAGTCGTTCAATGTTATCCGGAGATTGCAGACGAAGCCTTTCTACTCCTGCTCCCGATTTCCAAGCCTTATGGAACTCTTCTATTCGCCATCGGAGCTCGTAAAATCGAATGATAGAGCGACAGTCTTCGAATGTTTCAATATCTTCAGTTGTCAATAGTACCCAGTGCAAACGGTCTTCGGAGTCATTGCCAATCTCTTCAGCCGACACAATATTCATAGTTACCGGTTCCGGCCTGCCGCCTGGCCTTTGCGGCGCCTGTATTGTCATCTTCTTTCTTTTGACCTGCAGCGTTGCCTTTCGCTTCTTTCTACCTCCTTTTTGAGGAACCACTATCGTATATTTCCCCAACACTTCAGCCTGAGCTAAGGAATCAAATAATAAGAGTTCGCCATCCACCAGGATTCTGTTTTGTGTAGCTCTTACAACAAACCGCTGTCGGTTATCCAGTTTGTAGTGCATATATTCGTATATATCCGCCTCCCGGTCGCAAAACACTGATGATGTCAGGCATTTTACCCCCCATCCTTTGTTCTGTGTTTTCAGAGGCTCTTTGCCACTTAAAGCTTTCCTTTCCCTCGTAAGGTAGCTGACGACGTTGGTTCTTTTTCCCCCGCTGAACGTCCTCTCTAACCCATCGTTCTTGATCAATAAGCCCAATGCTTCGCTCTGTATCCGCATCAACCAAGAAGACAGAGTGGACGTGGAATCCTCTGGTTTTAGAGCCTTCAGGACCTCCAAGATCACCAAGCTCGGATCTGACAGCATGTTTATAACCAGGGTTGTTGTATTCGAGAGCCAGAAGTAGGCGAGACTGTCTCGCTATTTTGGCAGTTGCCTGAAAGCCTGCCTCAGCTATTGCTTCAGGCTTTACGGCCTCATTCTCAATCAGCCGGTAAGCTCCAGTTACCAGTGCGGTATAACCTTCGCATGAAGATGACAAAGAATTACCGGTATGAGCTGAAAGCTCGGCAGCAACTTTGACAAGTCGTTTTGTACGTCGAGTATCGCCCAAATCAGCACATCCAAAAGTTAGTTCTGACCATGGTTTAGGAGAAAGTGGAAGCATGACCTGTTTTATCAGTGAGAAATGATAGAACAAGGTAGCTATTTGTGATCAAGAGACAGCTCCAAGCCAGACCAGCAACGATGCGGTATTGGCATCGCTGACCGCAATACCGTGACTTTGCACAATTTTACTGGCCCAGACCACCGCCATGGAGAGCAAAGTACCAAACAACGCTGCCCCCATCAGCATAATGATCCAGATCTGACCAACTTTAGCGGTATCAATCAACTTGGAAAGAACGGACATGACCGAGAACTCACCGGTCATTGGACGGCTATCCCTGAGAAAAATAAAGGCAATAATGGCCAGGCAGAAACCAAAATAGGCAAAATACTGGATGATCTCGCGCCAGCTGAAATCCGCCAGCAGTGCATTGAGTATGTTGCCACCAAACAGCGACCCCAGACAGGAAGCGGTCTGTACAAAGCCAAACATCAGGCCAAATTTTGCCGGTCCGAACCACTCACCACCGACAAACCCGGCACCGACAAAACCGAAAACTGAACCCAGTGCCATAACGACTTCGGCCGTCAACAGCATGCCAAAGTTTTCTGCCCTGGCCAGAATAGTAGCGCCGATCGCCACCGTTAAGATGGCGCACGGGATGATAAAGCGGATACCAAAACGATCCAGCAAAGGGCCTGAAAACAGCTGACAGATGGCAAACACCACTGTATAGGTACTGGCCACCAGGCCAACCCGGGCAACGGTCAGCGAGAGGCTGCTTTCAAGGTCGGGGTTGATGATGTTGTAACCGGTCTGCAGATTGAACAGAAACAGCACAAAGGTGGTGGCAATGATCCAGTAGAACCAGGCGCGGCCACCGCCAAGCGTTGTAGCATCAGAAGTCATGACCTGTACTCCTTATAATTCTTTATAGAAACCACTGTCCCGGTCATAAACCACTTCGCCATTGACCATCGTGGCGCGAACGGAGCGATCATCCCCCATGACCAGTTGGGTAAACAGGTTTTCTTCCAATGATTTTGAGAACGACATGCGGTACTTGATCAACTCGGTGGAGTGAAGATCCCAGGCGACCATATCGGCTTCTTTCCCTTCAGTAATGGAGCCAATTTTATCGTCAAGATAAATGGACTCGGCACCTCCCAGGGTGGCCAGATAGTAGCCTTTAATGGCGGTCATCTTATGATCCAGCAATTCGGACACTTTATACGCTTCATTCAGGGTTTGCAGTTGGCAGAAACTGGTTCCGGCACCAATATCTGTGCCCAGTCCCACCAGGCAGGGGTATTTACCGGTTTTTGATCTTTCCAGGTCAAACAGGCCAGAGCCCAGAAACAGGTTAGAGGTCGGGCAGTGGGAGATGGCCGCTTTCTTTTCTGAAAGGGTTTTAAAATCGTCGTCATTGAAATGAACGCAGTGACCAAACACCGCCCGTTCACCCACAAGTCCATAGTGGTCGTATACATCGGTATAGGATTTCTGCTCGGGAAACAGCTCTTTTACCCAGTCAATTTCGCCGGTGTTTTCACACAGGTGAGTCTGGATATAAACATCGGGGTACTCACGGTACAGCTCGCCGGCTTTTTGCAGTTGCTCTCCGGTACAGGAAGGGGCAAAACGGGGCGTGACGACGTATTTTTGCCGACCGTTATTGTGCCAGCGTTCGATCAGTTCCTTGCTGTCGTCATAGGCGGATTGTGGGGTGTCCAGCAGACCATCAGGAGCGTTTCTGTCCATCCACACCTTACCACAGAGCATACGGGTTCCAAGGCGCTCACTTTCTTCAAAGAAGGCATCGACAGAGTCTTTAAAAACGGTGCCGTATACAACGCTGGTTGTTGTTCCGGCCTTCAATGTGGTTTTAAGGAACATTTTAGCCACTGAGGTAGCAAAGGCTTTATCTTTCAATTTCAGTTCAGTGGGGAACGTGTATTCGTTCAGCCATTCCAGCAAGTGTTCACCATAACCAGCGATCATGGGTGTTTGCGGGTAGTGAACGTGAGTGTCTATGCAACCGGCGGTGATCAGGTAGCCTGAATAATCGAGTACTTCAAAGTCATCATTCAACAGTCTGTCCAGGTCCTGGTAAGGGCCGACTTTATCGATCTTGCCGTCTGCCAATAGAACCAGACCGTCTTCGTAGTAGCGGTAAGACTTATCACTATCCACAACAAAGGGATCTGCAACAAACGTAAGAATACTGCCTCTTACTCCCTTTTTGGTGCTCATAGACATGACCTCAACAGGCTAAGTTACCGTTAATGGTTGAATCAGCTAAACTCCCATAAAATCTACGTTGTAGGGGAGTGATATGCAATCTGAACTCTTCCAGAATTTTATTGATTCCATTTCAACATTAACCAGTGAACAGCGAGACATTCTTAACAACTCGCTCCTTAGTACTCAAATAGAGGTTACCGAGGTAGTAGAAACCACTGACTCTGAACCTGTTTACAGTGAATCTATACCCAATAACGATAATGCAACACCTGACGTAGAAAAGAGCATACTTGCCCAATTTGCCGAAAACCCCAGGTGCCCCAAATGCAAAAGCCATAGCGTTGGTCGCTGGGGCATACGAAATGGCCAACAGCGCTACCACTGCAAGACTTGCGACTCAACGTTTAACGCCTTTAGTGGAACGCCTTTGGCAAGGCTCAGGCACCCTGAAAAATGGAACAAGTACCTCGCAGGTATGACTCACTCTATGGTCTTGCGACCAGCTGCTGCTGAGAATGCCATTGACTTGAAAACTGCGTTCCGCTGGCGTCACCGCTTTCTTGAAGTGATTAATAATGATCAAGCAGAAGAGCTTTGTGGCATTACTGAGCTTGATGAAACATTTTTCCGTGAATCCTTCAAAGGGCAAAGAGAAGGCCTTCCACGGCCAACCCGAAAGCGGGGTAATGATCCCAACAAAGCCCGAAAAGTCCCGGTAATGGTGGCTCGGGACCGTAATCGAAATACCGTTGACGGTGTATTAGAAAACGAAAGTGCTAATGAATTGTGCAGGCATTTAAATGGCCGCATATCGATACAGGCCACGGTCTGTGCGGATGCACACCTCGCTCACGAAAAACTTGCTGACAAGCTTGGATTTGTCTTCAAGGAGCTGGTGACATCAGCAGGTCAACATTAGGACTTACGCATTGATGACACCGATAAATTTTGGTAGGAGGTGATCCTTCCCCTTTGCAAAACTCTCAATGAAAGCGCCTATTGTCTCTTTAAACAGCCCCCGTTGGTGCTGATAAATATTCGTAAACTCCTGCTCTATCTGCATTTTCTGGAGATAAACAAAAGCTAAAATTGCAGCAAATATATGGTTTCTGACGGGTCGTTCGCTGCGAACCTGAAAGTGCTCAATATGGCAAACCTGCTTGATCGCCCTGTGAAACTGTTCGATCTGCCAGTGCTGGTCATGGATCTGCTTGAAGTCATTGCGTTCAAAAGGGACTTCCTCTGGCAAGTAAACCACGTAGTGGCGACGCTGGTCTTTTAGCATCGTCCTGAACAACCGGATCTTACCGAAGTCTTTGAGCCATACATCCAGACCATTGTCGGGGATGTCGAGGTGTTGAACCTGCTGCCATTTACCTTTTTCCAGTGATATTGTCCTGTTTTTCTCAACGGCAAACATAAACCCAGTCTGATGGTTTTTAATCGTCTTCAGGTTAGTCGTGCAGCTGTACCAGGAGTCACCGGTAACGAACGCTGGCTTCAGCCCCCATACCAGCACTTCAATCAACATTTCACGGAAGTAGTCGTTTTTTGTCTTGTCTTCCGATTTGTCGTATATCCTGTAATTCACCGGCATATGGCGCCCGGATACGTCGGTGTAATAAAGGGTGATGAGGTTAACTCCCTTAACCACTCGGTGATGTTTACCCGACCAAAAGTGGCCAACCAGTGCCACGGAGTAGCTATAAGGTTTGTCGAGCACGCTGTCATCAACGCTCAGGGTGCCGCCAATAGGGTTTAAACTTTTGACTGCTTCATCGTACATATCTTTGGGCTGATAGTTTTCACGCTTAAGAAAGCGGTTTGCGCTATCGTGAGAAAAGTCGGTAACCTCGGCCAGTCTTGTGCATGTTGATGATTTTGGCTCACTAATCAAAAAGCCAATGTATTTTGCAAGAGTGCATCGTGCAGTGGTCGGTCGAGTGGTAGTTCTCACTTTCATCCCTGAAGACATCTGTTTTTTGGCATTATCAAATTTTAGAGCCTGTTGTCAATGCGTAAGTCCTAAACATGTTGTTGAAGGCATCTACCACATCCAGACTGTAAATTCTTATCACAGTCATTTAAAACGCTGGATTGGCGGCGTATTCCAAGGGGTTGCAACTCGTTACCTTCCCCATTATCTGGCCTGGAGGCGAGAACTGACGGCAGCAAAAAAATTAACTGTTGGCCGGTTGATCAGCAGAATTACTGAACATTGGTGCTTCCAACCATTAACGGTAACTTAGCCACCTCAACAGGTAAATAATAAACGTCGTTTATAAGGGTGAATCGTAGTCTACTGCTGTGGTCTTGCAATTTATGATCTTGCAATTTATGGCCTTGCAATTTGCGGCAATATCAAAAGGCAATATCAAACAGTGTCATTTGCTCGAACAATATTAGATGTCGTCTATTATTTCATAAGGCTTTTCGAATCCTCCTCTGCATGGATTGGCAATCAATTCGTCAACGTCTTTCAGTATCAGGGTGGAAACCATGTTTGAAGGTGTAGTGCATGGCAATGTTGCTTTCATGGTCATTGCCACTGTTCTTGTGTTTTTTATGACTCCGGGGCTGGCATTTTTTTATGGTGGCTTAGTGGAAAAGAAACACTCCCTGACCATCATGCTGCAAGTCTTTATTGCCATTGGCATCGTCACGTTACTGTGGGTTTTTGGCGGGTTCAGCCTGGTATTCGGTAATGATCTTCTGGGCGTGATCGGGAATCCGTTTCAATACATTGGCTTCAGAAATATTGTGTTTGATGTGAATAGCCGATATGGACTCACCATTCCGTTTCTCATGTTCTTTATGTATCAACTGATGTTTGCCATCATCACACTGCCTTTGATGACCGGGTCTATTGTCAATCGAATCACCATGGGGGCCTGGCTGAAGTTTCTGGTGATCTGGATGATTCTGGTCTATTTCCCGGTGGCCCATTGGATCACACTGCCTTTGATGACCGGGTCTATTGTCAATCGAATCACCATGGGGGCCTGGCTGAAGTTTCTGGTGATCTGGATGATTCTGGTCTATTTCCCGGTGGCCCATTGGGTATGGGGGAACGGCTTTCTGGCAAAAATGGGGTTTGTGGATTTTGCCGGTGGCACCGTTATTCACGTAGCGTCCGCCTTTTCAGGCCTTGCTGCCTTATGGGTGTTAGGGCGCCGGAAGGTGATCACCGATAAAGGCCCTTTTAACATGGGGTTGGTGGCCATTGGTGCTGGCATCCTGTTGTTTGGCTGGTTTGGTTTTAATGCCGGCGGCACCCTGGCGGCAGCCGGTACTACCGCCATTGTGTTTACCAATACGGGAATGGCCAGTGCCAGTGGCATGATTGCCTGGTCCGTGATGGCCTACCGGGAGAATGGCTACTTTACCTTTTTCGACCCCCTGGTGGGAGCGGTGGCCGGGCTTGCCACCATTACTCCGGCATCGGGTTACGTTACCCCAATGTCGGCATTGTTGATCGGGGGTAACTGTTCAGCACCCCCACATAAATCTGGAATTTTCTGATTTTTATACCATCCTCTTAAGCACCATTTTTCCACAATATTCGCCAGCATGATTCCAGAACTACCCGCAACTATGTCGGCTGAGATTCTCTTGAAAGAGAATGCAGAGCTGCGGATGAGAGTTGCCTGTCTGGAAGAGCGATGTCGAGAATTGGAAGAAAAGGTTGGCAAGAACAGTCAAAACAGCAGCAAGCCGCCATCGTCTGATGGTTATCAAAAACCTTGTAAAAACAGTAATTCTCCAGATCATTCTGACGACCTTTCCGCAGATAAAGGTACCGATCCATCGGATGAAAAACCCAATCCTAAAAGTCTGAGACAGTCTTCTGGTAATAAAGCCGGTGGAAAGAAAGGGCATCAGGGCACTTGTCTTAAACAGGTCGATATCCCTGACTATATTGAGTACCTTCCGGTTAAAGAATGCAATAAATGTCAGGCGTCTCTTCTTGATAGTGAGCCGGTCAAATATATTGAACGACAGGTGTTTGAACCAGGGAGACCGGGTGAATTTGAAGTAACGGCCCATAGAGCTGAAGTAAAAATCTGCACTTGTGGTTGTCGGAATCAGGCTGAATTCCCGGAAGGTGTTACCGCTGCCGCACAATATGGCTCAGCCACACAGGCTATGGCCGTCTATCTTAACCAATACCATTTCCTGCCTTTTAAGCGCGTGTCAGAGTATTTTAATACTCTCTATAAAATGAGTGTAAGTGCAGGCACTGTCGCCAATTTTGTGGCCAGAACCTATGAAAATCTGGCTTCTACTGAAGAGGTTATTCGTGACGCCTTGCGGGAATCGTCTGTTGCCGGAGCCGATGAAACGGGTATGCGGGCCGAGGGCTCTTTGCACTGGCTACACGTTATGCGGGATGAACAATGGACGCTCTACTACTTGTCTGAAAAGCGAGGTCGTGAGGCCATGGACACGATGGGCATACTGCTAACATTTGCAGGCGTTCTGGTTCATGATCATTGGAAATCCTATTTTGCATATGCGGCAACTCACGTACTTTGCAATGCCCATCACCTGAGGGAGCTTTTGGGTGTTGTTGATAGGGACAGCAATCAACTGGCGTTGCGATTGATGAAGCTACTGAGGCTTTCCTGGCATTACTGCAAGGGCTTTAAGACCATAGGTATGCTACAGATGCCAAGTGTTGTCTGTGAACGAATCGAGAAGATTTATGACCGGTTGCTTCAGCGGGCTCTAATGAAAGAAGTCGTCTATATGGAGAAGCAACGAGAGGAGCTTAAGCGCAAGAAAGTCAAGAATACTAAAGCTTACAATCTCTTCAAACGACTCACTGAGTTCAAGGCTGAGACACTGCGCTTCATGTCAGATTTTACCATTCCCTTCGATAACAATGGCAGTGAGCGGGATGTTCGAATGGCCAAGTTAAAGCAGAAAATCTCAGGCTGCTTCAGGAGTGCAGACGGTGGTTCTATGTTTGCACGGATTCGCAGCTATTTGTCGTCTGCCAGAAAACAGGGAATGGACATATATCAATCACTTCATAGAGCTGTTCGGAATTACTGTAATATGCCTTTGCTCAGTGCTGAATAGTTACGATCGGGGCTCTGGCGGGTATTTTCTGCTTTTATGCCATCAAAATTCCCAGAAAGGCGGGGTGGGATGATGTACTGGACGTCTGGGGTGTACACGGCGCTGGTGGTTTTTTAGGCACCGTTCTGATTGGTCTTCTGGCCAATGAAATGGTCAATAAAGTCAATGCCGGACTCGGGCAGTTTCTGGTTCAGCTGTTTGGAGCCAGCTTTGTGGGGGTCTATTCAATGGTTGTCTCTTATCAGATTATGAAGTTTCTGGATAAAACTTCAGACATCCGGGTAACCAGAGAGCAAATCGAAGCCGGGTTGGATAAGTCCCTGTTTAAGGAGGAGTACAGCGATGATGAATAATAATGATGAGTGATAGTGTCCACGGTACCTGATACTTTGGCTGCAAACTTTTTCGGCCCTTTTTCAGCGAATCGTCATGTTAATCTCTCAACTAATCATCGTGTGGGGAATGATATAGTCCTCCAGGTCATCTTCGGCAATATCATTTTCTGAATATACCCATCCTTTAACCGAGATTCCGGCTTGATGGATAGATTCACAGGATCCGGATACCAGGGGATGCCAGTCAAACAACGGTTTCTTTTCACTGAGCAGCCGATAGGCGCAGGTTGCGGGTAGCCAGTGAAACAGCTTTACCTCTTTCAGTGTCAGCACCGTACATTCCGGAACAATGTCTTTACGATTGGTATAGTCTTTGCACTGGCAGCTGCTGGTGTCCAGCAGTTTACAGGCTACTGAGGTGTAATAGACTTCATCCGTATCCTCATCTTCCAGTTTGTGCAGGCAGCAGCGACCACAGCGATCACAAAGACTTTCCCATTCATCAGAAGTCATTTCTGCCAGGGTTTTGGTTTCCCAGAAAGGTTTTACTGTCATGTCGGGTCGTTAAAGGAAAGAAACTCATCCGGCAGTTTGATCAGGTAATCATCCTGCTCTTTGGGAGGCATTTGCAGATAGTAGCCAATGTCAGCAAGCTGCTGAAGTACAGTGGCGGTTTCAACACGAGCCAGTTTTTTCTCCGGAGTCAGTAACAGGTCAAAAACATGCACCGGCTTGCCAAAGGCTGTTAATAATGCCTCTGGCAGCGTCTTTTCCAGCGTGGCTCCCTTGTTCAGGTAAAGGTACATCCCTTCCCGTTTGGGGCTTTTATAGATGGAAACCAGAGACTTCATTCAATGGCCCTTTTCCTGTTGATGTAATTGATTCAATTGCTGAGTCAGCGGAGTGCCGATGATATCACGGCGCCAGCCCGTCAGGGTATCCGGGAGTATAAATTGGCCATTGTCCAACCAACTGCGCAGCAGTGGCGTGGTCAGTTTGCCCGGCATTAGCAGTTCTATTGGTAACTGCAGTTCAACGGCCCGTTGAGATAGGAGTGTCTTGATCTGCTTACCCTGGTCCCTGGCATTTTTCGGCAGTGGCGGTGGCAGTTTTTCAGGTCGTTGTGCTTCCGGAACCTGGCTGGAAGACCGGATGATATCCAGTATCTGTTCGCCATGATGACGAATAATGCTGGAACGCATCTCTGGTGTTTCCCGCAAAGCATTGATCGTTTTAGGCTGGAACCTTGCTAATGACCAGAGGCTGCCTTTGGGGATAATCCGGTTTCGGGGCACATCCTGACGACGGGAAGCCACTTCCCGGAAGTGGCAAAGTGCTTTTAGTACCGCCAGTTGCTGGGGGCGCAGCTGCCAGCTTCTTTTGACCTCTTGCCAGGCATTTTCCGGGTCAAAAGGCAGTACATTCTGTGTCAGGGCCAGACACTCATCTTCCAGCCATGCTTTTTTTGGCGATGGTGTCAGCAATTGATCCAGATACTGATAAACCTCAAGTAAATGGGCTACATCCAGACTGGCATAACGGACTTGCGCCTCGGTTAATGGTCGCTGATGCCAGTTGGATCTTGTCTCATCCTTGGGCAGGTCGATGTTCAGTATGTGTTTCAGCAACGCCTGATAACCAAGGGAAAAGCCCAGGTTGGCAAATGCAGCAGCAAGCTGAGTATCAAACAGTGGTCTTGGGACGGTATCCGTTAACTGTTTGAATACTTCCAGGTCTTCACTGCAGGCATGAAGCACCTTAACCACTGAGCTGTCTTGAAACAATCTGGCCAGTGGTTGCCACTGGTCGATCTCAAGTGGATCAATCAGGAAAATATCTGTGCCTGTACCCACCTGAATAAGCCCCGGTTGCGGATAAAACGTGTCGGTGCGGATGAACTCAGTATCCAGAGCGATGGCATCAAGGCGGGACCACCGTTGGCAATAGTCTTCAAGTAACTGATTGTTGTTGATCCAGACTGGCTCCGGTGGCAGCGGCCCGGGTGACAAAAAATGCATATCTAATGGTTCTAATGAAAAACTCCATTATAAACAGTCAATAGCAACTCTTGATAGACCAAGGGGATAGCAAACCGCTCTTTTCACCTGCCTGAGGCAGGTAAAAAAAGGCCGGATATTACCGGCCTCAGGGGAGACTTAGGAGTTGTCTGGAAATAACTTCCCTATTTTCATTGCCTGACTCCGTTCGGACTGAGCTTGTCGAAGTTCGGTGGCACGACCCTTCGACAAGCTCAGGGTGAACGGAAATCGGGAACTTATTAAAAGACAATTGCTTAACCGTGAGCGCGTAAGGCCTCGATGCGTTGGTCCAGTGGTGGGTGACTGGTAAACAGGGCTGCCAGACCGCTGCGCACACCGCTGCGGATGCCAAAGGCTGTCATGGTCGCTGGCATGGCGCTGGGCGCGTCATATTCACCACGCAGGCGTTCCAGTGCGGCAATCATGTCTCTGCGGCTCACCAGTTCAGCACCGGCTTCATCTGCCCTGAATTCACGTTGGCGGGAGAACCACATGACGATGGCGCTGGCCAGAAAGCCAAGAATAATCTCGGCGATAAAGCTGGTTATGTAGAAGCCCATACCAACACCACCTTCCCCTTCGTCATCACGACGCAGGAAGGAGTCCACGGCATAACCGATAATCCGGGCAAAGAACATGACAAAGGTGTTTACAACCCCCTGGATCAGACTCAGGGTGACCATATCGCCGTTAGCAACGTGGCCGATTTCGTGACCAATAACCGCGCGGGCTTCGTTCGGGCTGAATCGATCCAGCAGTCCCTGGCTGACGGCTACCAAAGCCGAATTTTTGTTCCATCCGGTGGCAAATGCATTGGCTTCCGGAGAGTGGAAAATACCCACGTCGGGCATGCCGATGCCAGCCTTTTCAGAGAGTTCCCTGACCGTCTCAACCAGCCACTGCTCCCGGGCAGTTTGTGGTTGCTCAATAATCTGTGTTCCTGTGCTCATTTTGGCCATGGTCTTCGAAAGCAGCAGGGAGACAAAAGAGCCGGCAAAACCGAATACGGCACAAAAAGCCAGCAGGGATCCCATGTTCAGTCCCTGATGGCTCAGGTAACTGCCGACGCCAAGAATGTTCAGTGTGACACTGGCCAGCAAAAGGACTGCCATGTTTGTGGCCAGAAACAACAGGATTCTTTTCATGAATGAAAGTGACCTCATCTTCATCATTATCATTAAGTAGCTCTATGAAGGCTGACTCCTATTCTTTCAAGAATGTCGAACAAATGAGCTTTATTTTTACATGGCATTGACAGAAAAAGGGCTGAACACCTGATAATAGCTGACCCTGTTCTGCTCAGTGCCGGGTGAAAAATTTCAGGGCAGCCTGTGCAATGGCTTCACTGCCTTTATCATTAAGTGCCTGTTTACAATACCATGCCATTGTTGCCTGCTTACGGGCAATCGACGTTGGAAGGTCGTTCTTTTTATTATCCGGGTTATCCGGGGAAATGGCGGGCAGGCTTAAACGTAAAAAACTTTTTTCTGTGAGTACCACCTGATCCAGAGCGTCATGCCGGATAGTATCCTGATAGCGAATATAGCCTTCCGAGGCCAGCCAGAGCATAGCATCAAAACAGGCTTTGTGGCGCCGGTTGGGGATGCCGTACTCATCGGTGCCGGCGTTCGTTATCAGATCGTCAACGTACAGTGTGGTCAAGCGGGGGAAGCTATTGTAAAGCTGAACCAGTGTTTTCAGGCAGTCCTGATAAAACTCGTCAATGTGTATGTCGGCCATAGATCATCCATAAAAAACAGAAGTTGGGGAGGTAGTCGCCTCCTGCCATACACGGATATCGTTGCTGCCAGTGCAGAAAAGCGCTAATACTCATATAGCCAGACCCCTCGTTCCCATACTCTGGAGGCTGTCGCAAAACTCTCCGGACACTCTGGACATCTCGTTCCCATGCTCTGCGTGGGAATGCATACCGATCCCGCCACAAATACCATACTCGCATGGAGCCCTCGAAAACCCTACTAGGAGGCTGTCCGAGAACTAGCTATTGAAAAAACGAAAGCTTCAGCATTTTCTTGGCTGATCAAATATTGACCTAAATTTAGCCTGTTTTGGGGTAAAAATTGCGTTTTTTACCCTTTTGCTTGCCTTTATGCTGCCATTTTAAGCCTTTTTGCTTCTTCAAGACGGATTGATCCCGTTGAAACCGATTTGACAATTTTTTTGAAATTATAAGCACTGCAGACCAGTGAAAATTCTCCAGCCACTTTTTCCTTACCCCGGACACTGAACCCTCTGAATCCTGAGTTCTTGATTTGGCCAAAAGGCGGTTCCGCAATCACCTTGCGACGCTCATAAACCGCTTTGGCCTCTTTGGTTTCCATTTTGCGGTTCATCGCCTGGCGTATGGCTTCGTGGCGGTCTGTGCGAATCACTTTCCCCGGGTCTTTGTTGTCACCACTGCACCTTTTACGTAACGGGCAATCCCGGCAGATATCTTTACTGACGCGGTAGCTTTTGTGTTTTGCTTTGCTAGCCGTGTTATAAATCAGCTTCTCACCGGCAGGGCAGGTAAAGCTGTCGTCTGCTTCATGGTAAATAAAATCCGCTTTGACAAACTTTCTGTCAGAGTCTTCCAGTCCCTCTGTTGCAGGCTTCTCCTGTCGATCCGTAGCCATGTAAGCGTCAATGTTCGCATCATCAAACGCTTGCAGGTTGGGCCCTGAGTAATAGCCATTATCCTCACTCATTTTGCCAATGGACGCGTTATCTGTTGCTTCTGCAATGGCTTCAAGTGCAGGCTTTACTTCCTGCTTGTCATTGGCATGCTGGCTGATGTGCTGGCCAACAATGATACCATTATCGCTGTCGACGCTGATCTGGGCGTTATAACTGTACTGATAGCCACTGCCTTTTTTACCCATGATCCTGGCATCATGATCAGCAAAGCTGATTTGCTTTTTGTCGTCTATCGGCTTATCGGGATTCAGGGCCTGTTCCCGTTCTTCAAGCGCTTTTTTGGCCTCCTGGATTTTCTCTAACCGTTCCTGCTTGAATTGCAAGTCTTCAGGAATGCTGTAGCCAGTCTCCTGCTGATAAGCATCGTCCTCTTCACTGTCACTGGTTTCGGCTTTTTTAATCAGGGCCTCAACTTCAGCCATTAATTCAGCTTCTTTGGCCTTAAGTCGTGCGTAGCTCATGGCCTTATGCTTTGATGAGTCGGCTTTGAATTTGGAACCATCAAGAGCGATGTGGCCCAGCGAGGCCATCTGTAGTTCCCGGGCGAGCAGCACGCTCTGTTTGAAACTGCTTTTAAAAAAGGTGGCCTGGTTTTTACGAAAGTCACTGAGCACCCGGAAATTTGGGCAGTGCTGTTTGGCGATATACATGAAAGCCAAGTCCTGATTGCAGCGCCGTTCAATCTCCCTGGAGCTGAACACACCATGGCTATAGGCATAGATCAGGATCGATATAATCAGTCGTGGGTGGTAGGCATTCTGGCCAAGATGGTGATACTGCTTTTCCACTTCAGAGGTGTCGATATGCTTGAAGATATCTTCAAAAACGAAGCAATCATGATCTGGTGGCAGCAGGTCGAAGATGTTCGATGGGAACATCAGGTGCTGGTCAAAATCAGCAGGGTTATCTTTGAATTTGATTGATGACATCCGTTTCGGCAACAACAAAGTGGGCAGAAGATGCCTGATTATACTTAATCAGGCTATTCTCGGACAGCCTCCTAGGAGGCTGACCGAGAATAGACTGCCCTACTGCGGTGGCAGAAAATTGGTCTAAAAAGCCGGAAATTTTTAGCAAATAGAACCACTATTCACGAAAAATTTCCGGCTTTTTATCCTCAATTTTCTGCCATCCTCGCTACGGGCGCTATTCTCGGTCAGCCTCCTAGGCAGTGGCTCTTTCTCATGCTGCCAGATCCGTATGCATTCCCACGCGGGACCCACAGGGCCTAAAAGCGTGGGAACGAGGTGCTTGTGTATGTATAACAACGCTTGGCTGTACTGGATATAGATCATTGTTTATATCGGCTGAGGAATCGCTCAAGTTTGCTCATTACCGTTTCCAGGTCTTCTACTCTGGGGAGTGTGATGATGCGCAGATGATCGGGCTCAGGCCAGTTGAAGGCGGTTCCCTGGACCAGCAGCACCTTTTCCTGAAGAAGAAAATCCAGTACCAGCTTCTCATCATCGTGGATTTTGTGATGTTTAGGGTCGAGTTTGGGGAACATGTAGAGTGCGCCTTTGGGCTTGGTACAGCTGATCCCTGGTATTTGATCCAGCATTTCCCATGCCCGGTTGCGTTGCTCAAGCAGTCGGCCACCGGGCAGTATCAGATCATTAATGCTCTGGTAACCGCCTAATGCCGTCTGGATGGCGTGTTGAGCCGGGACGTTAGCGCACAGGCGCATGGAGGCCAGCATCTCCAGACCTTCCAGGTAGCTTCTGGCATTGTTTTTCGGTCCGGAAACGACCAGCCAGCCAGCCCGGAAGCCGGCAACCCGGTAAGACTTTGACAGGCCGTTAAAACTGATACACAGCACATCATCTGCCAGGGAAGCCAGGGCGGTATGTTCAACCCCGTCATAGAGAATTTTGTCGTAAATCTCATCAGCAAAGATGATCAGATCATGTTCTCTGGCCAGTTGCACGATCTCCTTCAGGATTTCGTCCGGATAAACGGCACCGGTCGGGTTATTGGGATTGATAACAACAATACCCCGGGTCTTGGCGGTAATTTTACTGCGGATATCTTCAATATCCGGATACCAGTCCGACTGTTCGTCCTTACGGTAATGAACAGCACGACCTCCGGAGAGATGGACCGCCGCTGTCCATAGAGGGTAGTCCGGAGCCGGAATCAGCATCTCATCGCCGTTATTCAGCAATGCCTGCATGGTCATTACCACCAGCTCGCTGACCCCATTGCCGATAATGATGTCTTCAACGGTAATGGGGGGGAATTCCTTCTGCTGGCAATATTGCATGATGGCCTTGCGGGCAGAAAACAGGCCTTTAGAGTCACAGTAGCCCTGAGACAGGGGTAAATTGCGGATGACGTCCTGGGTGATCTCATCGGGCGCATCAAAGCCAAACGCTGCGGGATTGCCCGTGTTCAATTTAATGACACGATGTCCTTCTTCTTCAAGCCGTTTGGCTTCACGAAGCACGGGACCGCGAATGTCGTAGCAGACATTGTTGAGTTTGGTGGATTTTTCAATATCCTTCATGGATGTCTTACCGATGGTTTCAGATGTTGTTAGTCTTGCCGCACGGCATTATGAATTGATCTGCCGGGAGTTGCACTAGTGTGGATCGTTTTTATTTGGGCAGTTATCCTGATTGATGTGAGACCGTTCCCGACAGTCTCTGTTTGCTGATGAAAGTGAAAAAAGAGGGCTGTAAGTAATGAAAGATAAAAAGTCAGATGAACAGTGGCGGGAAGTGCTGACCGATGAACAGTACTATGTGTGCCGTGAAAAGGGGACTGAGCGACCTTTTACCGGCGAATATAACGTATTTGAGAAAGAGGGGGTGTTTCACTGTGTTTGCTGCCAGCAACAGCTGTTTGACTCATCGGTAAAATTTGATGCAGGATGTGGGTGGCCAAGTTTCTATCAGGCCATCGACAGTGAGGCGGTTACTCTACAGGAAGACAGCAGTCTGGGCATGGAGCGTACTGAAGTCCTTTGTTCTAATTGCGGTGCCCATCTGGGGCATGTGTTTCCGGATGGGCCGGAACCTTCCGGTCTGCGATATTGTATAAACTCGGTGGCGATGAAGTTTAAAGACCTGTAGGGGGTATCTGTCTCAAGGTGTGGCTGGTGTGGCTGTTTTTTGGCACTGAATGGTATGTTTATATATTCACTCAAGTTACGCACCTTGCTGAAAATCAGCCATTATTGGTGGCATGAAAAATGATCTCATAGAACTTTATTCTGACTACCTGTTGTCGTCGTCTGGGAAGACCACTGCAACGGGAGTGTCAGAGCTTTTGGATAATGTCTACAGTCATGACCAATTCACCCGATTGCTTTCAAACAATGAGTTTACCAGTCGTGACTTATGGCTTTACGTTAAACCCGTCGTGCGACAGGTTGAGTGCAGTGATGGGGTTTTGATCTTTGACGATACGATTCAGGAAAAGCAGTTCAGCAAAGAGAATGCCCTGAACACCTGGCATTTTGATCATACAAAAAATCGCACCGTGAAAGGTATAAATCTGCTCAATGCACACTACCATGCCGGAGATGCGTCGATTCCTGTCGCCTATAAATTGATCGAGAAAACCATCCTGTACACCGACTTGAAGACAAAAAAGGTAAGACGATATGCAGAGCAAACCAAAAATGAAATGATGCGGGAGATGCTGATGATTTGCTGCCATAACCAGCTTATGTTCCGCTATGTCCTTGCAGATAGCTGGTTTTGCTCAAACGACAATATGATGTTTATTCGACACGACTGTAATAAACATTTCCTGATGGCGATGAAGTCAAACCGCAAGGTATCCCTCAGTCTGGACGACAAATTACAAGGCCGTTCACAGCGTATAGATACTGTTGATTTTTCAGAAGATAAGCCTGTACAAGGGTGGATAGCAGGTGTCGATTTCCCTGTTCTGCTATACCGTCAGGTCTTTAAAAACAAAGACGGAAGCACAGGCATTCTCTATCTGGTTTGCAGCGATCTTGACTGTGATGCCGAGACTCTCAAGGCAATCTACGAGAAACGGTGGAAAGTCGAGGTCTTCCATAAAACGCTGAAATCGAATGCGTCAATGGCCAAGTCACCGGCGCATACTGTGAGAACACAGAGTAATCATATCTTTCTTTCAATTTACTCAGCCTTCAGGTTGGAAGTATTGTCATTGAAAGTAAATCTGAATCACTTTCAGCTCAGAGCCAAAATCTATATGGCAGGGCTGAAAGCTTCGTTGGGGCAGCTGAGAGAGCTGTTAGCTGCGTAACTTCAGATATTCAGATTATTGACCATTAATACATCAATCCCTGGCAACAGAAAAACACCCATTTTCCGTTGGGTTCTGGCAGGTTTTTTTTAAGTCATAACATGGGTTTAAAGAATGGAGGGGGGGGTTGACTCTGTGACAGGGGTTAATTATTATACGCATCCGCTGCAGCAATGTGCGAAGATTTGCGTCCCCTTCGTCTAGTGGCCTAGGACACCGCCCTTTCACGGCGGTAACAGGGGTTCGAGTCCCCTAGGGGACGCCAAATAATCCAAGTATATATCTCTTCCAGCTACTCTTAGCTCATCCTCTGAATGGTCATCTGGCGATTTATCGTCTGGTTTTCATCCCGGTTGTTGGCCTTCTTTAATCTGCTTCTGTTTATCATCGTATTCGACCCTGTCTTCCACTGTCTGATCATCATGTTCACAGTTCAATGGTGAGGATTGTGCTTCGTAGTCCTCCGATAACTCGCTATCAGGAAAAGCGGAATCCGCATAGGCTGACAGGCCAGCAAAGAACATTAAAACAAGAGCTATTGTGGCACCAAGCTTGTCCAGAAAAGAAGTCAGCAAATGCATTTCCGTACTCCAGATACCGTTTACCTGATCGGGTGATAACTCATCAATGGCAGGAATAAAGTAAAGGCGAAAAACGTAGTGCCTAACATAGCAGAGTCTGAAAGAGTAGCGGGTCGTTTGGGCGATGCCCCGGTAAATACAACCATTGACGAATATCCCGCTGATGAGACTTTGGGCTGTAGACAGCCTCTTTTCATCATTATATAACTGCACTTTCATTATCCGATGACCAGAATAATCAGGGGTAAGCATGAAGCTTTCTGCCTTTGGCGAAAAATTCACCAGCCATTCCGGCATCCTCTCTTTAATGGATGATCTGGGCAATGCCCTCGCCGATGGTAAAGATATGATTATGATGGGCGGTGGTAATCCGGCCCATATCCCCGAAGTAGAAGCCGTATTCAGGCAGCGACTGCGCAAAATTACCGAGAGTCAGACGGAGTTTACCCGGCTGGTGGGTACCTACGATCCTCCCCAGGGAGAAAAAGACTTTGTCCGTGAGATGGCTGCTTTTCTTAATCGTCAGTTTGGCTGGCAGCTGACACAAAGCAATATTGCCTTGTCCAATGGCAGTCAGGCCGCTTTTTTTATGCTGTTCAATATGTTTGCCGGCACTTATGGCGATGGCAGGCATAAGCGCATTCAGTTACCGCTGGCACCGGAATATATTGGTTATGCAGATGCCGGGCTGAGCGATAACTTTTTTGCTGCCAATAAACCGGAAATTGATCACCTGGATCAGCATACATTTAAGTATCGGGTCGATTTTCAGGAGTTGGTGATTGATGAAAGCATTGGTGCGATTTGCGTATCACGGCCAACCAATCCCACGGGTAATGTGCTGACTGACCGGGAGATTGAGCGGCTTGATAGTCTGGCCCTGCAGCATGATATTCCCATGATTATTGATGGCGCTTACGGCACACCGTTCCCAAGGTTGATTTTTACCGAGGCGACCCCTCGCTGGAATGAGCACACCATTCTTTGTCTGAGCCTTTCCAAACTGGGGCTTCCAGCGGTCAGAACCGGTATTGTCATTGCCAATGAGCAGGTTATCAGAGCACTGTCTGGTATCAATGCCATTATGAATCTTGCGCCAAACAGTACCGGCAGCCTGCTGGCACTGGATATGATCCGGGATGACAGCATTAACCAGCTTTGTGAGCATGTGATTCGTCCTTACTATCAGGAGAAGGCCCGGTTTGCTGTGAATTGCCTGAAAGAGAAACTGGGTGATATTCCCTGGCATGTTCATAAACCGGAAGGGGCCATGTTTCTCTGGCTATGGTTTGAAGGCTTGCCTGTCTCCAGTCTTGAGCTGTATGAACGACTGAAGGCAAGAAACGTGCTGGTGGTTTCCGGACATTACTTCTTCCCGGGTATAGACGATGACTGGCCCCATAAGCATGAATGCCTCAGGCTGACCTATACCCGTGATCGTCAAGACGTTGATAAGGGTCTTGCCATTCTGGCAGAAGAAGTACTCAAACTTTACAGGTAAACCCGTGCAGCTGAATTGTGATATGGGGGAGAGTTTTGGCCCCTGGCAAATGGGAAACGACCAGGCGGTTATGCCATGGATTGATATGGCCAATATAGCCTGCGGCTTTCACGCTTCTGACCCGGATATCATGAGTGATACCGTGAAACAGGCGGTAGACTGTGGTGTCACTGTCGGGGCCCATCCCGGGTATAATGACAAGACAGGGTTTGGTCGTCGACCTATTCCCCACGCCCCTGAAAGTATCACGCAACTGGTGGCTTACCAGGTTGGCGCACTGGATGCTATCTGTCAGCAGCATGGCACCCGGGTAAAGTACATTAAACCTCATGGCGCCCTATATCATGAGATGATGAATAACCCTGATGTATTTGAAGCGATGGTGATTGCGGCAGCCAGCATGGATATCAAGCCTGCTCTCATGATTCAGGCCCTGAGCAATAATAAGCCACAAAAAAAGACAGCAGACAGGTATCGGGTGCCACTGATTTATGAAGCCTATGCAGACAGGGCTTATGATGATCATGGCATGCTGGTGTCGAGATCCTTGCCAGGTGCTGTTCACCGAGATTCGGCTCTGATCCTTGAGCAGACCAGGTGTTTACTCTCAGGAGAGGTTAGCACCATCAGCGGCAAACGGCTGAAACTGAAAGCCGATAGTTTGTGTGTTCATGGTGATAATCTTGATGCCATCGCTTTGGTCCAACAGATTCGGCAGCTTGTCATGTCAGCAGACTCAGGGCCATGATGGATATCCGGCCTGTCTCAGAAACGGCGTTGATCATACAGCTGGGTGATCATATTGATACTCAGCTTGCGGTAAAAATAGGCGGTTTGGCTGACCATATCAGGACTCGCTTTGCGTCAGAGCTCATTGAAGTTATTCCTTCTTATACGACCATCTATATCCAGTACCACCCTCTGAAAACAGATTTCATGGCATTGGCAAGCAGGCTGCAGGGACTGATTACTGCTTTTTTCCTGTCTGGTGATCAAGGTAATAGTTCCCCTGAGGTGAGCAAGATAATCACCATACCCGTTTATTACAGTCCGGAGACGGGTCCGGATTTATCCGAGATTGCTCAACTTCATAACTGCACAGTGCAAGAGGTTATCCAGATTCACAGTCAGTCGACTTATATCGTCTGTGCTATCGGTTTCAGCCCCGGTTTTGCTTTTCTGGGGTCAGTTGCTCCTACTATTGCAACGCCAAGAAAAATCGAGCCAAGAAAAATGCTGCCAGCGGGAAGTGTGGGGATTGCAGGGCAGCAAACAGCAGTCTATCCAACCGACTCTCCCGGAGGTTGGCAAATTATTGGGAATTGTCCGGTTTCTCTGATTGACTTTGCCAGGACGCCCATGTCGCCTTTTTCGGTTGGTCTGTCTGTACAGTTTCAGCCCATATCACGGGATGAGTTTTTTCAGCTTGGGGGCACTTTGTGGTCGCACTGGAAGTCATAGACCCGGGAATGCTGACCCAGCTTCAGGATACGGGTCGAACGGGAATGGGCCATCAGGGTTTGACCCAGGGTGGCCCCATGGATCTGCACGCGTATTGCTGGGCAAATTATCTTCTGGGCAACCGTATGGGCTGTTCGCAGCTGGAGATAATGGGGGGACAAACAAAATTGTTAGCTCATCAAGCAGTGACGCTGGCGTTAACCGGGGCTGACCTGAGGGCCAGAGTCAATAGCCAGCCTGTTGATGGGTGGCAGACCATTCATCTGAATAAAGGCGATACGCTGTCATTTCAGTTTCCCAAAAAAGGTCTTCGAGCGTATCTGGCCATTCCCGGCGGCTTTGCTGCACCGGCAGTCTTTGGCAGTGTGGCGACCGTCGTAAGAGATGGTGTTGGAGGGCTTGGAACTGCCGGCGGTAGAAGTTGTCTGATAGGTATAGGGGATTTTCTTGAATCGACTTCCCATCAGCTGTTCAGACCAGAAATTAATTGCACGGTTCCTGCTCGTTATGTTCCGGACTACGGTCTGGAGATCCGGCTGAATCTGATTGAATCCTATCAAGCGAGGGCTTTCTCAGAAGACAGTCGCAAAAGCCTCTTTGAGACAAGCTTTACGCTTTCGTCAAACAGCGATCGAATGGGGTATCGATTGGATGGGGCTGCTATCATTCCACCCTTTAGCGGGGTGATTTCTGAAGGCATCGCTCTCGGGGCTGTTCAGATTCCTGAAAATGGTCAGCCAATTATTCTCATGCGTGATCACCAGACACTGGGTGGCTACCCCAAATTCGGTTGTGTTGCCCAGTTGGATTTGAACAGGCTGGCACAGGCAGTGCCCGGAACTACGATACGTTTCCAGCCTATATCGCTTCAGGCGGCGGGGAAAAAATTAACAAGTTTCTATTCCTTCTTTAATTTGTAGCCTCCAGTTTTCCAACCAGGTTTTGCAATCAGGCTTTCCAATCAGGTATCGCTACAGCTACTTGAATTATGGAAAAACAATTCTAAATTAACGGTATGCGCTCGGTATGAATGGGTGTAGAAACTATTATTATTGACGTCTGTTATCTCTCTGTCTTTGTGTTTTTTCCGCTTCCTCTCGATGATCTTCATACCCATGTCCGGTGGTAGTTCGTGTTGTTTCCTCAGCTCTTGTTGTAAAAATTGCTGTATAAAATCAGGTGTGATTTGATGAAAGTGTTCAGTTTTAGTACACCATTGGTGGCAGGAGTATTGGCGGGTCTGGCTCTGCCCTTACCTGTGGTTTTTGCTGCAGGCAGCAACACGGCTGCCATTTCGGCACACCTTGAACAGCCAGACAAGCTGAGATCGATGGTACCTCTTGACCAGCTGATAGTGATAACACGAAATAAGTTTGGTAATCAGGCTTCTGACGTGGTTGTACACTCAGCCCGGTTGCTGGAACAGAGTCGCCAGAAGGTGGTTGTTATTGACTTTATGGATGCCAATAACCAGCTGGAACGGGTTATTTATGACGCTTTCAGTGGCAAGCAGGTTGATCATGCCCCTATGCAGATGCCCATGCCTATGGAAGAGATATTGTCGAAAGTCGAGCGTAAATATCCCGGATCGAACAGAACGCGAACCTGGCTGGAGAGACAGGATGGCAGTATGGTGTATGTTATAGAGCTGACAGACAAACAGTTTAAAATGAAGCGACACCAGTTAACCATGGACGCTTATACCGGTAGGGTAATTACGGACGAAACCTACGACATGAAACCCGATGGTAAGCAGATATCCCTTGAGCAGATTATCAACAAGGCACGGGAAAAATACCGTGGGATGGTTGTGCTGAGAACCAGAAGCCGTATGAAAGACAATATCAAGGTAAGAGAGATTGTCTTTCTGGATGGTAATCGCGTAAGGCATAAAATGGTGGTTAACGCGGTGACTGGAGAAGTAATAGAAGACAGGATTGCGCCGTTGAGCTGGATCTGACAGGTCGCGTGTCGTCTGTCGTGTCTGCCAAAATAACATGGCCTGTCATGTTTTCGGGCGCGTGGCGCAAAATGAAAGAGCGGCAAGCGCTGTTCTCAGAGTTCATCATTACTATCCACACTCACAATCTTGACATTCATCAGTACTGCATAGATTCCCGGTACTATCAGGGCCATGGCGATAACGATCATCAGTTCGCCAAAATCAGCAGAGGCAAAGGCAGAGATAATAAATATTGACGACAATGTGACAATAATAATATTGGACAGGGATTTCTTATTCTCCACGCGATCCTGTTTTAGCAACGCCATACCGGACCAGAAATAAGGGAACAGCAGTAGCAGAACCGAAATGGTCACGGAAAGATCAAACGCTTCGGCAATATCGCTGCCCATCATCATCAGAACCACCTCCACTACAGTCATAATCGCCGCGTTGATTACCAGCCCGATGCTGGGAATACCAAAACGGTTGGTATAGCAGTAAGCCTTGGGTAAAAAACCATTGTCGGCACTGGTTTTGGCGGCACTCACGGAGTTTAAGCCCCAAACGATGAAGCTGGCAATGCAGGCAACCGACATGACCAGGGAAACGGTCTGCCCGACATAGGATGAGTGGGAAATTTTCTCCATGGACAGGGCAAATGAGGCCGGGGCGTCCTGGATTTGCTGAGCGGTGAACATGCCCTCTATGACTGTGGTGGACAGGACGTAAAAAACAGCCACGATCAGAAAGCCGATAATGGTGGCAATGGGCACCACTTTATGGGGATTCTCAATCTGTGCGGCATTGGTGGCAACGCTCTCGACCCCGACATACGAGAAGATCAGAATGGCAAAGCCGGCCATAATGGCAGAGCCTTCACCTTTGCCGGATACATTCCAGTTTTCCTGAAACTGCACCGGGCTGAACTCGATCCAGCCCAGTACGCTGGTCAGCACCACGGCCACCAGTAACAGGGTGACGGTGATGGAGACCACCTGGGCGATAACGCCAACGCCACGCAACGAGAGGGCAACGAATAGCCAGATCAACGCAATAATGGTGACGCCAAGCACGATCGGGTCGTTCAGTTCCGGGATAAACATAGCCAGGTAGCCCAACCCGGCGATCAGGATGGAGACATTGGAAATCAGGTTGCCATAGACATAGAAAAATCCACACTGGGCCCCGAGAATGGGACTGATGGAGGTGGCCAGCGCCGTAGGGCTCGGGTCTTGAAAACGTTCGCCGGCCCTGACGTACACCAGGGTGAGGAACAGCGCACCGGCGGTGACCAGAATAAATGAAATCAGGGTAATCGAACCGGTAAATGCCAGTTGCTGGGGCAGGGCAATAACGCCACTGCCTGCCAGGCTGGAGATAATCAGAAATGTGGCGCCAATCATTCCCAGTTTCCTGGCTTCGCTGTTTTTTCCGGAAGGATTCTGTTGGGAGGTAGCCCCTTGCTGTTTAGCGGTGTCGCTTAACATGGTGAATACTCCTGTACCCTGAACGATGGAAATAAAACAGTGGCAGGAACATGAAAACAAGGCACCCTGCCAGCAGAAACCCGATATAGTCAAAGATTGCGTTTAACCCTTCTGCACGAACTGAAGCGGTAGGGATAAAGCCAAAGATAAAGACGAAGCAGCTGGTGATAATGGCCGTTCCGGAAACCAGCCAGATGCCGGTGAAGCCGCCGGGTATACGATAACTTCTGTATATATCAGGTCGTGAATAGCGCAGTTTGATTGCCGCAGCAAACATCAGCAGATACATGATCAGATAAAGCTGTGCAGCGAGGGCATTCATTAACATAAAGGCACTGCTGACTGATGGCATCAATAAAATAGCCAGTGACAGGAGGGCAGACAGTAAGGCCTGTAGAATTAAAATGGGGACAGGCACACCGTATTTATTGCTCTTCTGCCACAGGCTTGGGAAATAGCCTTCACGGGCAGCTTCGCGAATCCCTTTGGAAGGGCCGATCATCCAGGTGATCACCATTATCATGGCACCATAGGCAATCAGCAGGGTAATGACCGGGGCCAGCCAGGAGAGGTTATGGATAGTAAAGAAGGTGTTGAGCGCCTGATCAACACCGGCACTCAGGCTGACATCATTGGCCGGGATGACCAGCGCGATGGAAAGCGATGCCAGCAATGATAGTGCGATGATCAGAGCGCAGGCGGAAAAAATCGCTCTTGGATAACTCTTTCCCGGGTCTTTGACCTCAGTGACGTGAACGGCTGACATCTCCATACCGGTAAACGACACCAGCATGGCCGCCATCAGCATCAGATGCTGGAGATTTTCAAACGTTGGGATGGTGGCTGCCCAGGAAAAATGAATGGCAGTGGGTTTACCTGACAGAAGGTACATCCCCCCCAGGGTGATAATAATCAGGCAGGGAATAATGCTGCCAACAATAACGCCCGTGGTGCTAAGCAGAGCAGAGAACTTAAGCCCTCTCAGGTTGACCAGGGTAGAAAAAGCCAGGGCCAGCCAGATAAACCCGACCACAAACCATTTGTTGTCTGCCAGTACCGGATGAATGATGTAGGCCACTGCAGAAGCCGCAAAAGAAAGCACCATGGCAAACCAGGGCAGGTTTTCTACCCACTGCATAAAAATGGCAACGACCCCCCACTTGGGGCCAAAAGCTTCGGTAACCCATAGGTAGACCCCACCTTCACCCTGCCAGCCGGAAGCCAGCTCTGCTGATACCAGGGCGGAAGGAATAAAGAAACACAGTGCTGCCAGGCCGAGATAGAAAACCAGTGAGTAACCGTACTCTGCCAGACTGGGGAGTGCATGGAGTGCCAGAATGGCTGCAACATTGATCATGGTCAGTGTAAAAACATTGAGCTTGTGCGGCAGCTTTTTTAAACGTACATGGCTTGCTGTTTTTTTCTTCATCGTTCTCTTTTTAAAGAGCAGGAATCGGATCGGTTGCCACGAGCTGACCGGGAGCATGAAACTCCCGGTTGATCGGTTACTCCTTCACACACAAGGTGCGGAAAAAGTTCTTGCCATCCCGTTCTATCCGTTCAACGCCGTGTATATCGCTTTCGTAGCCCGGAAACAGGTTTTCAAAATTCTGTCTTGCCATCAGGTAGTCAAAAATGGGGTTGGCTTTATCGTTCATGGACTCACCGCCCATCATGATCGGGATGCCCGGAGGGTAGGGAACGATCATAACGGCTGGAACACGGCCTTTCATGGCTTCCAGCTCGACATACTCAACCTGTTTCCTGACGACGCAATGGTAGGCATCGGCGGGTTTCATGGCCGGATCTGGAATCACCTGGAAAGCCGCCTGCATCTTGTCGAGCAGCTGTTGTTCTTTAAAATACTGGTGAATGTTGTTGCTGTGATCCTTCAGGCCAACCCCGGCATACGTCTCTGGATAGTCATTGACCAGTGCGGGTAGTGCCTGCTCCAGAGGGGCATTGCTGTCGTAAAGGGCTTTGAATTTGAGCAGTGCAGAGAGCAGGGAGCTTTGTTTGGCTTTGGTGGTGCCCAGCGAGTTAAGCAGCAGGAAAGAGTAGTAATCGGTTTTTTCACAGACGATGCCGTGTTTGATCAGGTAGTCGGTAACGATGGACGCAGGAATGCCTTCATCGGTAAGGTTGCCGACGTCATCAAGTCCCGGCGTGATGAACGTCAGCTTGATGGGGTCCAGCATGGCATAGTTGTCTTCAATTTCGTCAAAACCGTGCCAGTCATTTTTTCGGTTGAACACCCAGGGTTGCTGGTGGCTGCCCAGGTATTCCACCGGAACATTTTCAAACGCCGTATCGCTGCCATCGTAATTGACGATGCGGGGTTGCCACATTTCGAAAAACCAGCTTTTGGCGGTCTTCATTTCTCTGGCGATGCGGGTGACTTTCTGGCGAAGTCGAATAGACTCCAGGATAATGTCGTTCAGTAGAATTTCACCGTTGTCGTCCATCATTTTGGTGGCAACGTCCAGCGATGCAATCATGCTGTATTGTGGCGAGGTGGATGAGTGCATCATATAGGATTCGTTAATCTCATCCGGGTTGATTTTGACTTTACTGCCACTGCGGATATGCATCATGGATGCCTGGGAGAAAGCCGTCAGCAGTTTATGGGTCGAGTGGGAGCAGAAGATGGGGGGGTGATCGCTGTTCCTGTCGTCATCCGCCATGCCAAAGTGATCTTTATAGATCGGATGAAACCGGGCGTAGGCATACCAGGCTTCGTCAAAATGGAGATTTTCGACGCTTTGCTGAAGTTCTTTTTTAATGTTGATTACGTTGTAGCAGATGCCGTCATAGGTTGAGTTAGTCAGTGCTGACATTTTTACTGTACTCTGGCTTTTTATCTCTGCCGGAATATTGGGGTGCGCATCAATTTTGCTGTGGATGGACTCTTCTGAGAACTCGGATAAACGGCAGGGGCCGATAATTCCCCGCTTGTTTCTTCTTGGCACCATGTATACCGGATAGGCATCGGTGATGACCATGGCGTAGTTCAGGGATTTATGGCAGTTGCGGTCAACAAAGGCGATGTCATCCCTGACCAGCTGACTGCGCCAGATGATCTGGTTAACGTTGGATGTGCCATTAAGCACGTAATAGGTGTAGTCAGCGCCAAACACTCGTGCAGAGTTTTTCTCGGCATCGCCCACCACACCGGAATGATCCAGCAACGACCCGAGCTCCGGCACTGAGACTGAGAGATCGGCGCGAAAGACATTTTCACCATAAAAGTCATGCATGGCCCTGCCTGCAGGGCTGTGCAGAAAGCCTTCGCCACCCATATGGCCAGGGGTGTGCCAGGCGTATTTGTACTCCTGGGCGTATTCAACCAGCGCACCAAAAAAGCCCGGGTAGACACTTCGGATATACTCATTGACAAAAACATTAATACGCCCGGCCAGAAATTCGATGGTATCGGCGGTTTTCCACAGGGCATCATTAATGATCTCAAGGACATGAGTAGGAATATTAGCTGCGCCCAGTCGTTCGGTCAGGAGCAGGATCGGAATATGTCGGTTACGTGAGCGAACCAGGCTGATCAGTGCTTCCGGCTCCATATTCTCAGTGCCGGTTTCGCTTTGAATGTCCCAGTCGATAATGACCGCCCCCAAATCAGAACGGGACATGAATATTTCCACACCGTCTTCATAACTGAATGATGGGTGTACGGTCAGTTCCTGAACTTCTTCCAGGTTCTCAACCAGTGCTCGCAGACGTAAACCTTCATCATTGTTAGCGTCAAACTGAGCAGAGATAATCAGGACTGGCCATGCTCGTTTGGTGATTTTCATAATCAACCTCGAAGAAAGCGGCGTGACAGGAATTTGGTACTACACAGAAACGTATGCCTGAGAATGGCGATGAGTGGCAGATTGCAGATTGACGTAAGGATAGTCCCGGTATGAAAGTTGCGCCAACAAAAGGCTGAGGGGATAACGGTCGCTTATCGGGAAATCGGGAAATCGGGAAAAATGACAGCGCAGTGTAATGTATTGGTCAGTGGATCTGTTTTCATAGGTAAGGTGACAATAAACAAAAAGCGTTAACAGGCAGAGTAAAGTCTGGAAACGTACTATTACGTAATGCCTTCCGTATCATCCGGCGCTAGTCTATGTCCGAATGAAGTTCAGTTTGGTGCTGGATAGCTATATCCGGTCTATGGATGAGGTGATTACCTGACTCCTGATCGTAATGACAGTGTTACTGTCTATGTGCAGACCGCCGGACTTGGCATGACGACATGAAAAGTGTGAGTAAGAACAAGTAACTGTTCAGCACCCCCACATAAATCTGGAATTTTCTGATTTTTATACCATCCTCTTAAGCACCATTTTTCCACAATATTCGCCAGCATGATTCCAGAACTACCCGCAACTATGTCGGCTGAGATTCTCTTGAAAGAGAATGCAGAGCTGCGGATGAGAGTTGCCTGTCTGGAAGAGCGATGTCGAGAATTGGAAGAAAAGGTTGGCAAGAACAGTCAAAACAGCAGCAAGCCGCCATCGTCTGATGGTTATCAAAAACCTTGTAAAAACAGTAATTCTCCAGATCATTCTGACGACCTTTCCGCAGATAAAGGTACCGATCCATCGGATGAAAAACCCAATCCTAAAAGTCTGAGACAGTCTTCTGGTAATAAAGCCGGTGGAAAGAAAGGGCATCAGGGCACTTGTCTTAAACAGGTCGATATCCCTGACTATATTGAGTACCTTCCGGTTAAAGAATGCAATAAATGTCAGGCGTCTCTTCTTGATAGTGAGCCGGTCAAATATATTGAACGACAGGTGTTTGAACCAGGGAGACCGGGTGAATTTGAAGTAACGGCCCATAGAGCTGAAGTAAAAATCTGCACTTGTGGTTGTCGGAATCAGGCTGAATTCCCGGAAGGTGTTACCGCTGCCGCACAATATGGCTCAGCCACACAGGCTATGGCCGTCTATCTTAACCAATACCATTTCCTGCCTTTTAAGCGCGTGTCAGAGTATTTTAATACTCTCTATAAAATGAGTGTAAGTGCAGGCACTGTCGCCAATTTTGTGGCCAGAACCTATGAAAATCTGGCTTCTACTGAAGAGGTTATTCGTGACGCCTTGCGGGAATCGTCTGTTGCCGGAGCCGATGAAACGGGTATGCGGGCCGAGGGCTCTTTGCACTGGCTACACGTTATGCGGGATGAACAATGGACGCTCTACTACTTGTCTGAAAAGCGAGGTCGTGAGGCCATGGACACGATGGGCATACTGCTAACATTTGCAGGCGTTCTGGTTCATGATCATTGGAAATCCTATTTTGCATATGCGGCAACTCACGTACTTTGCAATGCCCATCACCTGAGGGAGCTTTTGGGTGTTGTTGATAGGGACAGCAATCAACTGGCGTTGCGATTGATGAAGCTACTGAGGCTTTCCTGGCATTACTGCAAGGGCTTTAAGACCATAGGTATGCTACAGATGCCAAGTGTTGTCTGTGAACGAATCGAGAAGATTTATGACCGGTTGCTTCAGCGGGCTCTAATGAAAGAAGTCGTCTATATGGAGAAGCAACGAGAGGAGCTTAAGCGCAAGAAAGTCAAGAATACTAAAGCTTACAATCTCTTCAAACGACTCACTGAGTTCAAGGCTGAGACACTGCGCTTCATGTCAGATTTTACCATTCCCTTCGATAACAATGGCAGTGAACGGGATGTTCGAATGGCCAAGTTAAAGCAGAAAATCTCAGGCTGCTTCAGGAGTGCAGACGGTGGTTCTATGTTTGCACGGATTCGCAGCTATTTGTCGTCTGCCAGAAAACAGGGAATGGACATATATCAATCACTTCATAGAGCTGTTCGGAATTACTGTAATATGCCTTTGCTCAGTGCTGAATAGTTACAAGAACAATAAATGACCTGACGCAGGACACTGTATATGACTGTTGATATCGAGAGGAGTTTGCGGAACCGCCATTTTCTCAAGCTACTGGACTTTTCTCCGCTGGAGATCAGTCACTTACTGGAACGCGCAGCACAGCTGAAAGCAGCAAAGCGGTCCGGTACTGAGGAGCAGTTTTTGACCGGGCGAAATATTGCCCTGATTTTTGCAAAGGCTTCGACCCGAACCCGATGTGCCTTTGAGGTGGCCTGTTTTGATCAGGGGGCCAATGTGACCTATATCGGTGGTGGCTCGCAGATGGGGAGCAAAGAGACTGTTAAAGATACCGCCCGTGTGCTGGGACGTATGTACGATGGCATCGAGTTTCGTGGCCACCTGCAGCAGCATGTCGAAGATCTGGCTGCCTATTCCGGTGTGCCGGTATGGAATGGCCTCACCAATGACTGGCATCCAACCCAGGTACTGGCGGATTTTCTGACCATGCAGGAACACGGTAATGGTCGCTCTTTGAGTGAGATGAAGCTCTGCTACCTCGGAGATGGTCGCAACAACGTGGCCAATTCGCTGATGGTTGGCTGTGCGAAGATGGGAGTGGATTTCAGGATCGCTGCACCGGCAGAATTTTTCCCCGATCCTGTTCTCATCGAGCAATGTCGGAACATTGCCCGGGAAACCGGTGCAAAGATCGCGATTAGTGAGTCAGTGGATGATGCGGTAGCGGGCTGTGATTTCCTTTACACCGACGTATGGGTTTCCATGGGAGAGCCGATGGAAGCCTGGGATGAAAGGGTCAAACTGATGAAGCCCTACCAGGTTAATCCGGCAGTTATGCAAAAAACAGGCAATGGCAATGTCCGTTTCCTGCACTGCCTGCCGGCCTTTCACAATGAAGACACAGCGATTGGCAAAGAAGTCGCCGACAAATTTGGTATGAACGGTCTGGAAGTCACCGAGGACGTATTCGAGTCCGAGGCATCCATTGTGTTTGATCAGGCGGAAAACCGTATGCATACCATTAAGGCAGTGATGGTGGAAACATTAGGTGGAAGCCGTTAGTCAGTAGAGAGTGGGCAGTTCGTACAAACGACGGTTGCCCACCAGCATTGCAGGAAGCGATGAGTCTGACCTGCTGTTCAGGTAGAACTCTGCGAAAATCGTGGAATTGTCTACTCTTAGGGTCTGTTGATATAAGGTTCCAAACTCAACGGCTGTAAAACCGTATTTCACGAGTTGAACTGGTGAAGGTCTGGTGGAGGCTTGGTGAAGGTGCAGGCGTTCTGCATCTAACTGGCTCAACCAGGCTGGAAGGTGGCTTTACGAGCTGAGACAGGGATCTTATATCAACAGAAAAATGAGCCGAAAAGATTGTTCACAGGAGGCTTGGATAGAGCCAGCAGTACAAATCAGTGTTTGAGCTTTATCAGTTCAAACATACGACACTTGGCTTATGTTGTGTGCAATGAGGTGTGCCGCATTTACTCAGCACCACCTGTATGACTGATGATCTCCTGTGCCCATGATCCATTCTCTTTTCATTTTCCCAGCAGTATAGAGGAGCAGTAATGCCCCAGAGCCTATTGCGATACACCAATATTCTCAGCATCGTTGGTGACCTCATTCGCGTCCACGTACCTAACCTGGCTGAGGGTAATGCCCAGGCTAACTATGGTGACCTGGCGTTGATTGAGCAGGATGGACAGACATACTCCATGGCGCAGATCATCAAGATTGACCATGAAGAGGTTTCTCTCCAGGTTTTTGCCGGCACCAAGGGGCTATCCACCGGAGCCTCTGTCTGCTTCCTGGGTCAGCCTATGAAGACGACCTACTCCCCCAATATTCTTGGGCGTATCTTTAATGGTGCCGGTGAGCCAATTGATGGCGGCCCGGCACTGGAGCAGGATCCCAAGGTGGAGATTGATGGACCTTCGGTAAACACGGTTCGTCGTGTACTGGCTTCCCGCATGGTACGTACCAATGTACCGATGATTGACGTCTTCAACACCCTGGTTGAGTCCCAGAAGATTCCTATCTTCTCCGTTGCCGGTGAACCCTACAACCGCTTCCTGGCCCGTATTGCCATTCAGGCAGAGGCGGATGTGGTTGTCTTCGGTGGCATGGGCCTGATCTTCGATGATTACCACTTCTTCCGCACCACCTTCGAGGAAGCCGGTGTATCTGCCCGTACCGTTATGTTCACCAACCTGGCGTCTGACCCGACGGTTGAACGTCTGCTGACGCCGGATATGGCGCTGGCTGTGGCTGAACACTTCGCCGTAGAAGAGTCCAAAAAGGTTCTGGTTCTGCTGACCGACATGACCTCGTATGCCGATGCCATGAAAGAGATCGGTGTTGCCATGGACAAGATCCCGGCAAACCGTGGTTATATGGGGGACCTGTACTCACAGCTGGCGCGTCGTTATGAAAAAGCCTGTGACTACAAGGGTGCAGGTTCTGTCACTATTCTGGCGGTGACCACCATGCCGGGTAATGACGTGACTCACCCGGTTCCGGACAACACCGGTTATATCACCGAAGGTCAGTTCTACCTGCACGAAGGGCACCTGGACCCATTTGGTTCCCTGTCCCGTTTGAAGCAGATGGTTCAGGGTAAAGAAACCCGCGAAGACCATCCCGCTATCATGAACACCATGATTCGCTTCTACTCGGACTCGGTGAATGCGGCTCAGAAGCAGGCCATGGCTTTTGAATTGTCCAGCTATGACTTGAAAACCATCAAGTTCGGCAAGCTGTTCAAGAAACGCTTTATGTCTCTGGATGCGGCTATGTCGCTGGAAGAAGCACTGGATAAGTGCTGGGAGACCATGGCTGAATGTTTTGGTCCTGAAGAGACCCTGATGAAACAGAGTCTGCTGGAAAAATACTGGCCAAATCCGGAGCAGCTTTCTGGTTCAGAGAGCGATGCACAGAGTGCTGAGGAAGCTTCTGAAGCTGCAGCTGAGGCGTAATTATCATGGCCAAGGTAGCTCTCAACAAAAGTTCATTAAACAAAGAGAAGCGCAGTTTAAAAACGTACAACCGTTATCTGCCGGCACTTGAGCTCAAGCGTCAGCAGCTGATGATGGAACGTAAGAAGGCCGAAGAGGCACTGGCAGAAACCCGGGAACATCTGGCGGAAGTGGAGCAGCTGGTCAGACAGCAGCTCCCGATGCTGGCAAGACAGGATGTTCCGGTGGACAACCTGGTGAAGGTGACGGATGTGCGTCTGACCCAGGAGAATATTGTCGGAACCTCAGTTCCTCTGGTAGAGCACATTGAAATTGCGCTGACACCATACAGTGATCTGGCCAAACCCCACTGGGTTGATTACCTGGTTGAGCTTCTGCAGCAGATGATTCGCCTGAGAATAGAGCTTCAGGTTCGTCAGTTGCGCCACAAGGAGCTGGACAAGGCAACACGTACTACGTCCCAGCGGGTAAACCTGTTCTCCAAGGTTCTGATACCCCAGACCAAAAAGAACATCCAGAAAATCCAGATCTATATGTCTGACCAGGACAGAGCCAGCGTCATGAACGCCAAGCTCTCCAAGGGCAAGGTTCTGGCCCAGGAAGCCAAAGGAGGTCATTCGCAGGCGAGCTGAGTCGGCTGGTGTCCGGTTCTCGGTAAGAACCTGACACGCATACCCTGCGAAAGCATTGATTATGGCTATTAAACGACTTAAAAAGATCACCCTTTACGGGCCAAGCCAGGAGAAGAGCGGCATCCTTAAAGAGCTGCAATCCCTCGGCTGTCTGCATCTGATTCCATTAACCGAGAAACCGGCTGATGTTCAGGTACAGCCTGCAGAAGCCAGCGAAGCGAAAGCGTGGCTGGAGCGCAGCCCAAAACAGAGAAGGCAGGTTCGCAACTTCAGCGAGCGCAAGGACGCTGCCCGGGTAGACGACATTGTTCATAAGATTCTGGACAATAAGTCGAAGTTCCGTGAGCAGTCCGATATTCGCGACAAACTGCAGGAACGTATTCGGGAAGTGCGCCCCTGGGGAGAGTTTACCTTTCCTGCCCTGTCTGACCTGAATGGCCAGCGGCTCTGGTTTTATGTTCTGCCCAACGGTGAGCTGACGGCACTGAGGGAGTCACTAAAAGCGTGTGATCTGCCCTGGGAACTGATCCATCAGAGCCAGAAAGACAGTTACGTTATTGTTGTCTCTGATAAAGAACCGGAAGATGTTCTGCTGCCCGTTCATCGTTCTCATGTGGGTAAGATTCCGCTTTCCCGTCTGGAAGAGATGCTGGATGAAGCAGAGGATGCCATCGAGGAACTGCTGGCAGAACGTGAAGCACTGACGCGCTGGAACTATCTCCTGGATCAGGTACTGGCAGCCCGCCTGGACAGTGCCGATCTGCAGCAGGCCACCGGTGGCACCATGGATGAAGACAGTTTCTTCCTGGTCCAGGGCTGGGTACCGGTTGCTGAGCAGGCCAATGTTGAAGCCTTCACGGCTGCTCATGGTGTTGCCGCAATATTTGAAGACCCGACGGCAGACGACAATCCTCCGACGTTGCTGGACAAACCGGCCGGAACCGGCGGTGGTGCGGATGCCCTTGGCTTCTTCCAGACACCAAACTACCGTACCTGGGATCCGGGTAATGTGGTGTTTTACTCATTCTCGCTGTTCTTTGCGATGATCATGAGTGACGCCATGTACTGTCTGATTTTTGCCCTGATTATTTTCCTCATGCGAGGAAAACTAAAGGGGAGTGAAACCGGACGTCGGTTGATGAACCTGGGGTACTTTATGTCTGCTGCGGGTGTCGTCTGGGGTGTCTTTATTGGCAGTTACTTTGGCGCTGCGCCTGCTGGTGACAGTTTCCTGGGTACGTTGGCCTTCATTGACCTCAATGACTACAACGCCATGATGAAACTGTCGGTGGTGATTGGTGTTGCTCACCTGGTGGTTGCCAACGTCATGACGGCGGTGGTCAATCGTGACTCAAGCTATGCCCTTGCCCCATTGGGTTGGGCCGGCCTGATGGGTGGTGGTCTCTCGCTGTGGCTGGGCATGACCGGCACGCTGCCAAAAGCCTTTGAAATCACCATTGGCCCGGGACTGATGATTGTCGGTGCCCTGCTGGTATTCCTGTTCTCCAGCAGCCGTGAAGTGAAATCTTTCAAGGACCTTATTCTGAGAATGCTGGATGGTCTGAAAGCCGTCTACAACATTACCGCTGCTTTTGGTGATGTGCTCAGTTACATGCGCCTGTTTGCCCTCGGCCTGTCCGGAGCATCCCTGGCCATGACGTTTAACTCTTTGGCCATGGACGTTCTTAATTCCAGCCCCGTTACCGGTGTGCTGTTTGCGGGAATCATTCTGCTGCTGGGTCACCTCCTTAACTTTGCACTGTGCATTATGAGTGGTGTGGTTCACGGCATGCGTCTTAACGTCATTGAATTTGTCAACTGGGGACTGTCTGACGAAGGCTACCCTTTCAAAGTCTTTAACCAAAGAACGACTTTTAATCAACGAACCACTTTTAGTAAAGAAGAGGATTAACAATGGATGCACTGATTATCGCACTGGGTTGGGTAGGTGTTTTCGCGCCGGTTGCTCTGGGTGCAGTGGGTTCTGCAATCGGCTGTTCTGTCGCAGGACAGGCTGCCTGTGGTGCGATGCTGGATGTTGAGAGCGGCTACGGTAAGTTCGTCGGTCTCTCTGCCATGCCATCTTCCCAGGTTATCTACGGCATTGTCATCATGTTTACCCTGAGTGGTATCGGTGTCACTCTGGCCAGCGCTCCGGGTCTGTTTGGTATTGGTCTGCTGACCGGTGTTGCCCTGATGTACTCTGCGGTATACCAGGGACAGGCGGTTGCGGCGGCCATCAATGCTTCCAAAAACAAGCCGGAAGTATTTGGTCTGTCTATCGCACCTGCGGCGATCGTAGAAGGCTTTGCGGTATTTGCTTTCGTATTCGCACTGGTCATGGGTCAGGGCATTGCTGCCTGATGATGTGGTGAATGATTGGAACCACAAAGTCACTAAGACACTAAGTTTGCATAATCATTTCTCTGTGCCTTTGTGTCTTTGTGGTGACAAAAACTCACTGACCCATGAGCCAGGACAGCCATGAGCCAAGACAGCCGTGAGCCAAGACAGCCATGAGCCAAGACAGCCATGAGCCAAGACAGGATTAGATAATGAGTACTGCAACGCCTGAAAAACAAACCGGGAAAACCGTTTCCGTCGGTGTTCAGGAATTAATCGAAAAGCTGCGTAACCAGGGTGTCGACAGTGGTCGCCAGGAAGCGGGCAAGATTATTTCTGATGCTGAAGCCAAAGCCGCTGAGCTGATCGAGGATGCCGAAAAGCGTGCCAGTGCCATTGTTGGCAAGGCCCGTGAAGAAGCCGATTTTATTACCAAGGCAGGTAAAGAAGCACTGCAGCTGGCTGAGCGAAATGCCATCCTTGAGCTGAAAGACTACCTGTTGGAAAAATTCTCTGAGCAGATTCGCGCGGTGGTCAGCCATTCCATGGAAGGCGACAAACTGCTGGAAGCCATGATTCTTGAAGTCGCTGGCCAGAATAACCTGCGTGGCGAAAACAACATCGAAGTTATCCTGCCCAGAAAAGTGATTGGCGTGGATGAGCTGCGTGACAATCCTGAGCTACTCAAGGCGGGTGGTCTGCTGGAGTTCGCCATGAAGCGCGCCAGTGAGATGCTTCAGGATGGCGTGACATTTGCCGTTGGCGGTGCCAGCCAGAGTGGCATTGCGTTCCGTCTGAAAGATAAGGATATCCAGGTAGAGCTGACCGATGAAGCCGTTGCTGCGGTTCTGCTGAAGCACCTGCAGCCACGTTTCCGTGCCCTGCTGGAAGGCATTATTAAATAATTGCTGGTGTCAGTTCGTGATGGCGGATTAATTTCTGCCACACGCTCATGTTAAGGAGCAGTATCTGAATAACTTCCGTGTTTGTGAGCCTCCGAACCCCGACCGTCCTGAGCCTGTTGAAGGGCGTAAACTCCGGGCCCATGAGATAGATCGTGCCGGGCACCCTGCGACTTCGCACCGGGTGAGCGGACAGGGGCTCCTTCACCGGACAATGTTCACGGGCTGTTCCCGAGGAGAATGCAATGGCTGAAAATGCCTACTATACCCTGCTGACATCGCTGCCGCATATTGACTCACTGTTTAACAGCAAGATTACGCCTATCTCCAGAATTCAGCTGGATCGTCGTCTGGCCATGCTGTCCACGGCAGATCGTGAAACCCTGGTTAAGGTTGAACAGCTGGTTCACTGGAGCCACCTGGGTGAAGAGATCAAAGAAGCGTATTTGATCAACCTGGCAGAGCGCCTGTTGCAGGAGTTGGACAGCCCTGATCTGAAAGAGCTGGTGAACTGGCGTCTGGATATGCGAACCATTGCTGCTGCACTGAGACGCAAGGCCAATGGTATACAGGCCCCGACGTCTGCGAAATGGAGTTACGGTAGCCGCTACGCTTACATCCGCCGCAACTGGAATCATCCAACCCTCGGCCTGCAGAATGCATTTCCGTGGATTCCGGTGGCGGTTGAATGCCTGAGCAAAAAAGACTACCTCACGCTGGAAAAAACAGTGATGGAAGCGGTGTGGGACAAGCTGAATGAGCTTGGTGCCAGGCATCGTTTTGATTTTGAAGCCGTGGTGATCTATTTGCTCCGCTGGAACCTGGTGGCGCGCTGGACGGCCTATAATGGCGAAGAGGCAGTGGTTCGGTTTAATGAGCTGACCCAGCAGGCATTGGGCGAATTTGCCCACCAATTGCCGGGTTCCCCGGATTAAACGTCAACAGTGTCGTTTATGAAAGAAGTGTCCACGACGATTTACAGCTGACGATTTACGACAACGGTTATACACATGACTGAAGAGACAAAAACAGATCTGATGCAACAGGCCTCTGCCCGGGTGGTAGCGGTGATGGGTGATATCATCACCATCGAAAGCATCGCCGGACCGGATGGTGAGAGAAAGCCTCTGGTTAAGAACGAGGTAGTTTACGTACTGCCAAGCCGTCGCGCCAATGAAGCGGTGGAAGAACAGCTGATGGCTGAGATTCTCCGTGTTCGTGGCAACACGGCCGATATTCAGGTGTTTGAGGAAACCCGTGGCGTTGCTGTGGGTGACATGATCATCCAGACCGGACACATGCTGTCTGTTGATCTGGGGCCTGGTATTCTCAGCATGATTTACGACGGTCTGCAGAACCCTCTGGAGCGTCTGGCCAATCTGCATGGCCGCTTCCTGCAGCGTGGTGTTCAGGTGGAGTCCCTGGATCGCACCCAGAACTGGGCATTCACGGCAGTGGCTAAAATTGGCGATAAACTCCGTGCCGGTGAAACCTTTGGTACCGTTCCGGAAGGTCGCTTTACCCATAAAATCATGATCCCGTTTGATACTGTGGGTGAAGTGGAAGTGGTCTGGATTCAGGAGGGTAACTTCTCTGTTGACACCGTAGTAGCACGTGTTAAAAACCATAAGGGTGAAGAAATTCCCCTGACCATGTACCAGCGCTGGCCGGTGCGTAAGTCCATTTCTGAAACCCTTGCTGCCAAGGGAAAGACCGAGCGTCTTTACCCTAACCAGCCACTGATCACCACCACCCGTATCGTTGATACTTTCTTCCCGATTGCCCGTGGTGGTACCGGCTGCATCCCGGGACCATTTGGCTCTGGCAAGACAGTGCTGCAGCACGGTTTCTCCCGTTACTGCGATGCGGATATCGTTATTGTTACTGCCTGCGGCGAGCGTGCCGGTGAGGTAGTAGAAACCATTGAAGAGTTCCCGCATCTGCAGGACCCAAAGACCGGTGGTGCCCTGATCGATCGTACGGTAATTATCTGTAATACGTCGTCCATGCCGGTGGCTGCCCGCGAAGCCTCTATCTATACCGGTCTGACCCTGGGTGAGTACTATCGCCAGATGGGGTATAACGTTCTGGCCTTGGCTGACTCTACCTCCCGCTGGGCCCAGGCCATGCGTGAAACCTCTAACCGTCTGGAAGAAATTCCCGGTGAAGAGGGCTTCCCTGCCTATATGGACTCTGCCATCAAGGGGGTTTACGAGCGCTGTGGTGTGGTTCGCAACGAAGACGGTGATGAAGGCTCCCTGACCATGATCGGTTCGGTATCACCGGCCGGTGGTAACTTTGAAGAGCCTGTGACCCAGGCAACCCTGAGTACCGTAAAGGCATTCCTTGGTCTCTCTTATGATCGTGCTTACAAGCGCTTCTACCCGGCGATTGATCCACTGATCTCCTGGTCCCGTTATCTGGATCAGCTGGAAGACTGGTACTCCAAAAACCTGTCACCGGAGTGGGTCAGCAACGTTAGGGAGATGCAGGAACTGCTGGTTCGCGGTGACAGCATCAACCAGATGATGCAGGTAACCGGTGAAGAGGGTATTACTCTGGAAGATTACGTGACTTACCAGAAATCTTACCTGCTGGACATGGTTTACCTGCAACAGGACGCTTTTGATGATGTGGACGCTTCCTGCCCGATCAATCGTCAGCAGGAAAACTTTGACCTGGTGGTGAGCCTGATTCGTCAGCAGTACAGCTTCAGCGACAAAGAAGAAGTGCGTGATTACTTTATCAAGCTGACAGGCCTGTTCAAAAACATGCACTATGCCCATCATGGATCTCCTGAGTACAACAACTACATGAGTCGTATTCAGGAACTTCGCAGCCAGTATGCGATGGGTGCTTTAGCTGCCTGATGTCAGTTTTATAACACATTCAGTCTAATTCTGCCGGCAATGCCGGCAGTTCTTTGTTCAGACATCATTTTCTCAGAAGCTATGTCATTGTTCATTACCACCTGAATGCCCTTGTTTTTTTAGTTGGAACTTTTCGGGTTTATTACTATCTACATCTCTCCTGTTAAGAATGAGCGCGGGCATTCTATGGATAGTGATAAAATTTCAGGCTCACCTAACCCCTGCTTTGTTCAAACTCACCCTGCTTATCAACAAGAACGTGCGGGTGGCAGAATGGGGTCTTACCATGTTACACCCTGTGAAAAGGGGGGCCTGTCAGGGGTCGATTCTGGCCCGGGTTTTAAAGAAGATGGAAGGGGGCAACCGTTAACCGGACGGTTATCTGTTGTCGATGTTCTTAATCAAAAGGCTTTTAGTCAAAAAGCCGCTATTCAAAAAACAGAAATGAAAGCAAGGGTTCAGAATGCTTTGCAGACATTACTGGAAAATGACATTAAGCTTTGCAAGAAATTTGTACGACCATCAAAGCCTGACTGTGATAATAGTTATACTCCTCGATTTATCCGATTTTTTCCGGTTGTATCAGGGATTCTGATAGATGCTCTTATTAAAGCAAGAGAACCGGTTATTGAATATGATTATGAACTGGTCGGTGATGTATTAAAAGATAGAGAGGTAAAGGCTGTTTTTCTTCAGCTGATGAGTTTAACTTTTTCTAAACTGGATGGTGGGAAAAAACTTTCGGCTGATTATCTGCTTGGCGTTTTTAAAGAGCATCCGGGCGGGTGTTATGGTGCCGTTATTGATGGAATCATCAGTCATAGAAGATTCCTTCCGGAATTACAGGTTGCAATGGACAGGAATCAAATTACCCGGGGATTTCCGGCAGTCTATTTTCCAATGCTGTTTGGCTCGACGGACGACTATTATCTGGGGGCAGATGCCCAAAATTTTGATGCCAATACGGTTCATAATCTTGGCCAAGCCTTTGCCAGTATGTTGGAGCAACTGCACGGTGACGATCTTCAACCGGTGACTCTTGAGATATTGCATCAGATTCATCAACTTCTGACTAAGGATGTCAAGACTTGTTTTGGCCAACCCATATTGCCAACGTATGATTTTTATGAATCACATGTATTTGATATTCCGAAAGAAAAATTTACTTCGGACGGCTACCTTGAAATGATGCTATTTGTTAAGGAGTGCAACCAAAAATATCAAGTTATGGATAATCTATTTGCAGATAATCTCCCGGTTTTTCATATTTGTGGTTACTATTCGCGCAATGATGCGAGTCCGGGGAAGATCACTGTCAGAACTTATAGTGATGAACCTGACAAAGGTAATAATCGCAAGAAAGAAGTATTGATAAGATTGTTGGTTGATCACACTAAAGTGCTGAAAAGCACTTCGGCTCCGGAAGCCGTCCGCTTATCCATTGCCCGGCTGGCAAAGCGGTTGATGTTTCTCCACTATTTTGCTGATGGAAATGGCAGAACGACTGTTTATCTGATTAACCGCGAGCTTCTCAGAAATGGTCAGTCCCCCTCAATTATCCTGGATGCAGACTCGATTACCACGAAGTCATCTGCTGAGTTTTCCCAGATAATTAAGGCCGGTCAGGACCGTTTTAAGGGCATACAGCGCAACAAGTACCCAAGTTTCTTTAATCCACCGATTCCCTGCTTTTATGATCAGGTACAAAGTAAATTACGTGGCTATATAGAGCAGGGTTGGGAACAGAAATATACAGATATGGATGAGTTGGATTAGTAGTGTTGGTAAAAAACGACAGGATATGTACAATGCAGAGTGTCTCCTCGTATAACCAGATAATTGCGAGGTTAAAGCGGCCAGGGATTTGCCGTGCATAATGATAAAAAAGTTCTGGCACCAGTAGTATAGGATTTCTGGTAGCGGAAAGGAGTTATAATGAAAAAGGCTCTATTTGATTTCCGAACTGCTCTGCAGTGAAAATTGGATGTGGACCACGCAATGTAAGGCTTGAGGGCAAATTGCCGAGCAAAGCTCTGAGAGCCTTTAATGATAAGTGCTTCAGCCAGGTTCAATCTGGGAACAGTCTGTAATCCAATAAGAGCCATGAAAAAAATCACGGTGATGCTGGCCTTTCTGCTGGCGTTCAGTTCCTCGCTTTTTGCTTCTTATAACCCGATATGGGAAGAGTCTGCGCTAAACAATATCATGGAGCGCAAGGTGCTTCGTATTGGCCTGGATGCAGGCTATATGCCATTCGAAATGACCAATAAGCAGGGTAAAATCGTTGGTTTTGATGTGGACGTTGCCCGGCAGATGGCCAAGTCCATGGGCGTAGAGCTGGAAATTGTGAATACTGCCTGGGATGGCATTATCCCGGCTCTGGTGACGGATAAGTTTGACATCATTATGTCCGGTATGACCCTGACTTCCCAGCGTAACCTGCAGATTAACTTTGCTAACCCCTATATTGTCATTGGCCAGAGTATATTGCTGCGTAATGGCCTTGAAGGGGAGATCAAGTCTTATAAAGATCTGAATAATCCCAAATATACGGTGGTTTCCAAGCTGGGAACTACTGGCGATCTTGCAGCCAAACGTTATCTGAGTAAAGCCAGACTGAGACTGTTTGAAACCGAATCTGAGGGTGCCATCGAGGTTGTGAATGGCAAGGCAGATGCATTTATCTATGACCTGCCGTTTAATGCGGTCTATTCCAGCCAGAATCCGGGTAAGCTGGTTCATCTGGATACACCCTTTACCTATGAGCCGCTGGCCTGGGGAGTTCGTAAGGGGGATCCGGACTTTGTTAATTGGTTGAATAATTTCCTGACCCAGATTCAGGGTGATGGTACTTACGATAAGATTTATGCCAAGTGGTTCGAAAGTTCCGAATGGCAAAAGACCCTGAAGTAGTCGCTGATGCTGCAGGGTAAACCCGTAAAAGGCCAGCCTTTGCAAATGGAAAAGCCACCAAACCAGGTTCTGTGGAATCTGGTTTTTGCGGCAATATTGCTGCTGTTGAGCCTGGGTATCTATAAGTCCAGTGTAACTGTTCAGCACCCCCACATAAATCTGGAATTTTCTGATTTTTATACCATCCTCTTAAGCACCATTTTTCCACAATATTCGCCAGCATGATTCCAGAACTACCCGCAACTATGTCGGCTGAGATTCTCTTGAAAGAGAATGCAGAGCTGCGGATGAGAGTTGCCTGTCTGGAAGAGCGATGTCGAGAATTGGAAGAAAAGGTTGGCAAGAACAGTCAAAACAGCAGCAAGCCGCCATCGTCTGATGGTTATCAAAAACCTTGTAAAAACAGTAATTCTCCAGATCATTCTGACGACCTTTCCGCAGATAAAGGTACCGATCCATCGGATGAAAAACCCAATCCTAAAAGTCTGAGACAGTCTTCTGGTAATAAAGCCGGTGGAAAGAAAGGGCATCAGGGCACTTGTCTTAAACAGGTCGATATCCCTGACTATATTGAGTACCTTCCGGTTAAAGAATGCAATAAATGTCAGGCGTCTCTTCTTGATAGTGAGCCGGTCAAATATATTGAACGACAGGTGTTTGAACCAGGGAGACCGGGTGAATTTGAAGTAACGGCCCATAGAGCTGAAGTAAAAATCTGCACTTGTGGTTGTCGGAATCAGGCTGAATTCCCGGAAGGTGTTACCGCTGCCGCACAATATGGCTCAGCCACACAGGCTATGGCCGTCTATCTTAACCAATACCATTTCCTGCCTTTTAAGCGCGTGTCAGAGTATTTTAATACTCTCTATAAAATGAGTGTAAGTGCAGGCACTGTCGCCAATTTTGTGGCCAGAACCTATGAAAATCTGGCTTCTACTGAAGAGGTTATTCGTGACGCCTTGCGGGAATCGTCTGTTGCCGGAGCCGATGAAACGGGTATGCGGGCCGAGGGCTCTTTGCACTGGCTACACGTTATGCGGGATGAACAATGGACGCTCTACTACTTGTCTGAAAAGCGAGGTCGTGAGGCCATGGACACGATGGGCATACTGCTAACATTTGCAGGCGGCGTTCTGGTTCATGATCATTGGAAATCCTATTTTGCATATGCGGCAACTCACGTACTTTGCAATGCCCATCACCTGAGGGAGCTTTTGGGTGTTGTTGATAGGGACAGCAATCAACTGGCGTTGCGATTGATGAAGCTACTGAGGCTTTCCTGGCATTACTGCAAGGGCTTTAAGACCATAGGTATGCTACAGATGCCAAGTGTTGTCTGTGAACGAATCGAGAAGATTTATGACCGGTTGCTTCAGCGGGCTCTAATGAAAGAAGTCGTCTATATGGAGAAGCAACGAGAGGAGCTTAAGCGCAAGAAAGTCAAGAATACTAAAGCTTACAATCTCTTCAAACGACTCACTGAGTTCAAGGCTGAGACACTGCGCTTCATGTCAGATTTTACCATTCCCTTCGATAACAATGGCAGTGAGCGGGATGTTCGAATGGCCAAGTTAAAGCAGAAAATCTCAGGCTGCTTCAGGAGTGCAGACGGTGGTTCTATGTTTGCACGGATTCGCAGCTATTTGTCGTCTGCCAGAAAACAGGGAATGGACATATATCAATCACTTCATAGAGCTGTTCGGAATTACTGTAATATGCCTTTGCTCAGTGCTGAATAGTTACATCCTTCTTTCAGAATATGCCTATAATGTAGTTGTTAATAAGTACCCATTTTTTTCAAGGAAATGTTCTGTTAACCATCTTTTGCTTGTTAATAATGGCCGTATCAATAATAAAAGGCTCTTTTCGGGTTACAGACTGCTCTGCAATGAAAATTGGCCAAAGGCCTTGATATACAATGCCTTCAGGAAACTGCTGGCTAAATATTGCCAAGCCCTGCCACAGGAGGATTCCAGCCTGATTTATGAAATCAGCAGTCTGCAATACGAAAAGAGCCTAATAAAAAGTACAAATATATATCTTATATTGGACATGTTAATAAAGGTACCTGATTACCACCGACCCTACGTCGTGAGCCAGCTGCTATAATAAACGTCGATAGTCATGTGTTTTGGAGGTAAAACTGATGTGTAAAAACACCATTCAGTTCCAAAAAGGCCTTGGCATTATGCAATTTCTGGCTAATTACGGCAGTGAAGAGCAGTGTGAGAACGCGCTGTCCTCTTGGCGCTGGCCAGATGGCTTCCAATGCCCGAAGTGTGGCTCCCGCAGTTTCTGCAAGCTTCACCGGAAAGCTGAATTCCAGTGCAATTGCTGCCGTTGCCAAACCTCGCTTACCAGTAACACTATCTTTGACTCAACAAAGCTGCCTCTAGCTACCTGGTTTCTGGGTATCTATCTCGTCACCCAGAATAAAGCGGGGATTTCTTGCCTGACGCTTCATCGACAACTTGGCATTTCCTACAATGCCGCATTGCGCATGAAACACAAACTCATGCAGGTCATGATGGAAAGAGATAACAGCTGGCAGTTGAGTGGTTTTGTTCAGATTGATGACGCCTATTGGGGCGGAGAGCGCCACGGAGGCCGCCGGGGCAGAGGCTCAGAGAACAAAGCCCCCTTCGTGGCCGCAGTTCAGACAGATGCTGATAACCACCCTATCTACATGAAGTTCAATGCCGTTGATAACTTCCGGCGAAAAACCATTCAGGAGTGGGCAGAACATGCCCTGAAAAAGGGTGTCCGGGCCGTCAGCGATGGCTTGTCCTGTTTCCGGGGTATTGAAGATGCCGGATGCCAGCACACAGCCATCATTACCGGTGGTGGGCATGCATCCATGGAGAATGAGTTGTTCACCTGGGTAAATACCATGCTGGGAAACGTGAAAACAGCGATTACCGGTACTTACCATAAGCTCGACCCCAAGCATCTGGGCCGTTATCTATCAGAGTTCAACTATCGGTTTAACCGGCGTTTTGATATGCCTTCAATGATCTCAAGGCTAGGTCGGGCTGCAGTCAATACAGCACCGATGCCGGATCGACTTCTCAAACTGCCAGACGTCCAGTGGAAACCGGGTTAGCCATCAACCGATAATTGAAAGTCAGTTGACGTATTAATATCATTATTTCGAATGATGATGTGGGTCTTTGCTTGTTCGGAGCGGTTATGAAACCGAATTTAGTTGATAATCTGGAGAACAAGCCGTCATGATGCCTGCTCCACCGGTAATACTGGAGAGGTTCTATTATTTCTTTACCGGGTTATAGACATAAAGAATGAAAAGCTGCACGTATATTCTTAAATTATCTTTCCCTGTGTCATGACGTACGATCAGTGGTAATCAGGTAAAGGTAAGGGTATCAGTGATTTTATCGGATTTGTTAATTTTCTAGCTAGTTCTCGTCCAAAAACACAACCAATTGAAAACTGTAGATTTTATCCTGAAAAATTAAGTGGAGCCCTACTGCTATCTGGCGACTAAACTTCCCAAGAGCAAGAAACATAAGGGATTGCCAAAAACAGAGGACTCCAAATGCGCAAAAAACGCAACCCGCAGTGTAGTATGGAACTCCATTACGTACCTCATGAAATCTGCTCCCAGCTTTCCGGTATCTCGCAATGGCTTGACGCCCATCCACAGTTCAATGACTGGATTTATGAGGACTTAAGTTCTGGTGATAAACAGAACACTGGGCGGAACGGACTATCAGCAGAATCCGTTCTTCGTGCGGCACTCCTGAAACAGTATTTGAATTGTGATTATGACTACTTGTCGTTTGTTTTGATGGACTCCATGCTCTTTCGAGACTTTTGTCGCCTCGAACCAAACCAGCGCCCCAGTCGCTCCAGTTTGCATGGGCTCATCAGCCTTCTTACTGCATCTACATGGGAACGGATTAATAACTGTCAGCTAATGACCGCTAAAGATCAGGGTATTGAAAAAGGGCGCACTGTGGCTATTGACAGCACAGTCACCGAATCGGATATCAAACCTCCTTGCGACAGTGATCTTTTAGCCAGTTCCGTTAAAGAAATTTGTCGGCTGCTGGAACGGGGACAAACACTGACAGCGACACCGCTTTATGAATATACCCATCACAACCGAGCCGTAAAAGATGCGGCCAGAAAATGCATCTACGCTGGCAAAGAAGAGCGGCATCAGCATTATAAAAAACTGCTGCAGTTGACCCGAAAATCCCGGAAGGTACTTATCGAAGCTACTGTCACGCTAGCAAACGCCCGTCAGCAGGGGCAGTGTCTCCTGGCTGATGATGCCGACAAGTGGCAGGCCGATGTGGATCACCTGTTACCCCTGGTGGATGCAATAGTCTCCCAGACAGAGCGCAGGGTCTTTAAGGGTGAAAAGGTGCCAGCCCAGGAAAAAGTGGTTAGCCTGTATGAACCCCATACGGATATCATCGTAAAAGACAGGCGGCAAGTACAGTATGGCCATAAACTGAACCTGGTTCAGGGAAAAAGTCGATTGATCCTGGACCTGGTTATTGAGGAAGGTAACCCAGCGGATTCGGACCAATTCATTCCGATGATGGAAAGACAAAAAGAAATTTATGGTCGTGTACCTCGCCAGACAAGCGGTGACGGCGGATACGCGTGTCGCGCTAATTTGGAAAAAGCCAAGGCCATGGGAATCAGCGATGTAGCTTTTAATAAGAAGCGCGGACTTGAAGTCGAAGAGATGACTAAAAGTCAGTATGTGTATAAAACGCTCTTTCGCTTCCGGGCAGGTATTGAAGCGGGAATTTCGTGGCTAAAGAGATGTTTTGGGCTATCACGTTGCCACTGCAAGGGTTCTGAGCGTTTTGATTCTCATTGCTGGTTATCGGTGGTCTGTTACAACCTGGTGATTCTGGCCAGACACCCGGCACCATCCTGATAGCCACCTCCACGCTACATGAAAGTACCTTTCCAGCATGGTGGGAGGATGTTTTCTGCCTGCTTTTCGCGTTTTTCTCCAATATCCGTCCCAGATTAGAGAAAAAAAGGGAAGAGTTTTTGCGGCTCTCTGGAATTTCAGGAAATATCAAAACGAACGTACAATCTAATTATGATTGCCTGATGCGTTTTTGGACGAGAACTAGCTAAAAATAATCTTAATCTACCCGGCGAATCTAAGTTGTGCTTGATTACTTCATCTGATATTTCTTGCTATTTAAATGAGCTTCCTTCTAACTGGATAGAATATCTGATAATAATTAATAAAGAAAGCATTTCAGATCAAGAAATAGAAGATGTAATAGTTAATAGTCTATGTGTTTTAGTATTGCATCAGTCTGCAACGCAATCAGGTGTATTAGCGCAATGCAGTAGTTTTTCAACGCCCGTATTAGTTAGTTCCCATCCAAAAACTATAGCCCTTGGGCCACGTAGCCTACAGAGATTTGACGTGCTCTGAATTTACAGGAAAATCACATCAACTCCGCTGTAGCCCCCGAAAACTGGTTGAAAAAGGCGTCAAAACAAAACTTGATTTTTTCCCTCTAAGCCTTGGCACGCATAGGCTGCAGAGTTTTTGGACGAGAACTAGTTAGAGATATACCTGCATTTACACAGTATATTAAAAAAGACTCTTGTGTTCTTTCCTTTCAATTCTCATCTAAAGAACTTTATGATAAATCAAAGCAAGCATACATTGATGCAGATAGTAATGTTTCAATGATGTCAGATTTATATGGTAAATATTTTTCACCTATAAATTTTGAAAAATATTACCCTGACCTTTAAAGTTTCTTAATTTCTTTTGGATCATAGATATGGCAAATAAAATTGCTTTAATAACTGGTATTACTGGGCAGGATGGTTCCTACCTTGCCGAATTCCTTTTAAAGAAAGGCTACGAAGTCCATGGCATCAAACGTAGAGCTTCGTTATTTAATACTGACCGTGTGGATCATATTTATGAAGACCCCCACACTAAAAACCAGCACTTCAAACTCCACTACGGCGATCTGAGCGACAGCTCCAACCTGACCCGTATTATCAGCGAAGTGCAGCCGGATGAAGTGTATAACCTAGCGGCACAGTCCCATGTGGCGGTCTCTTTTGAGGCGCCGGAATACACCGCTGATGTGGACGCACTGGGTACGTTGCGACTGCTGGAAGCCATTCGCTTTTTAGGTCTTGAGAAAAAAACCCGTTTCTATCAGGCATCTACTTCTGAACTGTATGGTTTGGTACAGGAGATTCCTCAAAAAGAAACCACACCTTTCTACCCTCGTTCCCCTTACGCTGTAGCCAAGATGTATGCGTACTGGATCACGGTTAACTAGTTCTCGTCCAAAAACGCATCAGGCAATCATAATTAGATTGTACGTGCGTTTTGATATTTCCTGAAATTCCAGAGAGCCGCAAAAACTCTTCCCTTTTTTTCTCTAATCTGGGACGGATATTGGAGAAAAACGCGAAAAGCAGGCAGAAAACATCCTCCCACCATGCTGGAAAGGTACTTTCATGTAGCGTGGAGGTGGCTATCAGGATGGTGCCGGGTGTCTGGCCAGAATCACCAGGTTGTAACAGACGTAACTGTTCAGCACCCCCACATAAATCTGGAATTTTCTGATTTTTATACCATCCTCTTAAGCACCATTTTTCCACAATATTCGCCAGCATGATTCCAGAACTACCCGCAACTATGTCGGCTGAGATTCTCTTGAAAGAGAATGCAGAGCTGCGGATGAGAGTTGCCTGTCTGGAAGAGCGATGTCGAGAATTGGAAGAAAAGGTTGGCAAGAACAGTCAAAACAGCAGCAAGCCGCCATCGTCTGATGGTTATCAAAAACCTTGTAAAAACAGTAATTCTCCAGATCATTCTGACGACCTTTCCGCAGATAAAGGTACCGATCCATCGGATGAAAAACCCAATCCTAAAAGTCTGAGACAGTCTTCTGGTAATAAAGCCGGTGGAAAGAAAGGGCATCAGGGCACTTGTCTTAAACAGGTCGATATCCCTGACTATATTGAGTACCTTCCGGTTAAAGAATGCAATAAATGTCAGGCGTCTCTTCTTGATAGTGAGCCGGTCAAATATATTGAACGACAGGTGTTTGAACCAGGGAGACCGGGTGAATTTGAAGTAACGGCCCATAGAGCTGAAGTAAAAATCTGCACTTGTGGTTGTCGGAATCAGGCTGAATTCCCGGAAGGTGTTACCGCTGCCGCACAATATGGCTCAGCCACACAGGCTATGGCCGTCTATCTTAACCAATACCATTTCCTGCCTTTTAAGCGCGTGTCAGAGTATTTTAATACTCTCTATAAAATGAGTGTAAGTGCAGGCACTGTCGCCAATTTTGTGGCCAGAACCTATGAAAATCTGGCTTCTACTGAAGAGGTTATTCGTGACGCCTTGCGGGAATCGTCTGTTGCCGGAGCCGATGAAACGGGTATGCGGGCCGAGGGCTCTTTGCACTGGCTACACGTTATGCGGGATGAACAATGGACGCTCTACTACTTGTCTGAAAAGCGAGGTCGTGAGGCCATGGACACGATGGGCATACTGCTAACATTTGCAGGCGTTCTGGTTCATGATCATTGGAAATCCTATTTTGCATATGCGGCAACTCACGTACTTTGCAATGCCCATCACCTGAGGGAGCTTTTGGGTGTTGTTGATAGGGACAGCAATCAACTGGCGTTGCGATTGATGAAGCTACTGAGGCTTTCCTGGCATTACTGCAAGGGCTTTAAGACCATAGGTATGCTACAGATGCCAAGTGTTGTCTGTGAACGAATCGAGAAGATTTATGACCGGTTGCTTCAGCGGGCTCTAATGAAAGAAGTCGTCTATATGGAGAAGCAACGAGAGGAGCTTAAGCGCAAGAAAGTCAAGAATACTAAAGCTTACAATCTCTTCAAACGACTCACTGAGTTCAAGGCTGAGACACTGCGCTTCATGTCAGATTTTACCATTCCCTTCGATAACAATGGCAGTGAGCGGGATGTTCGAATGGCCAAGTTAAAGCAGAAAATCTCAGGCTGCTTCAGGAGTGCAGACGGTGGTTCTATGTTTGCACGGATTCGCAGCTATTTGTCGTCTGCCAGAAAACAGGGAATGGACATATATCAATCACTTCATAGAGCTGTTCGGAATTACTGTAATATGCCTTTGCTCAGTGCTGAATAGTTACTAACAGACCACCGATAACCAGCAATGAGAATCAAAACGCTCAGAACCCTTGCAGTGGCAACGTGATAGCCCAAAACATCTCTTTAGCCACGAAATTCCCGCTTCAATACCTGCCCGGAAGCGAAAGAGCGTTTTATACACATACTGACTTTTAGTCATCTCTTCGACTTCAAGTCCGCGCTTCTTATTAAAAGCTACATCGCTGATTCCCATGGCCTTGGCTTTTTCCAAATTAGCGCGACACGCGTATCCGCCGTCACCGCTTGTCTGGCGAGGTACACGACCATAAATTTCTTTTTGTCTTTCCATCATCGGAATGAATTGGTCCGAATCCGCTGGGTTACCTTCCTCAATAACCAGGTCCAGGATCAATCGACTTTTTCCCTGAACCAGGTTCAGTTTATGGCCATACTGTACTTGCCGCCTGTCTTTTACGATGATATCCGTATGGGGTTCATACAGGCTAACCACTTTTTCCTGGGCTGGCACCTTTTCACCCTTAAAGACCCTGCGCTCTGTCTGGGAGACTATTGCATCCACCAGGGGTAACAGGTGATCCACATCGGCCTGCCACTTGTCGGCATCATCAGCCAGGAGACACTGCCCCTGCTGACGGGCGTTTGCTAGCGTGACAGTAGCTTCGATAAGTACCTTCCGGGATTTTCGGGTCAACTGCAGCAGTTTTTTATAATGCTGATGCCGCTCTTCTTTGCCAGCGTAGATGCATTTTCTGGCCGCATCTTTTACGGCTCGGTTGTGATGGGTATATTCATAAAGCGGTGTCGCTGTCAGTGTTTGTCCCCGTTCCAGCAGCCGACAAATTTCTTTAACGGAACTGGCTAAAAGATCACTGTCGCAAGGAGGTTTGATATCCGATTCGGTGACTGTGCTGTCAATAGCCACAGTGCGCCCTTTTTCAATACCCTGATCTTTAGCGGTCATTCTTAGGGTAGACATTAAGCTCAAAAAAGGTTCGTTTCCGGCGGCAGAACCCACCTTGAACAGCCACAATAAAGCTTCGAAACCATTATCAATGGCTGAACAAGATGAGTACTGCAAATAGTAGATTAGTTGAAAAAAACTGTTGACCTGTTTCGACCGGTCAGAACTCCTAAGTATGGCGGAACAGCTTGGTTTTACTATACGACAGCGAGATATCCGTCCTTTGGATTTTATCCTCTCACTGATCGATGCCCTCGCTGGTGATGGAAACTGCGATACCCAGGCGGATCTACACCGTAAATTTAACGAGTTGACGGGGCTGAATGTCTCTTATCGTTCTTGGGCAAATCAAGCTAAAAAGGACGCGCTGCCTACTCTTATCCTGTGGCTATGGGTGCAGTGTCTGGAAATATTTTCCCGCAAAGTCATGGCGTTTGATGAAGACAGTCCATTTTCAGAGTTTGAGCACATTCTGATTCAGGACGGTTCGTCACAAGCTGTCTATGATGCCCTGAAAGAAGCATTTCCCGGCAGGTTCTCAACGGTCAGTCCTGCTGCCGTCGAGCTTCATACGACAATGGATCTTCTCACCAACAACCTGGTGCGGGTGCAGCTGACTGAAGATACCCGTTCAGAAAGAGACTGTCTGCCACCACTGCCAACATCCATGGCCTATATCCTGATGCTAATGGATGCCGGTTATTTTGAGCTGGAACTCTTTGCCGCTATTGATGACAGGGAGGGTTCTTTTATCTGCAAGGCACCTCAGAGTATCAACCCGACGATACTCAGCGCGGTACGGGAGGATGGCAAGAATCTCAATCGCTACAAAGGACAAAAACTGAAGGATGTACTGTCTGGCTTCCCCAAAGACCAGTGCCTCGACCTGGATGTAGAATGGCCGGGATTCAAAGCCTGGCCATTCCGCTTGGTTGTCCGCTGGAATGACAAAAAACAGAAGTGGGTTTTCGTTGTGACCAACCTGAACCGGGTGGAGTTCACCTTGAGTGATGTGCTCCAGGCCTATCGTCTACGGTGGCAGATAGAGCTGATTTTCAAAGAGATCAAATCCTATTCAGGGTGGCATCGTTTTAACACCAAATCAGCGACACTGGTGTTTAGCCTGATTCTGATGTCCTTTGTGGTTGTGACGTTGAAAAGGTACCTTGCCCATGCTGCACAGGCGAACCTCTGTGAAAGTGGGAGCATTGAGGAAATCTCGACGCACAAGGTGATGAAAAGTGGGACTCACCTGTTTGGTAATGTGATTTCATCGTTGATGAATGCAGGAAAGTCATTGGTCTCATGCATTAAAAAGCTACTGGACTTCTGGGGAAATAATGCGAAACGAGAACACCCTGCACGGGATGGTTGTTCAGGGCGTACAAGATTAGGCCTTTGTGCGGTGGGTGGGGCTTAATGTCTACCTTAAGAGCGGTCATTAGCTGACAGTTATTAATCCGTTCCCATGTAGATGCAGTAAGAAGGCTGATGAGCCCATGCAAACTGGAGCGACTGGGGCGCTGGTTTGGTTCGAGGCGACAAAAGTCTCGAAAGAGCATGGAGTCCATCAAAACAAACGACAAGTAGTCATAATCACAATTCAAATACTGTTTCAGGAGTGCCGCACGAAGAACGGATTCTGCTGATAGTCCGTTCCGCCCAGTGTTCTGTTTATCACCAGAACTTAAGTCCTCATAAATCCAGTCATTGAACTGTGGATGGGCGTCAAGCCATTGCGAGATACCGGAAAGCTGGGAGCAGATTTCATGAGGTACGTAATGGAGTTCCATACTACACTGCGGGTTGCGTTTTTTGCGCATTTGGAGTCCTCTGTTTTTGGCAATCCCTTATGTTTCTTGCTCTTGGGAAGTTTAGTCGCCAGATAGCAGTAGGGCTCCACTTAATTTTTCAGGATAAAATCTACAGTTTTCAATTGGTTGTGTTTTTGGACGAGAACTAACTATCGCGAGTCCTATGGTATGTATGCCTGTAACGGCATTCTGTTTAACCACGAATCTCCTCGACGTGGCGAAACCTTTGTAACCCGTAAGATTACCCGTGGTCTATCCAATATCGCTCAAGGTCTTGAATCTTGCCTGTTCCTTGGCAATATGGATGCCCTGCGTGACTGGGGTCATGCCCGTGATTATGTGGAGATGCAGTGGCTGATGTTACAGCAGGAACAGCCTGAAGATTTTGTCATTGCCACCGGTGTTCAATACTCTGTACGCCAATTCGTAGAGTTCACAGCAAAAGCCATTGGCTTCACTATTAAGTGGGAAGGCTCTGGTGTTGAGGAATGCGGTTACGTGGAAACCATTGCCGGCGATAATGCACCGGGGCTTACCGTAGGGCAGCGCATTGTTGCGGTTGACCCACGTTACTTCCGTCCAGCTGAAGTAGAGACACTTCTTGGTGATCCAACTAACGCAAAAAATAAATTGGGTTGGGTTCCTACCACAACGCTGGAAGAAATGGTTACTGAAATGGTTCAGTATGATCTCTCCCAGGCTAAGCAGCATGCCTTATTGAAAGAGCATGGTTATGATGTGAAGGTTTCGAGGGAGTAGACACTATTGCCTGAGGACGATTATATTAATCTGTTTCTCTGGTTCCTGCCTTGCCTCCGACCAATAAGCAGGGTTTTATAGAGCCAACTGACAATACAGGAAATCCCAGTGCCTGAGCAAATGCCTGATGGTTATCGTCCGTGGCTTCAAGCTATCAAATCCCGCATCTATAGCGCACAGCAACGGGCTGCTATTGTCGTCAATCAGGGAATGTTGGAGCTTTACTGGCATATTGGGCAGGAGATCCTTGAACGGCAGGAGCAGCAGGGCTGGGGTTCCGGGGTTGTGAGTCAGTTGGCAAAGGATTTGAAGTCAACTTTTCCTGATATGAAAGGGTTCTCCCGCGCAAACCTAATGTATATGAGGGCGTTTGCAGAATCCTGGCCTGATCTGATGACGGAGGCAAATGTCCAACAGACTGTTGGACAAATTCCCTGGGGGCACAACCTTCTGTTGTTAAGCAAACTGAAAGACCGGTCAAAGCGCCTTGGGTATGCTGCCAAGACGATTGAAAACGGTTGGTCCCGTAATGTATTAGCGCATCAGATCGAAAGTCGTTTGTTGGAACGACAGGGAAAGGCCGTTAGCAATTTTACCTGTTCACTCCCCAACCCTCAGTCAGAACTAGCTGAGCAAACCTTGAAAGATCCATACCTTTTTGACTTCCTTACTTTGCGGGAAGACGCTAAAGAACGAGAGATCGAGCAGGCACTTACCCGACATATCAGCCAGTTTCTGTTGGAGCTGGGTGCAGGTTTTGCTTATGTAGGCCAGCAGGTTCATGTTGAGGTGGGCGGTGATGACTTCTACCTGGACTTGCTGTTCTACCACCTCAAACTGCGTTGTTACATTGTGGTTGAGCTAAAAACAGGAGATTTTAAACCTGAGCATGTGGGGCAGCTGAATTTTTACCTCTCAGCGGTAGACAGCCAATTGAGGTCTGATCAAGATGCCCCGAGTATAGGCCTTTTGCTCTGCAAGAGTCGTAACAAAATCGTGGTTGAATACGCTCTCCGTGATAATGCTAAACCCATTGGTGTGGCTGAATATCAACTATCTCAAAGCCTGCCTGAAGCCTTGGAAGGTGAGTTGCCCAGCATTGAACGGTTAGAGGAGGAAGTACGGTCATATGAACGTGGAGTCCTGCCCGGGGAGTGATGACAATAGTATGTTCTTAATAGGTTTTAGCTTTAGCCCGTGAGTTGGCGAGCTGCCGAAAAAGAGATTAGTTATTTATTTAAGGTTTCTATGAAGAAAGTGTTTGTTGCCGGACACCAGGGCATGGTGGGGTCTGCAATTGTACGGCAGTTGCAGAGTCAGCAGGGCATTGAATTGGTTACCCGTAGTCGCAATGAACTGGATTTGACCAATCAAAATGCGGTTGCTGATTTTTTTCAATCCGAGAAAATTGATCAAGTGTATCTTGCGGCAGCCAAAGTGGGCGGTATTCATGCCAACAACACCTACCCAGCCGAGTTTATTTATGAAAACCTGATGATAGAGTGCAATATTATTCATCAGGCTTACGCTGCCGGTGTGAAAGAATTACTGTTCCTTGGCTCTAGCTGCATTTATCCAAAACTGGCACAACAGCCAATAATGGAAAGTGAATTGCTGAATGGCCATCTTGAATCAACCAATGAGCCTTATGCCATTGCCAAGATTGCCGGCATCAAATTGTGTGAATCTTATAATCGCCAATACGGTGTGGATTATCGTTCAGTTATGCCCACCAACCTGTACGGCGAAAACGATAACTTCCATCCGCAAAACAGTCATGTGATTCCGGCTATGATGCGCCGCTTCCATGAGGCTAGGCTTCGGGGTGATAACGAAGTGGTGGTCTGGGGAACCGGAACCCCTATGCGTGAGTTTCTTTATGTGGATGATATGGCCGCTGCCAGTATCCATGTGATGAATCTCGATAAAACCACCTACAGTCAACATACGGAACCAATGATGTCCCATATTAATGTGGGCACCGGCATCGATTGCACTATCCGTGAACTGGCAGAAACCATGAAGCATGTGGTTGGCTTTGAAGGTGAAATTGTTTTTGACACCACCAAACCCGACGGTACACCGCGTAAACTGATGGATGTCTCGCGCCTTGAGCGACTGGGTTGGAAGGCCTCAGTGTCTTTACAGGATGGTCTCGCGATGACTTACCGCTGGTTCCTGGAGCATGCAGTGGAACTTCGTTCTCTGTAAGTTGGGGTTATGAGGCGTGAGTATAAGCTCGACTTCACTAACGCTATTCATGCCTCATACCTCAAAACGCATCACTCATAACCAGCTAACAACCCACTGCTATGTTACCCACCGAAACGTTTAAAACTATCATTGCCTCAACCCCTCTTGTTTCCATTGATCTGATTGTTCGCAATAGTCAGGAGCAGGTGCTGCTGGGATTGAGGAATAATCGCCCGGCCAAGGGGTACTGGTTTGTGCCTGGTGGACGCATTCAGAAAGATGAGCGTTTAGAAGCTGCTTTTCAACGCTTGGTTAAGGTAGAACTGGATACTGAAGCTGAGTTTGATAAGGCGCTTTTTTTAGGGCCTTATCAACACTTTTATTCAGATAACTTTTCTGGTGAAAACTTCAGTACCCATTATGTTGTTCTGGGTTATGAATTGTCGCTGGATATTGATCTGGATACCCTGCCAGCTGATCAACATCAGAATTACCGCTGGTTTACCGTTGATGAATTATTAGCTTCTGAGCAGGTCCATCAGCACACTAAAGATTATTTTCTTTGAGTGAATAGTGAATAGTTGGCGGGCAGGAGTGCTACTGGCTCCCCCTTATCCACCCTTACTATTCACTCTTCCCTACTTCAACCCATTAACCATTTACAACTCCCTCAAAACCATGACCCTAATCCCCGTAATTATGTCTGGTGGCTCTGGCAGTCGTCTCTGGCCTCAGTCCCGTTCTTTATACCCAAAGCAGTTTCTGCCACTGGTTAATGAACAAACCATGCTGCAAAACACCATCACACGATTGGATGGCATTGAAGGGGTATCAGCGCCTCTTGTGGTTGCTAATGAAGAGCATCGTTTTCTGGTGGCAGAACAGTTTCGTCAGATGGGCCGTGAAGCCTTAGCCATTATTCTTGAACCCGTAGGCAGAAATACGGCACCTGCTGTTGCGTTGGCCGCTTTGAAGGCGCAGTCTGCCTCACCAGAAAAAGAACCATTGCTGTTGGTGTTGGCTGCGGATCATGCAATTCAGAATGTTGAAGCCTTTCACCAAGCGGTTGAAGCCGCATTGCCGGCTGCCCGTGATGGCAAGCTGGTGACCTTTGGTATTGTGCCCACTCATCCGGAAACAGGGTATGGGTATATCAAGGCCAGTAAAGAGTTAATAGGTCATAGTGAACAGGTTGCCTTAGTAGAGCAGTTTGTAGAAAAGCCGGATCATGATAAGGCAAAAGCTTATCTGGCCTCCGGAGACTATTACTGGAATTCCGGGATGTTCCTGTTTAAGGCTTCCCGTTATCTTGAAGAACTGAAGCAGTATCGGCCTGATATTCTGGACGCTTGTGAAAAAGCCATGACAGTACAGGATGCCGATCTGGACTTTGTAAGGCTGGATGTGGCGGCGTTCGAAGCCTGTCCTGATGAGTCTATCGACTATGCTGTGATGGAAAACACGTCAGATGCCGTTGTTGTGCCCCTGGATGCCGGTTGGTCAGATGTAGGTTCCTGGACGTCTCTGGCAGATATTTCTGAACAGGATGATTTGGGCAATTCCAGTTTGGGCGATGTGCTGCTGGAAGATACTCGCAATACCTATGTGCGCAGCGAAAAGAAACTGATCGCAACAGTGGGTGTTGATGACCTGATCATTACTGAAAGTGATGATGCCATTCTGGTTGCCCATAAAAGCCGGGTTCAGGATGTTAAAAAAATTGTTGAACGCTTAAAAACAGAAAACCGGCCAGAGGTAAAACTGCATCGCAAAGTCTACCGTCCGTGGGGTGCTTATGATTCCATCGATATGGGCGATCGCTTCCAGGTCAAGCGTATTACGGTTAAACCCGGTGCTCAGCTTTCCCTGCAGATGCACCATCACCGTGCTGAACACTGGATTGTGGTAAAAGGCACTGCGTTGGTCACTAATGGCGATCAGCAAATCTTACTCACTGAGAATCAGTCTACCTATATTCCTATTGGTACGGTTCACCGTTTGGAAAATCCGGGTAAATTTGATCTGGAAATGATCGAAGTGCAGAGCGGTGGCTACCTGGGTGAAGATGATATTGTGCGGTTTGAAGATACTTACGGCAGGGCGTAGTCAATTTTCAGAAAAAGCATCCTGATTCCTGCTTTTCCTACAAATTTCTTTTGCAGATTATGAACAAATTAACTTGTTTTAAGGCGTACGATATCCGTGGTCGTATGCCCGATGAATTGAATGAAGCGATTGCCTGGCGAATTGGCCGGGCAACGGCTGAGTATCTGAAGCCCAAAATGATGGTGGTGGGGGGGGATATTCGCCTCTCTACACCAGAACTGAAAACCGCATTGACCGAGGGCTTGCGAGCTGGCGGTGCTGAGGTGGTCGATATTGGTTTATGTGGCACCGAAGAGGTCTATTTTGCTACTTCTCACCTGAAAGCCGATGGCGGCATTATGGTGACGGCTAGCCATAATCCCAAAGACTATAACGGCATGAAGCTGGTGAGGGAGGAGAGTAAACCGATTTCCGGCGATACCGGACTTCGTGAGATCCAGCGACTAGCCGAAGAGGTGTTTGTTACGCCTTTTGAAACCAGCCCAGAGAATACATTGGCGTCCTACCAGAAAGTCAGCAATCTGGATGCTTATGTAGAGCATATTCTTGGCTACATTAAACCGGAAGATTTGAAACCATTAACATTGGTGGTTAATGCCGGTAACGGTGCTGCCGGGCATGTGATTGATGCCATTGAAGAGCGGTTTGCGGCGATGAAGGTACCGGTTAAGTTTGTGAAAATTCATCATGAACCGGACGGTAACTTTCCACACGGCATTCCTAATCCACTGTTGCATGACTGCAGGCAGGCTACCATAGACGCAGTGCTTGAGCATAAAGCTGATATGGGGATTGCCTGGGACGGTGATTTTGATCGCTGCTTCCTGTTTGACGAGAAAGGCCAATTTATTGAAGGTTACTATATCGTTGGTTTGCTAGGTGAAGCTTTTCTTTCCCATTATCCCGGTGCCAAGATTATTCATGATCCGCGCCTGACCTGGAATACCATTGATCAGATTACAGCAGCGGGTGGAGTCCCCGTACTTTGCAAAACGGGTCATGCATTTATTAAAGAACGAATGCGGGAAGAAGATGCGGTCTATGGCGGTGAAATGAGTGCCCACCATTACTTCCGTGACTTTGCTTACTGTGATTCTGGAATGATTCCATGGTTGCTGGTAGCAGAGCTGATGTCGCACAAGAATAAGTCGCTCTCTGAGCTGGTTGCAGAACGAATCGCATTGTTCCCATCCTCTGGTGAAATCAACAGCACCTTAGAAAATCCTCAGGAAGCCATTGATCGTATTCTGGCGATTTATGAAAAAGATGCCGTTGAGGTTGATCATACCGATGGTATCTCTCTGGATATGGGGCAGTGGCGGTTTAATTTGCGATTGTCAAACACTGAGCCGGTGATACGTCTGAATGTGGAGAGCAGGGGAGATGTGGCTTTGATGGAAGCAAAGACGGCTGAGTTGCTGGGGTTGATTCGGGAATAATTGCCAGGGTTTGTTTTTCACGGTGAGTAAGGTGATCTTGTGGCACCCTGATGCTCATCGTGAGAAAACCGGAAAACCGGGGTCAGGAAAACCGGGGTCAGAAACCGGGGTCAGAAACCGGGGTCAGAAACCGGGGTCAGAAACCGGGGTCAGAAACCGGGGTCAGGTCTTGATTCTAGAAACCGGGGTCAGGTCTTGATTCTTGACGCTGCATAATCCTGTTCTACTTTTATAGCTCTTTGTTTATGACTTGGGGGTATAAGAGTGAGCAGGCCGTTGCGTATTGAGTATGCGGGTGCGCTGTACCATGTGACGTCGCGGGGGAATGAACGTAAGCCGATTTATTGGGAAGAAAAACAGGGGTCGGAAGAAAAACAGGGGTCAGGTCTTGATCCTTGACACTGCCTAATCCTGCTCTACTTTTATAGCTCCTTGATATGGGTTGGGGGTAAAAGAAGTGAGCAGGCCGCTGAGAATTGAGTACGCAGGTGCGTTGTATCATGTGACTTCACGGGGTAATGAGCGTAAGCCGATTTATCGGGAAGAGGTCGATTTTAATCTGTTTCTTGATACGTTGGCTGATGTTTGTGACCGCTTTAACTGGGTGATTCATTCCTGGTGTTTGATGACCAATCATTATCATCTGATGGTGGAAACGCCGGACGGTAATCTTTCGGCGGGTATGCGACAGCTTAATGGTGTTTATACCACTCGGTTTAATCGCCGCTATGGGCGGGTTGGGCATTTGTTTCAGGGGCGCTACAAGGCCATTCTGGTGGATAAATCAGCTTACCTTATGGAGTTGAGCCGCTACGTGGTGTTGAACCCGGTTCGGGCCAAAATGGTGGATCATCCCGCCGACTGGCTGTGGAGCAGTTACCGTTATACCCTCGGCGAAATGGATTCTCCAGACTGGTTGGCGACGGATGCGATGTTATGTCTGTTCTCTGATGACCGTGAACGAGCCTGCGAACGGTTTGTTGCGTTTGTGCTGGCGGGTGTTGGCATCAATATCTGGCTACACCTGAAGCAGCAGATCTATCTGGGGGATGACCGTTTTGTTTCCGATCAGCAGCAGTATATTGAAAAGTCGGTTAAGGGTAAGGCTCTCTCTGAAGTCCCACACAAGCAGAAACGGAAACCGGCAAAGCCCCTTGAGTTTTATCGTGCCAGTTTTGATTCTCCAGCGGAGGCGGTTTGTGCTGCGTATGCCTCCGGTGGTTATACCCAGAAGGCCATCGCGGATTTTTTTGGGCTGCACTATTCCACGGTGAGTAAGATGGTTAAGAAAGTGGGCAGTTATCAGTAGTCAGTTTTCTGAACGTAACTATTCAGCACTGAGCAAAGGCATATTACAGTAATTCCGAACAGCTCTATGAAGTGATTGATATATGTCCATTCCCTGTTTTCTGGCAGACGACAAATAGCTGCGAATCCGTGCAAACATAGAACCACCGTCTGCACTCCTGAAGCAGCCTGAGATTTTCTGCTTTAACTTGGCCATTCGAACATCCCGCTCACTGCCATTGTTATCGAAGGGAATGGTAAAATCTGACATGAAGCGCAGTGTCTCAGCCTTGAACTCAGTGAGTCGTTTGAAGAGATTGTAAGCTTTAGTATTCTTGACTTTCTTGCGCTTAAGCTCCTCTCGTTGCTTCTCCATATAGACGACTTCTTTCATTAGAGCCCGCTGAAGCAACCGGTCATAAATCTTCTCGATTCGTTCACAGACAACACTTGGCATCTGTAGCATACCTATGGTCTTAAAGCCCTTGCAGTAATGCCAGGAAAGCCTCAGTAGCTTCATCAATCGCAACGCCAGTTGATTGCTGTCCCTATCAACAACACCCAAAAGCTCCCTCAGGTGATGGGCATTGCAAAGTACGTGAGTTGCCGCATATGCAAAATAGGATTTCCAATGATCATGAACCAGAACGCCTGCAAATGTTAGCAGTATGCCCATCGTGTCCATGGCCTCACGACCTCGCTTTTCAGACAAGTAGTAGAGCGTCCATTGTTCATCCCGCATAACGTGTAGCCAGTGCAAAGAGCCCTCGGCCCGCATACCCGTTTCATCGGCTCCGGCAACAGACGATTCCCGCAAGGCGTCACGAATAACCTCTTCAGTAGAAGCCAGATTTTCATAGGTTCTGGCCACAAAATTGGCGACAGTGCCTGCACTTACACTCATTTTATAGAGAGTATTAAAATACTCTGACACGCGCTTAAAAGGCAGGAAATGGTATTGGTTAAGATAGACGGCCATAGCCTGTGTGGCTGAGCCATATTGTGCGGCAGCGGTAACACCTTCCGGGAATTCAGCCTGATTCCGACAACCACAAGTGCAGATTTTTACTTCAGCTCTATGGGCCGTTACTTCAAATTCACCCGGTCTCCCTGGTTCAAACACCTGTCGTTCAATATATTTGACCGGCTCACTATCAAGAAGAGACGCCTGACATTTATTGCATTCTTTAACCGGAAGGTACTCAATATAGTCAGGGATATCGACCTGTTTAAGACAAGTGCCCTGATGCCCTTTCTTTCCACCGGCTTTATTACCAGAAGACTGTCTCAGACTTTTAGGATTGGGTTTTTCATCCGATGGATCGGTACCTTTATCTGCGGAAAGGTCGTCAGAATGATCTGGAGAATTACTGTTTTTACAAGGTTTTTGATAACCATCAGACGATGGCGGCTTGCTGCTGTTTTGACTGTTCTTGCCAACCTTTTCTTCCAATTCTCGACATCGCTCTTCCAGACAGGCAACTCTCATCCGCAGCTCTGCATTCTCTTTCAAGAGAATCTCAGCCGACATAGTTGCGGGTAGTTCTGGAATCATGCTGGCGAATATTGTGGAAAAATGGTGCTTAAGAGGATGGTATAAAAATCAGAAAATTCCAGATTTATGTGGGGGTGCTGAACAGTTACTTCTGAACAAGACGTTTTCTACTGTTTGCCTGAGATATTATCACTGGGGACAAGTCTGCCTTCTGCGTATTTATGGAGCACACTGGCAATCATGGTCTGGTAGGGTATGCCTTCTTCCAGAGCCATTTTTTGCAGTGCTCTCAGTGTGCGGCTGCTCAGGCGTATATTCAACCGTGCATCTTTTTTAAAGGTGTTGGCTGCCGCCTGTTGATGAGTGTGTTGAATGACTTCCGGATTATCAACGGGTTCGAGTTCTCCCGCTTCAAACGCATCCAGAATTTCCTGTTCCTCTTGTAACTCGTGTTTACTTGGTTTCATGGGGTGCCTCCCAGGTACTGTTTTGTTGCTTTACGGCTGGGGATGATGGTTTTGAGAAATATCTCTTTTTCTGATTCCACAAAGGGTACCAGGTAGACATAGTCTTCAACCTGAACAATCGATATCTTTTGGCCAGGGTATTTCGCCTGATTCGGGTGATGAGTAATTGCCAGCTCTCCACCCATTTCTATGTGAAAAATGATTTCTTCAAATGATATGCCCCGGTTGGCCTTGAGCCATGCGTTTTTTTCACAATTCCAGTTAAATACTTTCATATCATTATTGTGTGCCTTATGTACATACAAAATGGTTGATAGATCACGTTTTGTCAATAATCATACGATCGGGCTTATATCCGTCATTCAGCACTCAATCTGAGAATTTCCCTACACCGGCTAAAATGTAAAAAATTCTCAGAATGAACATGTCCAATGCATCCTCATCAGTTCCACATTCAACGTATCGATCATATGGGTTTGGTTGCCGGTATGTGCAAAGAACTCGGTATCTCTAATCATCTGGATTCCCTGGTTCCTAACCAATCTGAACACCGGAATATTTCCTTTGGCGAAACCTTAGTATCAATGCTGCTTAACGGCCTTGGGTTCACTGCCCGCACGCTTCATATGTTCCCGGAGTTTCATGCTGATAAACCGCTGGATAAACTCATCAGGCCCGGTATTAAACCCGAACACATTAACGACAGTGTACTCGGCAGAGCCCTGGATCAGCTTTTTGAACTGGATGTAAGTGAGGTCTATTTATCGCTGGCTGTCAAGGCAGTGAATGTCTTAAAACTGCCGTGCAAGGCTCTGAACCTTGACTCAACAAGCTTGCATGTGGACGGCGTTTATAACAGCGAATCTGACGTCGACGAAGAAGATATGCACTGTATCAAACTCTGTCGTGGATACAGCAGGGATCATCGACCCGAGCTCAACCAGGCAATACTGCTGATGATGACGGAAAATCAGGCCGGTATTCCCGTTTTTATGAAAGCGTCCAGTGGCAACGTAAACGACAATAAAAACTTTAAAAAAGTCATCAGCAGCCATTTGAAATCCTACCGGGAAGCCCTGAATAATCGCTACCTGATTGGTGATGCAGCACTTTATACAACAGATAACGTACAGATACTTCATCAGCAGGGCCAGCAATTTATCACCCGGGTTCCGTCAAAAATCAAAGAAGCCAGAGAACTGATTGACAGTGTCGCTTCTTGTGAAATGACACCAGTGGAGGGTGCTGAGGGCTATGAGAGTCATGAAATGCTGTCAGATCATGCGGGTGTCTCCCAGCGCTGGATTCTGGTCCGCAGCGAGCAGGCTCGAAAGAGCGAACAAAAAACACTGCTGAAAAAAATGCTAAAGAAGTCTGAGAAAGAAGCAGAAGCGCTGACCAGTAAACTGGCCAAAAAAGCCTTCAAGTGTGAAACCGACGCATTGCGTGCGTTCGATGAATGGCAGTCAAAAACTATTTATTGTCAGGCGGAACCTGTCATTACTGAGAAACCCTGCTATACCAAGGTAGGTCGTCCGGAGAAAGGCTCTAAACCGGACAGTATTGAATATTATGTGAGCGGATATCCTTGGGTATCCGTTGACTGTCGCAAAGATGCAGAGTGTTCTCTGGGTTGCTTTGTGCTGGCGACGAATGATCTGGACGACAGTCGGCTGAGTACAGCAGAAGTGCTAAGTACTTACAAATCACAACAGTCAGTAGAGCGTGGCTTTCGGTTTTTGAAGAGCCCGGAGTTTCTGGTTTCTTCGCTGTTTTTAAAGAAACCGGAACGAATAGAAGCCTTGCTGATGGTGATGACGCTGTGTCTGTTAGTGTATGCGGCGATTCAGCATCGAATTAGGCATGAGCTAAAACGACAGAGTCGGTTTTTCCCGGACATGAAGCGGAAACCCTGCCAAAACCCGACAGCGCGTTGGGTGTTTTTCTGCTTTCAGGGTATCAACGTGCTATTGGTCGATGGACATGAAAAGCATGTGGTTGGATTACAAGAAAGGCAGTTGACTATTATTTCAATTCTTGGGCGACCGTATCAGGAAATTTATTCCTGATACGGGTGCTGAATGACGGTTATATGATCAAAAAATGCCTATTCCCCGCCGCCGGTTACGGCACCCGCTTTCTCCCTGCCACCAAAAGCATGCCCAAAGAGATGATGCCGGTGGTCTCCAAACCGCTGATTGAATACGGCGTTGAAGAAGCCCTGCAGGCAGGCATGGCCGATATCTGCATGGTGACCGGTCGCGGCAAGCGCAGCCTGGAAGATCACTTTGATATTAATTTTGAGCTGGAGCACCAGATTGCCGGTACGGATAAAGAATCCTTGCTGACCAATATCCGCGAACTGATCAATAACTGCACGTTCTCTTATACCCGCCAGCGGGAGATGAAAGGGTTGGGCCATGCCATTCTTTCCGGCGAACCGCTGATTGGCGACCAGCCCTTTGGCGTGGTGCTGGCGGACGATCTCTGCATTAATGCCGATGGCCCCGGTGTGTTGGCGCAGATGGCGCAGCTGTATAAGCAGTTCCGCTGTTCCATTATCGCGGTGATGGAAGTGCCGGACGATGAGGTGCATAAATACGGTGTGATTGCCGGGCAGGCGATTTCCGATGACCTGATCCGGGTGGAAAACATGGTGGAGAAACCGGCGAAGGAAGACGCGCCAAGCAATCTCGCCATTATTGGCCGCTATATTCTCACGCCGGATATCTTTGACCTGATTCGCGATACCGAGCCAGGCAAGGGCGGTGAGATCCAGATTACCGATGCCCTGATGGCCCAGGCGCAAAAAGGCTGTGTGATGGCCTACAAGTTCAAGGGCAAGCGTTTTGACTGTGGCAGTATTGAAGGGTTTATTGAAGCCACCAACTATTGTTACGACACGCTTTATTCGCATTAAGAGCGCTGCCCGTCTCCCGCTGCCCGAAAAAGATAAGAGCATGGCTTTTTCAGGTGGCGGGCAGTGGAAAATTCACCCTGCCTCCTTTTCTGTCCATTTTTTTCTGAAAACTGGCAACTGAGAACTGCCAACTACCCCGCGATGTGTATTATTCTTAAGGATCATAACCAGAACGGGAAGAAGCGAATGGCTCAGGCCGAGCAGGTACAATTTATGACGCCGGAAGCCTATCTGGCGTTTGAACAGCAGGCGGAGCAGCGGCATGAGTGCGTTAACGGGCTGATCATCGCCATGGCCGGTGCCAGCCGCAGGCACGATCTGCTGACCCTGGCGTTTGCCTCCCTGCTGCGTGCTCATCTGCGGGGTAGCCCCTGCAGAGCTTACGCCAGTGATATGAAAGTGAATGCCAGCCATAAAGGGAATGATGTTTTTTATTACCCGGATGTGATGGTGGCCTGTAACGGTTCTGACCAGAACGCCTATGTTGAAGATCAGCCAACCTTGATTGCCGAGGTGCTATCCCCCACCACCGAGGCGAGGGACCGGATGGAAAAACTGGCGGCCTACACCGCCATCAAGGGGTTGAAGGAGTATGTATTGATCCATCAGGATAAGATTGCCGTGGATCTCTACCAGAATACCGGCAATGGCTGGGAGGTTATTCGCCTTAAGCAGGAGAGCGATACTCTGCAGCTCCATTCCATCGGGTTTTCTGTCACGCTTCGGGAGCTGTATGAAGATGTGGTGGGTGTTCTTTAACTGCTGACCTTGTTGATAAGGTACTCCTCTGGCGTATAAACCGGCAGTTCTGACGCTGAGAAATCTTTAACGTTGCGGGTGATAATGGCTCCGGTGCCTGCATTGACTCCTGAAGCATAGAGTACGCTGTCTTCGTAGTCTTTGAAGCCGGTGTTCAGTGCCATCTGGAGAACCTGATGGTCAACCGGGGCCACCCGGTAGATTTGCAGCAATGTCTGAATGGCCTGTTGCCCCGCTTCTTTACCAATGGTTTTGCAGGCCAGATAGTGGATGGTGGTTAAGGTGGTAGCGCACAGGTAGCCGGTGCAGGCTCTGCGTTCAACCAGCGCCATAATACGGGATGAGTTTTGGGCAAAAGGTTCGCGCTCCAGAAGAACATCCAGGATAACATTGGTATCCACCAGAATACTCACAGGTATTTATCCTCAAGGTGTTTTTTGTAGGCATTTTCATCGTCAGTGGTATCTGGCGACCGCAGGGCTCCTTTCAGCTTTTGCGTTAGCGGTGGCAGCGTTTCGTTATCGGATTCTGCTGAGGTTAATGAGTCAAAGTAGTCTGCGACCAGTTGTGATAAAGACTTACCGTGATGCGCTGCATAAGCTTTTGCCTTTTGGACCTGCTCAGGCTCCATTCTCAGTGTGAGTTTTTGCATATCTGATCCCGTGCCGTACTGTTTTAATTCAGTGTACGTCACACGCCAGTGGTTGGCAAAAGCCGAATAACGCTTTTTTTTGCTGAATATCTACGGATGCACTAAAAAATACTGTTCCTTCATAATCCAGCGTTTTTTTATAACCTTGAAGCCCGTTCAATGGATAAAATTCTCGCTGGATTGCAGGTGTTCCCGCCTGCGCTGTATCGCTTTGCTTTTATCGGGGCGCTGGCTTTTGCCCTGTTTATGGCGGTGATTCCCCACGGTGCCGACCCGACCGCCGCCGTTAATGACAAAGTCAAACACGCCATTACCTTTATGGTGCTGTTTGCCATGCTGGATCTGGCCTGGCCCACGGTGGGTATGCCCTGGTGGAAACCGGTGGGGCTGCTGGCCTTTGGGATGTTGATTGAGGTCTGCCAGAAGCTGACCGGTTACCGCAGCTTTAGTGTGGGTGTGATATTGTGGCCAATGGTGTGGGAGTGTTGGCGTATCTTGGTGTTTACCTCGTGATTTCCCGTTAAGGCTTTTTGTGAACGCTCCTTTTCTTCTGTTTCTTAAAGGCGTCGCCATGGGCGCTGCCGATGTGGTGCCCGGTGTTTCTGGCGGTACCATTGCGTTTATTACCGGCATTTACGATGAGCTGCTGGACAGCATCAAACGGCTGGGCCCCGGTGCGTTGAAGGTACTGGCTCAGGATGGCATTGGTGCCTGCTGGAAGCACATCAACGGTGCGTTTCTACTGACGCTGGGGAGTGGGATTTTGCTGAGTCTGTTCAGCCTGGCCCGGGTGATTAGCTGGTTGCTGATGACGCATCCGATTCCCCTATGGTCGTTTTTTTCCGGGCTGATTCTGGTCTCTGTCTGGCATATGTTGCGCCAGCTGGAGGGTGTTAAGGCGTCTACCGTTGTGGTTTTGATGGTTGGGGCGGCGCTGGCCTGGTGGATTTCGGGCATGACGCCTTCTGGTGCTGCTGAGCCGGAGTTGCCGTTTTTGTTTATGTGTGGTGCCGTGGCCATTTGTGCCATGATTTTGCCGGGAATTTCCGGCTCCTTTCTTCTGTTGTTGCTGGGGGTGTACCAGCCGGTGTTAACGGCCGTGGCCACCCTGGATATTCCTGTGCTGGTTACCGTGGCTTCGGGCTGTGTCATCGGGCTGCTGTTGTTTACTCGCTTTCTGAGCTGGCTGCTGGCCTATGCCCGGCATTTTACCCTGGCCTTTTTAACCGGGCTGATGCTGGGCTCGGTAAATAAGCTCTGGCCCTGGAAGCAGGCAACGGCAGACCAGTTGTTCAATGTGTTGCCACAGACCTATGAACACCTGACCGGCCAGAGTGCCCAGTTAACCCTCGCCCTGGCCATGGGGCTCTGTGCGGTGGTGATGGTGTTGGTGATTGAGCGGGTTGCTAAGACTTCGTAGTTATCAGTTTTCAGTGGGCAGAAAAAGACGGCTGATCCGCTTTTCTTTTTCTGAAAACTGCCTACTGAGCACTGCCCACTTTCTTATTCGTAGTGCGTCCACATCCTGATGATTTTGACGGCTTCGTCTTCCTTTAGCACCTGATAGACGAGGCGATGCTGAATATTGATTCTTCTGGACAAAGCGCCACTCAGATCGCCAATCAGCTTTTCATAGGGTGGCGGTGTTTGGTAAGGGTTTTCTGTCAGAATGGCCAGTAGGGTTTCTACTTTAGATTTCAGGCCTGCTGAAGCGATCTTTTTTGCATCTTTCTGGGCTTGCCGGGTATATACCAGTTTCCAACTCACCAGCCCGGCTCCTCACTGCAATCAGAAAGATCACTGGCTAAACCATCCTGAATGGATTTACGCATGCCCGGCACGGAGAGCAGATGCAGGGTTTCCTGAATGGCGCTCCAATCCTCTTCGGATACCAGTACGGCGTTGTTGCGTTTACCAGTAATCAGCACCGGTTTGTGGTTTTTCGCGGTTTCATCAATCAGACGATACAGGTTGGCGCGAGCCTCACTGGCACTGTAACTGCTCATAGATGGAGTCCTGTTTGGTTTATTGGTTACGTACGTAATATAGTACGTTTTATTGAGGCTTGCAGTGAGTAAGCTTCGGAAATAGCATTTCTGCACCAACTATCTGGTATCCGCCCCCTTTTTTAGACAATTTTCCACTCTCTTTTTCTGCTTTTTCTGCCAACTTTTTTTGGCCCTTTTTTTATGAATCTTCTACAAATCGTTGTTCTTTCGCTTATCCAGGGCCTGACCGAGTTTCTGCCCATCTCCAGCTCGGCACACCTGATTTTACCCGCCAAGCTGTTGCACTGGCCGGATCAGGGGCTGGCTTTTGATGTGGCGGTGCATATCGGCACGCTGTTGGCGGTGATTATCTATTTCCGTAAGGACCTGGTGCTGCTGATTCGTGACTGGTGCCTGTCTTTGATGGGGCGCGGAGCAACGCCGCACAGCAATATGGCGTGGTATGTCGGGCTGGCGACCATTCCGGCGGTGCTGTTTGGCCTGTTTCTGAAAGTCTCCGGGCTGGATGACAGTATGCGCTCGTTGCAGGTGATTGCCGGCACAACGCTGATTTTTGGCGCACTGCTCGGGGTGGCGGATTATTACGCGCCCTGTCGCTGGCCATTAAAAGCGATGAATCTGCCAAAGGCGATGGTGATCGGCTTTGCCCAGATGCTGGCGTTGGTTCCGGGAACGTCACGCTCCGGTATTACCATGACCGCTGCATTGTTCCTTGGGTTTGACCGGGAGTCTGCCGCCCGGTTCTCTTTCCTTCTTTCCATTCCGGTGATTCTCGGGGCTGGCCTGCTGCTGACCCTGGACCTGATGAAATCTCCCGCACCGGTGGACTGGCAGGTGCTGATGATGGGGGCGTTGTTATCCGGCATCAGTGCGTTGCTTTGTATTCATCTGTTTCTTGGGGCGATTAACCGCATGGGGCTGATGCCGTTTGTGATCTACCGGCTGGCCCTTGGGGTGGCGTTGCTGTTTGTTATTTAACGGGGAAAGACCATGAAGATTCTGGTAACCGGCGGAGCGGGCTATATTGGTTCCCATACCTGCGTTGAGTTGTTGGTGGCAGGCCATGAGGTGATTGTTTTTGACAATTTCTGCAATAGCTCGCCCGAGGCCATTAAACGGGTACGGCGGATTAGCGGTAAGGAAGTTCCGCTGATCGAAGGCGATATCCGGGACGACTATACGCTGCGCCAGCTGTTCAAAGCCCATACCTTTGATGCCGTGATGCATTTTGCCGGGCTGAAGGCGGTGGGGGAGTCCTGCACCATTCCGCTGACGTATTATGAGAACAACATCAGCGGTACCATTTCGCTGTGCCAGGTGATGGCGGAGCATAAGGTCAAACGCCTGATTTTCAGCTCCTCCGCCACGGTCTATGGCGACCCCCATGCGCTGCCCATTGAAGAGGACTTCCCCCTCTCAACCACCAACCCGTATGGCCATTCCAAACTGGTGGTTGAGGAGATTCTGCGGGAGCTTTATAAGTCGGACCCACAGTGGAATATCGCCCTGTTGCGTTACTTTAACCCGGTGGGGGCGCACCCCTCTGGCCTGATTGGTGAAGACCCGAACGATATCCCCAATAATCTGCTGCCTTATATCTCCCAGGTGGCCATTGGCAAATTGCAGCAGTTGCAGGTATTCGGTAACGATTACCCGACGCCGGACGGTACCGGTGTGCGTGATTATATCCATGTGGTGGATCTGGCCCGTGGCCATGTGAAGGCGCTGGAGAATCTGACGGACAACAACCGGGACTGCCATGTGTGGAACCTGGGTGTGGGCAAGGGGTATTCGGTACTGGAGATGGTGCATGCCTTTGAAAAGGCCTCTGGCCGACCGGTGCCGTATGTGATTACCGAGCGTCGCCCCGGTGATATTGCCGCCTGTTATGCGCACCCGGAAAAGGCAGAACGTGAATTAGGCTGGAAAGCGGAATACTCGCTGGACGATATTATGACCCACGCTTGGCGCTGGCAGTCGGATAATCCGGAGGGGTATGGGGCATAGTTTTCAGTTGACAGTTTTCAGTGGGCAGGAAAAGACGTTTGGTTAATTTTTTCCTGCGTTCTGCCTGTTCTCGGGTATTATTGCTATGGCGATTTCGATACAAGCCAATGCAGATAGAGTCTATGATGCACTATAAAGCGGATGATTATTAATTGTTTCAACATCTTCCGGATGCTTGGCCATGAGTGTAAGTGCGACGGAAGTTGACTTGGGAACCGGTGTAATCCCCCTCTCATAACGGCTAAATGCGTTAGCCCCACCTCCCAGGATATCGGAAAGTTGCTTTTGGGTTTTATTCAAAAACTTTCTGATACTTTTCACGGCACTGGGGCCTAATATATCGTCAATTCGTGCATGAAAATCCATAATGGCTACCCGGGTGGCATCCAGGTCTTCCGGATACAACATAGACTCGCCACATGAGTCACAATAAATGCCGGGCTGATCGAGTGTAATTGTACGGCCCTTATACTCATATTCCATTGGACGAGTGTCTCTGACCGCAGGCTCACCGCATAACTCACAATGCCATTCACTCATGTTGATATCTCCCTGGTTTCACTTTTCCTTAAACGAAATAAGTAAGTAAAACTGGCCACTTTGACCCTTAATATACAGCGCTTTACTTTTAAAGCTGCTTTTGTACACATCCTGCCAGTGAGTAAACCCGGGATGCTCCGGGGACATGCTTTTATAAAAATCACTGTCTGTCAGTGCCTGTATAGCCCCAATAACATCCTCATCACTGAAGCCAAGGGAAACTATGCCCTGCCTTGCACTACCGGTCATACAAAGGCCATCGGTAGAACTGAATTGTTCCTTGATTTTGTCCAGGCAGTAAGCTCTTGTTGCACTATCCGACATGTGCAAAATTACCCTCTGAGGTTATTTTAGGAGTGAATACTATCGCTTCTCGACTTTAGAGTTTTAAGAGCACAATAGTTCCGGCGCATAATCTGCTAAAAGCAACCATCCCCAATGACGAAATTCGAGATGGTTGCCATGCTCACTTCAGATCATCAAGTAATCCTCAGGGAGCTCGCTTCATATACAACCTTTCTTGCTGGAGCGCTATCATCAACTGCAGTACCAACGTTCTGCGAACTGCTGTTCGGTTGCATGCTTTCAGCCGACGGCTTTGTTACACAGGCGTTGTTAACAATTGATTTTCATTGTGTGTGGAGCAGCTACCACCACTGGCTATCTCAGGGCAAGTGGCAATGGAAGAACTTGGCACGCACTTGATCCGTCTGGTCTGCTCCAAAGCTCCTGAGAATCAACCTGTGGTCCTGGGCTTGATGACTGGGTAATCGAACGGTTTTCCGACAAAGCCCCTGCTTGTCGTACACATAATCAACACAGCAAGAAAACGCAATCGGCCAGACTACACTGGGGGCAGTGTTGGGTTTCCTGGCCATCATATTTGAGCGGGCTGCAGATGAAGTATTTACCGCCATACCGGTGATCTCATTTCCGACACCAGCTTCAGGTAACACCAGCAAACTGAAAATTGCCGTGGCCATGCTCAGGGTGGTACGCAATGAAGTGAAGGATCGAGTGCTACGCCTGCTAACCGATTGCTGGTATATGAACTGGACACTGATAAAGCCAGCTCTGGAAATGAACATAGAAGTTGTTGGTCAGATACCTTCAAATCGGGCCCTCTATGCTTTGCCGCCAGCACCCACCGTAAAGAAGCGAGGGCGCCCAAAAAAGTACGGCATCAAGATGACGACAGAACAGGTTAAGAAACTGCCGGAAGAAAAAGCAACAGTATGGATGTACGGCAAATTTCGCAAAATACGTTATCGTACCCTGATCTGTCGCGCCAGATTCCTTAAAGGTCGTGAAGTACGCGTCGTCTGGAGTCGCTTTGAAAATGACAAAGGTCTGACCGAAAGCAGAATATTCATCTCGACCAATCCGGAACTTGAGGGACTGGAGGTGCTTCGTGCCTATTCCCGGAGATGGCCGGTAGAGCCAATGTTTCACCAACTCAAACATGCTTTTGGCTGTTGCCATTTATGGCAGCAGAAATTGCGAACACTGCTTCGATGGATGCATTTGAAAATGGCAGGCTATGCATTATTGCAGTTATTAACCGTTTGTAAAAATCAGGCATGTCTGAATATTTCTCGGATACCCTGGAGAAGCCCGGATACAACCACTGCAGGCATGATGAAAATTGCTCTTTCAGGAATTATTCCGAGGTTCTCTATTCGCAAGGGCTGGAACAGATATAAGCAAAAATATGAGTTCAATTTTCGCGATCTGATCGACCAGTTAATACCGGATAATTCAGAAGCAGCATAACTAAAGGCTTTTAGGCAAAAAACGGAAGTAATAACGAACTTGGAAAAACAGTTCACTGATTTCGGCTTGCTTCACTATAAAAAGCTGACCGAATTATCGTTTAATACAGACTCTAAAGTCGAGGAAGTAATAACGAACTTGGAAAAACAGTTCACTGATTTCGGCTTGCTTCACTATAAAAAGCTGACCGAATTATCGTTTTATACAGACTCTAAAGTCGAGGATTTAATATCAGTTACGACTTTAAGATGCTGGATTTTTCCAGAGGTCTTGCCAATCCTGACAATGATGCCGTATTTACAGCAACAGCATGTGCTTCCAAGGATGAAGTCAGGGAATATTTCACAAGATACATACAGGTGTACTGTAAAAAAGATACAAGAGTTATTCTGAAACTGTCTTATAACGACAATAAAATAGATTCAGAATGGTTACCGCTGGATGAATACCTGGAAAAAACAGAGAAACCCGAAGTTTCCTGAAATTCAGGGAATAATAACAAACCCCGAAGGAAAAGAACCTTCGGGTGTGGGTTGAAACCATTAATGCTCTTGGCTCAACTCACTTGATATTATCCCTGCGCCACTGATTGGCACAGTGAACTATCGCCACTGGCAGAGTCAGGTAGAGCAATGACAACAGTACTTTCAGCCTGGCAATACCCCAGACCTGACTGTTGAGTTCGCTGTTCTCCCAAAAGGCACCATACAGGAAAAATGCACACATCGGCGTAAAGACAACCAGGGAAACCCAGTTGGACAACAGCGCACGTACAGGAAACCACTGCTGATTCATCCAGCAGCGAAACTTCTGAAAAAGCTGAATGTTGATGGTATCCGTGATCCATAACGCTGCGGCCAGTGGCGCATAATAGATCGGAAAGTCCTCCAAAACGTTATCCATCAGCCCAAGTAACAGGTTAAGCACCCCGCTCAACAGGGCAAGACTTAGTAACACCAGTACGGTGTAATTCAGTAACCGTCGTGCACTACGCTGGCCATATAATTCCGATACCGGGTTCAAAAACGCAAAACCCAGCGGGAACAACATTGAACCAAGGGTGAAGTCCACCCACCACCAGCCAAACTGGTAGTTAAACAGCACCGGACAGAACGCCATGGTGACCATATACAGGCCCCAGAGATAATTCAGCAAAGGCCGATCACCAGGCAAAGAAAAACAGTGACAGCCGTTTAACCCCTGATCGGCGATAATATCGCTGCGCCCCTCCAGGTACCCGAACAGCTCAGCCCGGTCTTCTCTTGGCAGGTCATTGGCCTGCCCGGAACGGATAAACGGCTTGATATGCCGGGTGCGTTTTTTGCCGAAGCTGTTGGTGGTGGTGGCGGTGTCGTCAATGGCATCATAAGAATGGAATCTCAACATACGTTGCCTCTCGGTTGATATTTTAAAACAGCTTACATCGCTTGCGGCACAGGGGATCACTCGAAGTTACCGATTCAGCCAGCAGGCTGGGCCTGTTTTTTGGATAGTTTCCCAGACCGAAAAGTGATAAAGCTGTTGTTGTGACGTGTGGTGCAGTTCAACCGCGAAGCAGGCTGAGATACCAGGCTTCTGTTTATTGGCTAACAAGTTTTATACCGGGTTATCCACCGATTTTGTGGATAAATTGCCTGGCTCAGTCGGGCAGTTCAATTTTCCAGTAATCCATATTTCTCACCCGGCCAATCACTTCCCAGTCTGGCTGCTGGGTACTGATAACTTCCATTCCGGAATAGGTGCAGGTAAAGGCAAAAAGTCGTTTATTGCCGTTAACCGTTTTCCAGGCCAGAAACAGCCCCGGACCGGGGCGAAGTTCTTTTTCCACTGTTAACAGGGTCAGGCCAGGAAAGGATTCAATCATTTCTGGTATATAAAAAAACCGATAACTTTCCGGTTTTTTAAGCGGATGGTAAGGGCTGGAAAACAGGTCCGGAACCCGGGTGACTACTTCATAGACATCACCTTCTGACGGAACCACCACAACCGTTGTGACCATTGTCGTTTTTCGCCAGGTCACCATAGGGTCTGCGATGGCCTCATGGTCATAGGGAGCCCCCTTGCCAGTGGAGAACCAGACGGGACTAATCCCCAGCGCCCTGGTCAGGGTCTGACTCTTGATCACATCTCTCCAGCGCTGAACTGCCGGGCTATCTGCCAGGTTTTTACCCGATCCTGCAATTTCGCCCAGCCTTCCCATACCACTAACCAGCCGGGCTGCCCTGTATGCTTTGAATCACCCCAACCACCAAGCCGAGCAATCGTTTGAAGCAGCCAAGTGACTGTTGGCGGCTTATCGGGCAACGCTTTTTTTTCATAGGTTAGCCAGAGAACCTGCCATTCATCATCACTGACCACCTCATTCGCGAGTGTTTTTTCACTCCAAAGCTTTCTGTCTTTGTGCTGCCTGTCATTCGGTAACATTAATGCTTCACGGATTTGCATTAGTCTGACAGCGACAAACATTAATATGACCGCAAGTCGTTCAATGTTATCCGGAGATTGCAGACGAAGCCTTTCTACTCCTGCTCCCGATTTCCAAGCCTTGTGGAACTCTTCTATTCGCCATCGGAGCTCGTAAAATCGAATGATAGAGCGACAGTCTTCGAATGTTTCAATATCTTCAGTTGTCAATAGTACCCAGTGCAAACGGTCTTCGGAGTCATTGCCAATCTCTTCAGCCGACACAATATTCATAGTTACCGGTTCCGGCCTGCCGCCTGGCCTTTGCGGCGCCTGTATTGTCATCTTCTTTCTTTTGACCTGCAGCGTTGCCTTTCGCTTCTTTCTACCTCCTTTTTGAGGAACCACTATCGTATATTTCCCCAACACTTCAGTCTGAGCTAAGGAATCAAATAATAAGAGTTCGCCATCTACCAGGATTCTGTTTTGTGTAGCTCTTACAACAAACCGCTGTCGGTTATCCAGTTTGTAGTGCATATATTCGTATATATCCGCCTCCCGGTCGCAAACACTGATGATGTCAGGCATTTTACCCCCCATCCTTTGTTCTGTGTTTTCAGAGGCTCTTTGCCACTTAAAGCTTTCCTTTCCCTCGTAAGGTAGCTGACGACGTTGGTTCTTTTTCCCCCGCTGAACGTCCTCTCTAACCCATCGTTCTTGATCAATAAGCCCAATGCTTCGCTCTGTATCCGCATCAACCAAGAAGACAGAGTGGACGTGGAATCCTCTGGTTTTAGAGCCTTCAGGACCTCCAAGATCACCAAGCTCGGATCTGACAGCATGTTTATAACCCAGGGTTGTTGTATCTTCGAGAGCCAGAAGTAGGCGAGACTGTCTCGCTATTTTGGCAGTTGCCTGAAAGCCTGCCTCAGCTATTGCTTCAGGCTTTACGGCCTCATTCTCAATCAGCCGGTAAGCTCCAGTTACCAGTGCGGTATAACCTTCGCATGAAGATGACAAAGAATTACCGGTATGAGCTGAAAGCTCGGCAGCAACTTTGACAAGTCGTTTTGTACGTCGAGTATCGCCCAAATCAGCACATCCAAAAGTTAGTTCTGACCATGGTTTAGGAGAAAGTGGAAGCATGACCTGTTTTATCAGTGAGAAATGATAGAACAAGGTAGCTATTTGTGATCAAGAGACAGGGTCAGGGTATCCAGATGTTTTTGCGGGTTGGCAATTTCGCCCTTGGCAATGCGATAGAGGTAGTTCCGGTCGATACCGGACTTGCGTGATAACTTGGGAATGCTGGCAATGCCTGCCAGCTCCATCGCTTCGGCCAGACGCTCAGCGATTTCCGGATGATTCATGGCGGGAGGTCCCTTGCTCCGTAGTGTTGATACAGCAAATAGGAAAACGCCCGGCGCTCATGGAGATTGAGCATAGCAAAGACGGGGATCGCCTGTTTCCACGCCAAGGTTATCTTTTGCTGGCTGATTTTTGGATTGTTCTGCTTTTTATCGTTGTCAGGTACAGCGGCTTCCGAATTCAGGTCCATATAATCTATCTTCCGTAATCCTTGAGAAGAAAACTGCTTGTCCTGACTTCATCCTAAACAGGGAAAAAATGGATTTCAATAGATTTTGTTGCATTATGTTGAAATATGGTAATTCACGGTTTTTTTAGATATAGCTGACTGTTAATCAGTTTCCCCCCATATTATCCAGGCTGACATATAAGACGCTGACAGATTATTATATTTGCCCGACCGGAGGATTCACTGTAATTTAAGGCATTCCTGCACACAACAATATAAAGGGCATCCCATGCTGAAGAAAAAAATCATCAAGAAAACAGCAGAAACCGAAGTGACTTTTGAGTTTGCTCAAAAGGGGATTAAATCAGTATCCCTTGTTGCGGATTTCAACCAGTGGCAACCGGTCACCATGAAGTATCATAAGAAAGACAAGGCATTCCGGACCAAGGCAAAATTGCCCGGCGACGGTGCTTTCCACTTTCGGTATCTGCTGGATGATAAGGTTTGGGAAAATGATCATAACGCGGATGATTATGTGCCGAATCCTTATGGCAGTGATAACAGTGTGGTTTTCACCGGAATTAAAAAATAATCGGTTATAAAGGTTCTTATGAAAATCACATTTCCCGGACCGGCTTCTGATAGCGCTTCACGGCCTGCGCACTCAGTTGGTTGATCTTTCCATTCAGCTCATCCAGCCCGGCGCGTTTTTTCCTGGCACTTAGCCCTCTGTCCTCCATCACCCTGCGCAACTCCTTGCGCAGCTTGCTGATATCCCGGCTGGCCTTGTTAAGACCGGCTTTCTGCTTCAACTTGTCAGCGGCGTTCTGTTTCAGTTCGTTCTCTCGCCGGGTTTCACCAGTCTCCTGATAGTGCTTGATGGACGATGCAATGGCGTTCACCTCTTTGTTCAATTCGTACAGCTCGTTGGTATAACGGGTGCTGCCTTTGATGCGATCACCAAAGAACGAACCAACCACCGGGTAGTCCTGTTTATTCCAGGCAGGCTTTTCACCAGCACCGGTCAGTTGTCGGGTAACGGCATCGGTGACCATCAAAGTGCCGGTAGCAAAAGCATTGAAATACCCTTTCAGCAGGTGTTCCAGCTTCTTGGGGGAGCGCATCCAGTCCGGCGCACCTTCCGGCAGGTACTTCACCAGCTCCTTCAGAGTCTCACTGGTGTACGGGTCATACTGTGCTTCGGGCTTCAGGTGCTGCAAGCTCATGGGCACAATATCCCTGTCCCGGAAACGGTCCCGATTCTCGCCCACTTCCCAGATTGGCTTGACAAACTGCGGTATGGGAGTGGACTCCAGGTTGAACATCGCCATCCCCAGGGTCATCAGGGCGTCCTTTGTCCACCTGGCGTCTTCATGCCCCATCATGCCCTGCCACAGAAACTCCGGAATGGTGGCAAAGATATGCCCTACCTCGAACGGCTTGGGTATTCTGTAGTGGCCGTCTTCCCCGTCACCGATCCAGAAATGGTGGTAGGCCACCTTCTCATCGGTGCTCAGCTGTTTATAACGGTCATCCTCTTCAAACATTCGCACCAGCAACCAGGAGGCAAAGCAGTACATCAACCCCCGTGTCAGTACGTCACCGGAAAAGGCACTCCAGTGAAGTTCATCACCAGGCTTGACGCCCCGCCACATCCGGTTAAGCCCCTGTAGCAAACTATTAGTAAACTGGATGGACTGGGTCAGGAACCGGACAATGCCCCACTGGCCCTTACGGGTAAAGTTCATCACATCCAGCGACTGATAGGCGGCTTCAGCCGTGGAACCGCCTTCCTCCTTGACCCGTTCAAATACATGCAGCCGGTTGGAATCCTCAAACCGGGCACCGATGCTGTCCCAGAAGTCGATCAGTCTGCCGGGAGTGCTCAGGATACGCTTCTGTTCCGCAGGGGAGAGCTTCTTGCGGATATTGTCATACCCCCGGCGATAATGACCGCTACTACTGCTGCCCCCGGCCATTTTCATGGCCCATAGCGATTCATCGTCATCCAGCGACTTTCTGAAACCCCGGATGGCACCGGCCAGCGGGTTCATGCCCACCACCCGGCCATTTACCTCCGGGGCAATATGCACTGCCGTCGAGATCGTATCCCTGGTCAGGTTGCGGAACCAGTAGGCAGGCAACGCCGTTACCCCACGTCGGACAATCCGGCTGGGAATGCCCACCAGTTTCATAAACCCACTGTGTAGCTCCGGCCCGATGTCCTGAATGGATGCCAGCAGTAACTTATCCTCAACGGCATAGGTTTCCAGCTTGCCGTCGCGGGAGACACTGGTGGTGCCTTTCAGGGTTTCGTACCTGGCCATGAGTGACTTCCAGCCGCGCATCTGTGCTGGCGTCAGATCGGTACTCACGCCGATCCCCTGAAGGGCTGCCTTTACATCGTCGTCAGTAAAGGTAATGGCCGACTCTATTTTCTCCACGGCCCCCAGTTGCAGTGCATTGTCGAGCACCCGTTGCTGGGCGATGTTCTTCAGGGCCGCATCGAGCATGGAACGGGTATTGCGCACCATGGCTTCCAGCGGCGCGATCTTCTCTACCCCGCCTTGCAACCGCTGAATGCCGGAGGTCTGGCCGCCGAGTCCCCTTTTCCGTCGAATAAATGGCTGGTTTTCTTCCTGGTATTCCAGGTCGTGTATCCGGTGGAACGGAATGTAGTCGCCGGTATCGAACAGTTTGCGAACATCCCGATTAAGGGTACCGGCGGCTTCCATAAAGTCCAGCAGGTCGTGGTTGTGCTGCTGGTAATCGTCCATCACCTGCCTGAACCGCTTGGCCAGCTCCGGTTGGGTATGTACCCAGTTCTGAATGGTGTCGATTCGCTTCTGGTCGTATAGGTTCTCCCGGTTCTGGCCGCTGAGTTCCTTGCCCAGTTTCAGGTCTTTCTCCATTTGCCTGCGGTCACGGTTCCAGCCGGTTCGACCGCCGGGGTACTCATCCGGTGCCACAGCATCCAGCGTTTCTTTCAATGCCTGCCCCTGAGCCAATAACTGATTGCCTTTGGCTCTGGCGGCCTTGTCTTCATCCATGATCCGCTGCGCCCGGTGACTGCCTTCATACACTTCCCAGATGGCCAGCTCATCCCGTCCGGTGACTGGCTTCAGCAGTTCAAACAACCCCTTGCTGCCCGGTTTAATGACGATGCTGCCGTCTTTCAACATCGGAGTGCCTTTATGGAATGTGGCATCGGTCACGTTGTCCAGGTTGCGAGCCAGGTAAACGGCCTTGCTGGCGGATACGGTTGCGTCCATAAGCTTGCCATCATTCAGTTGCTTTTCCTGCTGTTCAATAATGGCGGCGTCGGTGAACACGCCCTGATGGACGTGCAGCAGTCCCCGCTTGATATGTTCTTTCAGTGGCCTGGCATCCCACCACTCCTGTAACCGGTCGTACCACTGTTTCGGAGCGATCCCGCCGTGGATGTCGTTGATAACGGTTGCTACATCGTCGGGCAGGTCTTTCAGGGCGTAGCGGGTAGCGTTGTCAGGCTTTGTTTTTTTGCCCTGCTTCTTGCCCTTGAGTGAAAAGAGCGGCTGCCCATCCTTCAGCACCGAGTCTTTCATCTTGGTACGCCCGGCATGGGCATGAACTGATGGGGTGAAAGTCCCCTGTGGGAGAACCTACATCTGACTGGCGGTAAAGACGCCTGCTGATGACAACCACTAGCTTAAGGCAAGTGCAGTCCCGCGAGGGGCTGTGCGGAGGCAGTCTGAGTGCAAAGGTGCGAGCCGACGTACAGAAATCGCATATAAGGCTGAGTCTCTGGGCGAGTGAGCCAAGGATCACAAAGCCCTATGGTTCGTGAGACACGGTAAATGCGGCGGTTGTGCACTGAAAGTTCATGTCCTTATCCGGGGAGATCTGTTCAACATGCGATTGGTAATTCCCAGTTCTCAGCCACTGGTTACAACAGGCTCGGCGAACAGGTCTCATCATCCTGTTCGAGCAAACCCGATGGCAACCAATAGCGCCAGCAGAGGTAACTCCGCGTGGTGATTGGACAGAAGTCAGCAGAGGCCATAGTAGCTGTACGACAGAAGCCATTAACGGATGGGAAGTCGTTAGCGAAGGGCCGAACATCGACGACAAAGAGGAGACTGATTCCCTCAAGGCGATGCAGCCGTCCGGCGACTCACCGTACTTGGCGACAGAATCTTTAACCAGCTTTGAACCATGATCTACTAAATTGCGTACTTGAACCGGCTAATCTGGCAAGTGCATGGAAACAGGTCAAAAGCAACAAGGGTGCTCCGGGTATTGATGGAGTCACTATTGAAGCTTATCCAGACTTTGCCAAACAGCATTGGCCTTCAGTGCGTCAAGCCTTATTGGACGGAACCTACCAGCCATCACCCGTGCGCCGACATGTTATAGAAAAGCCGGACGGCGGTGAGCGTTTGCTGGGAATCCCTACCGTGATGGATAGGGTCATACAGCAGGCCATTGTGCAGGTGCTGACCCCTGTCTTTGATCTGACTCTTGATCACATCTCTCCAGCGCTGAACTGCCGGGCTATCTGCCAGGTTTTTACCCGATCCTGCAATTTCGCCCAGCCTTCCCATACCACTAACCAGCCGGGCTGCCCTGTATGCTTTGAATCACCCCAACCACCAAGCCGAGCAATCGTTTGAAGCAGCCAAGTGACTGTTGGCGGCTTATCGGGCAACGCTTTTTTTTCATAGGTTAGCCAGAGAACCTGCCATTCATCATCACTGACCACCTCATTCGCGAGTGTTTTTTCACTCCAAAGCTTTCTGTCTTTGTGCTGCCTGTCATTCGGTAACATTAATGCTTCACGGATTTGCATTAGTCTGACAGCGACAAACATTAATATGACCGCAAGTCGTTCAATGTTATCCGGAGATTGCAGACGAAGCCTTTCTACTCCTGCTCCCGATTTCCAAGCCTTATGGAACTCTTCTATTCGCCATCGGAGCTCGTAAAATCGAATGATAGAGCGACAGTCTTCGAATGTTTCAATATCTTCAGTTGTCAATAGTACCCAGTGCAAACGGTCTTCGGAGTCATTGCCAATCTCTTCAGCCGACACAATATTCATAGTTACCGGTTCCGGCCTGCCGCCTGGCCTTTGCGGCGCCTGTATTGTCATCTTCTTTCTTTTGACCTGCAGCGTTGCCTTTCGCTTCTTTCTACCTCCTTTTTGAGGAACCACTATCGTATATTTCCCCAACACTTCAGTCTGAGCTAAGGAATCAAATAATAAGAGTTCGCCATCCACCAGGATTCTGTTTTGTGTAGCTCTTACAACAAACCGCTGTCGGTTATCCAGTTTGTAGTGCATATATTCGTATATATCCGCCTCCCGGTCGCAAACACTGATGATGTCAGGCATTTTACCCCCCATCCTTTGTTCTGTGTTTTCAGAGGCTCTTTGCCACTTAAAGCTTTCCTTTCCCTCGTAAGGTAGCTGACGACGTTGGTTCTTTTTCCCCCGCTGAACGTCCTCTCTAACCCATCGTTCTTGATCAATAAGCCCAATGCTTCGCTCTGTATCCGCATCAACCAAGAAGACAGAGTGGACGTGGAATCCTCTGGTTTTAGAGCCTTCAGGACCTCCAAGATCACCAAGCTCGGATCTGACAGCATGTTTATAACCCAGGGTTGTTGTATCTTCGAGAGCCAGAAGTAGGCGAGACTGTCTCGCTATTTTGGCAGTTGCCTGAAAGCCTGCCTCAGCTATTGCTTCAGGCTTTACGGCCTCATTCTCAATCAGCCGGTAAGCTCCAGTTACCAGTGCGGTATAACCTTCGCATGAAGATGACAAAGAATTACCGGTATGAGCTGAAAGCTCGGCAGCAACTTTGACAAGTCGTTTTGTACGTCGAGTATCGCCCAAATCAGCACATCCAAAAGTTAGTTCTGACCATGGTTTAGGAGAAAGTGGAAGCATGACCTGTTTTATCAGTGAGAAATGATAGAACAAGGTAGCTATTTGTGATCAAGAGACAGGTCTTTGATCCGGGTTTCTCTCCAAACAGCTTCGGCTACCGACCGGGACGGTCAGCACACGACGGAGTCCGTCAGGTTAAGCAGTTGATCAACCGGGGGCTTCATTACGCTGTTGACGTTGATCTGAGTAAATTCTTTGATACGGTTAATCACGACGTTTTGATGTCGAGGGTCTCCCGTAAGGTCCGCGACAAACGCCTTCTGAAACTGATTGGTAGCTACCTGCGCTCCGGTGTCATGATTGAGGGCAATGTCTACCCGACCAGGGTTGGCATGCCACAGGGTGGGCCTTTATCACCCTTGCTGTCTAATGTGGTCCTCGACGAACTCGACAAGGAGCTTGAATATCGGGGTCATTGCTTTGCAATATACTGTGATGATTTTGTGATTCTCGTCAAAAGTCAGCGTGCAGGGGATCGGGTGATGCACAGCATTACCCAATTCATTGAACGCAAATTGAAACTGAAGATTAACTCCCGGAAAAGTAAAGTTGTGAAAGCAACAGAAAGCGAATTCCTGAGTTTCACCTTCACAGGGAAGAAAGTTCGCTGGGCCCAGAAGTGTCTGGACCGATTCAAATACCGGATACTCAAGTTGACCAGTCGTCGCTGGGGTGTCTCAATGCAACATCGGTTACGCAAATTGGCACAATATATCCGGGGTTGGATGGGGTATTTCCGGTTATCGGAATATCACCGACCAATTCCCCTGCTGGATCAATGGATACGTCGGCGAATCCGTTGCTGCTTTCTGAAGCAATGGCGCAAGCCGAAAACCCGTTTTAAGAATCTGGTCAGGTTAGGCGTTGATAAAATTAACGCCGCCAAGATCGCAGCCAGCAGCAAAGGGTATTACCGTCTGAGTAAAACCTATGCGGTACAACAGGCACTGAATAACAGTTACCTCGCGAAAATTGGGCTTGTTTCATTGAAAGACTTATGGATCAGGTTTCACCATCATCGTTGAACCGCCCGGTGCGGACCCGCATGCCGGGTGCTGTGGGGAGGGCTGGAGAAAGACCGGCCCTTACCCGATTCGGTAACGATAACCGACCAGACGGTATCCGGTTTGGTATCGTATGGGTACTGAGATCCACTGAAGTTGATAGCCACCGGCTCAAGCTTCGCTCCCCACTTTTTGGTGTACTTCTTCATGTAGTTGGCAAGGCGCTTGTCGTAGAACTCCTTCATGCCCCTGGCGCCGCTGTCGCCGATTACCTCGTCCAGATTATCCAGGGTGAATGACTCTTCGTGGGGTGCTCTCTCGGGTTAATAGCTGACTTAGCAATCAAGTAAAACTTTGCCTGACATAACGTTAGACCACAGTTGTTCCCAGCGTCCCTTGCTATGGATAAGAGACCTTGTTTCCAGCAGTACTTCTGCCCCGGCTAATTTCCACCTCATTCCTGAACTGCATAGCCGTTGTTTGACCAATGTCTTACATGCTGCTTCTGTGACTCCGGAACCGATCGGCCAGTTGTGCTCCAGAGCCTCTTGATACTTCATTAAGTGATGATTGTTGGTAAAGTAGGTCACTGCCTTGTAACGCTTTTCTATCAGTGCCGTCGTCTTTTTCGGGAGTTCTGCTGATTCAATCTCCTTCAGTATTTTCCTGGCCGCACCGCATGTGTGTTTCAAGTTATGGAGCCTATCTTCTAACCAGACCTTTCTCCTGGCTTTACTGTCCGGAAATAATGCTTCTGCTGCCCGGCCAAGTATTCCGAGGCATGATAAAAATCGAGTATCTGAGCAGAGGTATGCTTCGTCAGATAGCGCCAGTTTTCTTTAGCCCCATCAGCGACCCCCACATAAGTCGCTTGTGGATAAAGGCGTTTTAGTTTTGCAATCTCTTCGTCCAATTTGCCCATAAAGCTTTGCTTGCCATATTCAGGTGAGCTGGCGGTATAAATAGTGTGCAATCGATCACCATTGGCCGAGTAAAGACTCAGGGTTCCACACATCGCTTCTCTCCAGCCGTGTTCACAGAGCAACATGCAGGTGCCATCCAGACCTATGGCAATGGTTTCGACAGGTTCTGGCAGGAGCGGCAAGTCATATTCGATGTCATTCTGGTCTTCAATTAATGCACCTACCCTGTCGGATAAATGCTTGATATACGAGTTAGACAGAGTTCTTTGATGGTTGGTTGCAAAGTCTTCTTTAACAGCAGGAGCGGGCATCTGACTGTATTTCCAAGCGAGTGTTTTGGCAAACTTGGGGGTAGCTGAGCCGACAATACCGGTGCGAAGATCAAGAGGCGCCAGCGTAACACCACCTCTGCCCCCCTGATAAACAGAACGTTCCATAGGCACACATCCATACATGGTTTCATATCGCTTCAGCACCTTTCCCTTGTAACTCCACTTCTGCTGGTTTACGACAATGGGGTCTTTGTTGGGTGGTTCAAACAGTTCAAGCAACTCTTTTGTTCCGAGCTGTCCTGCTTCATTCAATGCTCGCTGCAGTCCATCTTCAAGATCCAGCATGTTGCCAGATTCAATGGGTACTTCAATTTGCAACACAATGGTTTTTGGTTTACGGGCAACGACAGAAGCAGGCATGGCGACAGATTACGACTGTGAAAGATGGTTCCCATAATAGTCGTGATTGGGGTGCACATAGGTTTCAATTATTCAGAGAGAACACCCCCCGCATCATTTATTATCCAGATACTTTGCCCTGATATTGTTCAGCACCTGGTCACCCGACAGTGTTTTGCCCTCTGCTTCGTCTTTGGCACCAAAAGATAATAGCTTCAACAACGCGGTGGCTTCTTGCCTGCGTTCTCTGTCTTCAAAGGATTCAATGACATAGACTGGCTTGCCATTTTGTGTCACGATAATCGGTTCTTCCAGGTCCAGGTTAGCCGCATTCTTTTTTACAAAGCTGATCGGTTCAATTCTCATCACTTTGCCTCCTGTTTATGGCCTAAATATAGTCCATATATAGATCTTTTGCTATCGGGATGTGGCCGGTCACTCTGGCCAGCTTTTACGGTTTTGATCATCGGCATTGTTCTTGGTCGTGCTGTGTATTATAGGGGGGCGATGGCGCTCTGTGCTTTGAAGAACCGGTAACCTTTAATTGTGAGTCCGTGATTTATACGAAGCAGGGCTGTCAGATTCTCTAATGAAGGGCCGTGCCCGTCAGCCAGCTCAGGAATGTTCAAGACGGACAGGCGTTTATCGAATGACTGCTGCTTGTCATAATCGGGGAAACTGGCGTCGATCAGCCGGGACTTCCAGTAGAGTGGTTGTGGATCGTAGTCGCCATAGCCGTAGTCAAAAAAATCGACAGTGCGTTCGCGCAGGTTAAGCTTAACCCTTTCACGAAGCATGGGAATGGGCTGGGTTGTAAAACCCTCGTAGGTCATCAGGGTCAGTTTGCCGGAGCGGATATGAATTTTTGCCAGATCCACTCCATCGGTTTCTGAAAAGAGTTGTCATTACCTGTAAATACTCGTCCTAATGCCGTTGATTTATTGGCTTGGGTGATGTCTACAATTGACTCGATCCCTTCAATTTCAGGCGGCTTTCTATCAAATCGAATGGTGAGTTTGGTTTTTGTTTTAGGGTCAAAGGCAAACTCAGCCCGTGTACCGTGGGTTAGTTTGTAGGACCAGAACTTGTCTGTGTTGTCCTTTTTGTGGAGTGCAACCAGATCTGTATTTCGGTTGAGAATTTCAATGGCATCCACTCCGGAGATGGATACATTTTTATCCGTTGCTTTTTTACTGGTAATTGAGCTTGGCATTATTTTGTCTTCCTGTCTGATGGTTTTATTTTTTAGATGGGTAGAGTGCTCATTATCAGCAATCTGGTCAGTTTGATGATGACTGCTGTTATGATTCGAGTGCTTGCGTTTATCGCGCTTTTCTATCGATAAATGGATTGACCAGGGGCCAATATGAAACGTTGCCATATTTGGTGATTCCTTTTTAGTCAGCAGTTGTTTTACTTTGAAGAACCGCTGTCGTCGTCTGAACTGCCAAATACTTCTGATTTTTTTCTATTCTCCCAGCGGACGGCTGTGACAATACCGAATATTCCATTGTTATTGGGGCGTCGCCACCGGACAGGAATATTTTCATTTCTGTTTTTAGTAAGAACCTCCAGGGACTCCATTAAATCAGGGTGGTAGTAGTCTGCCTTGTTGTTGACCATGTATCGGCTCAGGTAGAGAACCGGTAAGTTCAGTAATTCCTGCTCAATGAGATACAGAATATTCAGTACCCGACCCGTACGGCCATTGCCATCAATAAAAGGATGTTTGAGAGTCGGGCGTCCTTTTTGAATGAGCCCAAGAATAGACACGTGCCCTCACTTTTCCCGGAATAAGTCTGTGGATAAGTTGTTGGCAGGTTGTGTTTATACTGTCAGCAGTTCGTTATAACCCATTGCAGTATATGCCTGTAGAATTATTATCCCCTTTTTCAGTTATCCGGAATTTGTGTGGAAAAGATTGTGGATAAACCGTTAGGGGATAAAGGCAGCCTTTCAGGCAGGCGGGGTAAGAATAGTTGGTTAAATATTGATCAATGAGAATCCTCATATTCCGGATACTGCTCCGGCGCTTCACCTTTACGTTCGATCACCTGGATATCAGATGTACTCTCTTCACTGCCGTGCATGACCACGATGTCAAACTCCCAGTTCCAGGGTTTTTTTGAACATTAAACCTGTTTGCCAGTTAGCCAGTCAGCAGCTGCGTCCAGTGGGTTGGCGGCCATTTCCCATTTCACTTTCTCTCCGGACTGCTTGATGATCCCCCAGTGTCCGGGTTGAAAGAATGAACGACAGATAACCAGTTTTTCATCGGCTGCCAGATGATTGGTTGCTACAGAGTCCTGACAGGCAATGTAAAGCTGGCTGGTGAGGTCATAGTCCACAATCTGTTTTTCCTGCCAGCCTTTCGGCGTTTCCGGTAGACCATCCTGAAACAGCACTGCAATGTGTTGATCAATCATGTAGTAGTGCATTGCTCTGGAAGAAAAACCATGACCGGATACACCAAAGACGACCATGCTTGGGCACTGACCAGTTAGTAACTGGTTCAGGTAGAACTGGAAATGATAGGGGTCGGGCAGGGAGGGGTCTGTCGTGAACAGTGCCGAATGGGGGATTTGCTGAAGTTTACCGATAAATTTGTGATGCAACGGTGGGCAGGGCAGTCCCTCGCTGGTCAGGAGTGCAACAGCTGATTGATAACAGTTACGGCCTGGTTCGTGCTCAAACATAGCTATAAACCTCCTGATTGTCCCTGGACGGATAATAGATAGCTGTCGGGTGCATAGTGGCGCTGGAATTGCGCAGCATTCAATCCTGTTGACGGATCTTTCCATTGCTGCCAATTCTCAATAACCCGGCCATTGCTTGCCAGCCTGGAGGCATGGCTCTGCAGTTCTTTCACACGGCTGACCGTAGACTCTGCTTCCTCTCGGGTTATCAATCCATCCATTTGCTGATGAATCTGCGCCGGAGTGATTGACATCAGTTTCTCATAAACTTTGGCATCAATCACCGAAGGTAACCCTGCGGTACTTCCTGCAAACCGGCGAACCCCCCCGGGCTTTGAGGGGGTGCGTACCTGATGGAGACCAGGGTAGAAACCCATGTCATTATCAATCAGCGTAACCTTACCGTCTTCCGGATCGATAAACAGGTTGCCTGGATGACGATCTTGTTGGGCACAGATTCCATCAAGCCATTCTGCACTGTTGAGCTGTTCCTGAATCTTTGCTGCTTTTTGAGGCTGGCTATCGTCTTCAACCGGGGTCCAGTTAATTTGGTTAGTACTTTGGTCATAAGGCTTAACACCTTTGGCCACATCCATCAGTACGCCGACTTGTCCGTCGTGAACCGTCAGCTCCATCTCAGGCATCAGTCCGGTTCCCAGCAGGTTGTCAAATTTTGCTGCTGCAAAGTTGCGTGTGGCAAATCTTGGTTTGCTTTTATCAAGATAGTTTTCTGCGCCAATAATGGAGTCAAATGGGCAAGGATCAAAAGGGTCATCACCTTTAAAGATTTTTTCGACCACGCCGGTGGTGGTCTGAAACTGGAGTTTAGTTACTGAATGAATTGCACCTGAACCAAACTTTTGATCAGACCCTCGTATTAGATGGCTATCGTTAAAAGAGCTGAAATGCTTGACCATAGTAGGCGTCAGGTCGTATCCAAGTCGTTTTAGCTCCATAGCCTGAGTCAGATCCAGTGAGCCTGCAACACTTGAAACTCCCGGATCATCCATAACCTGAAGCATCAGCTTCTGTTCATTATGAAGGCTCTGCAATAACCTGTTCAGTTGTTGGTATTCTGTTGGATGCATCATTCTGCCTTGCTGACAAAGCAGCTGGCGCAGCTCGTTAATACCTTTCTGCAAATTATCAATGACCTGCCTACCCTGCTGCTCAATTTCACCTTTGTTAGCTGATAAGGGTTGCTTAAGGGCTTGACTGTGCAGAGAAATATTGATGCTGATCTGACCAAGCTTACCGCCTTTTACCAGTAATGCATGGTTTTCCCCCCAGGGGGTTTTGCCCTGATAATGAGCAGACCAGGCTGCATTCATTATGTTTCTGGAGACTTGCTGGGGCTGCTCAAATTGAGCGGTTACCCGCTCCCTGGAAACCAGGCGACGGTACTTTATATTTTTGTACAGTGCGGCCCCTTCACCCGATACTTTTTGGCGTTGTGGTAGTTGAGTACTGTTGGATTTTGATGATAATGCGGTTGGGTTGACATGATTTTGTGGAGAAACCATCTTTGCTCCACGCATGTGAACCGATCTTTGGGGGTGCGTAGGTGCTTGTTGATGAAAATGTTTGGTTGCCTTATAGCGAGCGACGGCACGATTAAAAGTTGCCCCAATTTTTTTTATACCACTTTTTACGGGACTTAACAGCGACGCATGATTTTGCTGATTGACTCCCTCTATGCTCGCCATACCCTTTCCCTGCCTACAAAAAGCTTTTTTTAATTATGTTGAAAAGTATAGTGAAACCAAAAAACCTGGGTCCGCCCTGCTTTGCAAGGAAAAGTTTTCCATCATGACTAAAGAGTAATGCTTCCACTGTCTTAATAAAGAGACCGGCCTTTGGGGTGATGTCTCAAAGGATGGGACGGATGCCTGAAAGCAAGAAAGTCACTTTATAGAAATCACTCGCTGATCTACTTCCAGAGAAAAATTCACCACCTATCGTCATATCCTCAAGGTGGAGCCAGCAGGTGTTGAGAAAGTTATCAAGGCGCTGGCTTATCAATGTTCGACAAGCAACAGCCAGCCATGCAGCAGAACATTCATCAATATGGGTAATTAGTTATTTGGCCTGCTGATTCAGGGCTTCCAAAGGTATTTCGGGTTCTGTTGCTATCGGTATCTTGTTCTGGCGCTGGCAGTATTGGTAGAGAGCGCAGGCACCAATGCCAGCAACGATTGTGAAAGCAGTCCCTAAGCTGGCACCCACAACAACCCAGTTGCTCAGGGTTTCAACCAATGGTATGGGCGTTGTGGGTAGTGTTGATGTTGGAGGCATACCAGTAAATGTCATTGAGGCTGCCGGTAACGTCACCACGGTTTCTGTCACTGGTGCAGTGGTTGTCATTGCAGCCGCTGCCAATGGTGCTGTGGCATTGATCGTGGCATTGATGGTCGGTAACGGCGTTGCGATGCTCTGTTCTGGCGTGGTCGCGTTGATCATTATCGTGTTGTTGAACGGTGTCGGGGTTGCCAGATTCAGGCTGGACGACGGGGTGCTTGCCTCGGCCATGGCTGTGTTGTTGAGCGGTGTCATTACCGGTTGTTGTGAGGTGGTATCAGCCATCACGGTTTCATTGACGGAGGCCGCCGTTGGCTGCGGTAACGGGCTATGTTGCCGGGTACCAGGTGAATGGCCCGGTGTGGCGGTAGATGCAGTGTTGGCCATTGCCGTTTCGTTGAAAATTGCCGGGGCTGTCAGATTAACACTGGACAGCGGGGTGGTAGTTATCATTGCAGCCGTTGCCAATGGTGCTGTGGGATAGTCCGTGGCATTGCTGGTCGGTAACGGCGTTGCGATGCTCTGTTCTGGCGCTGTCTCTTGATCACAAATAGCTACCTTGTTCTATCATTTCTCACTGATAAAACAGGTCATGCTTCCACTTTCTCCTAAACCATGGTCAGAACTAACTTTTGGATGTGCTGATTTGGGCGATACTCGACGTACAAAACGACTTGTCAAAGTTGCTGCCGAGCTTTCAGCTCATACCGGTAATTCTTTGTCATCTTCATGCGAAGGTTATACCGCACTGGTAACTGGAGCTTACCGGCTGATTGAGAATGAGGCCGTAAAGCCTGAAGCAATAGCTGAGGCAGGCTTTCAGGCAACTGCCAAAATAGCGAGACAGTCTCGCCTACTTCTGGCTCTCGAAGATACAACAACCCTGGGTTATAAACATGCTGTCAGATCCGAGCTTGGTGATCTTGGAGGTCCTGAAGGCTCTAAAACCAGAGGATTCCACGTCCACTCTGTCTTCTTGGTTGATGCGGATACAGAGCGAAGCATTGGGCTTATTGATCAAGAACGATGGGTTAGAGAGGACGTTCAGCGGGGGAAAAAGAACCAACGTCGTCAGCTACCTTACGAGGGAAAGGAAAGCTTTAAGTGGCAAAGAGCCTCTGAAAACACAGAACAAAGGATGGGGGGTAAAATGCCTGACATCATCAGTGTTTGCGACCGGGAGGCGGATATATACGAATATATGCACTACAAACTGGATAACCGACAGCGGTTTGTTGTAAGAGCTACACAAAACAGAATCCTGGTGGATGGCGAACTCTTATTATTTGATTCCTTAGCTCAGACTTCAGACTGAAGTGTTGGGGAAATATACGATAGTGGTTCCTCAAAAAGGAGGTAGAAAGAAGCGAAAGGCAACGCTGCAGGTCAAAAGAAAGAAGATGACAATACAGGCGCCGCAAAGGCCAGGCGGCAGGCCGGAATCGGTAACTATGAATATTGTGTCGGCTGAAGAGATTGGCAATGACTCCGAAGACCGTTTGCACTGGGTACTATTGACAACTGAAGATATTGAAACATTCGAAGACTGTCGCTCTATCATTCGATTTTACGAGCTCCGATGGCGAATAGAAGAGTTCCATAAGGCTTGGAAATCGGGAGCAGGAGTAGAAAGGCTTCGTCTGCAATCTCCGGATAACATTGAACGACTTGCGGTCATATTAATGTTTGTCGCTGTCAGACTAATGCAAATCCGTGAAGCATTAATGTTACCGAATGACAGGCAGCACAAAGACAGAAAGCTTTGGAGTGAAAAAACACTCGCGAATGAGGTGGTCAGTGATGATGAATGGCAGGTTCTCTGGCTAACCTATGAAAAAAAAGCGTTGCCCGATAAGCCGCCAACAGTCACTTGGCTGCTTCAAACGATTGCTCGGCTTGGTGGTTGGGGTGATTCAAAGCATACAGGGCAGCCCGGCTGGTTAGTGGTATGGGAAGGCTGGGCGAAATTGCAGGATCGGGTAAAAACCTGGCAGATAGCCCGGCAGTTCAGCGCTGGAGAGATGTGATCAAGAGTCAGCCCACTACCGGAGTGTGATGATCTGACTCTTGCTTTGATGTTTGGCCGCCGTTACACCGATGTGTGGCTGCCTCTTGAATATACTGGTGAAGTGCTTCTCGGGAATGATTGGGTTGGTAATCTGGGTCGCGGACATCATGGCAGTGCTCCGGCAGTTGAGTACAACGAGATCAAGAAGGTTGTGTTCGCAAAAGGTAAGATTCAGCAGATAACGGATGTCTCGGATCAGTATGTAGAAAAACGACAAGCCCTGATCAAAGCGGAAGAGGAAAAGCGGGAAAAAAAATGGAACATTGAGGAACGCAGGCGTCGAAGAATGCACTTTAAGCGAAAAATCCTGGGATTCTTCACCAAGAAAAAGCAGCCCATGGCAACACATCGACATGATTTGTGACGTTTAACCGAAGTCAGAATTAACCGCTGGGCTGGCGGTTTTTTTTCGTCTGAAGAAAAAGGAAACCGGAGCGGGGCTTGATTCTTAAGTAAGTTCATTCAAAAAGGACTTTCGTCAATAAAAGGCAGTAGTAACACCTTTGCCGCTTCTCTTTTTTATCAATAGCCTTAACAGAAGAAGCCAAACAGGAAGCGCAAATAAACCTACGATACAGAGCAAACCGATTAGACTATTGCTGACATCAATAATCTGCATGGCGTTCGATACAGCGATGAAACTGATCAAACTTTCACCTGAAAACCTGAAAATTGTTCAGGAACAAACCTTCTCGGATGTACAGCCCTGCTCACTGCTTCAGGATTTCAACCGCTTTTTAAACCGGGTAATGGCTCAGCCCGTGCCGCTGAGCAAAGGAAAACTGCAGCCAATCCAAAAATGGGCCGCGCTATTCAATGATGAACTGACCGAGCCAGACCGCACCACGCTGAAACGGCCTCTCACCATTCACTATCCATCAGTTCTTGGCTTATACCTGCTGGTTCGAGCCGCCGACCTTGGCAGGATTATTATAGCGGGTACTCGAAAATTTCAACTGGTCATCAACGACACCATGATGGCGCAATGGCAACAACTGTCAGCCACCGAGCAGTATTTTTCCCTGCTGGACGCCTGGCTCACCATGGGCCATGCGAGCATTATTGGTGAAGATCTTGGCAGTCGTGATAGTCGTATCCTGGGTTGCGCTGGCGTTAACTTTCTAAGGCAGGGTTTATTCACAGAAGACCCTATCCAGACGCTGAGCCTTGAAGTTCTGCCGTCTCAACTGGGGGCATACAATGTAAGCCTGTTGAGACTGTTTGGCCTGGTCAAGCTTCAATGGCAGGACAGCCATCAGCTGAAACACCTGCAGTTCACTCCCCTCGGCGTGGTTCTCTTTAACCGGTTTCACAGATCCATAGACCTAGAAGGGCTGGCGATTCCCCGGGGTTGCGTGGATGAACTTTACGAAGTCGATGGTATGCAGAATGTGGTTCAACCCTGGCGAGAAGACATCCGGCAGTTGCTTCATCCACAAAAAGCCGACGCATTTAACAGTTAGGCTCTTTTCGGGTTACAGACTGCTCTGCAATGAAAATTGGCCAAAGGCCTTGATATACAATGCCTTCAGGAAACTGCTGGCTAAATATTGCCAAGCCCTGCCACAGGAGGATTCCAGCCTGATTTATGAAATCAGCAGTCTGCAATACGAAAAGAGCCAACAGTTATATCATCAATGCTTCACTGTTTGCCTATAAGTGCCGGCGAACCCTGATGGTGCCTGCCGAATCTACACTGGATCAACTGGCAAACGCGATTCTCAGTGCCTTTTCGTTCAGCAACCACAAGCTCTTCTACTTTTTTTGTGAAGATTGCTATGGTCACTCTTATCACATAGAACATCCATTGATACAACAGCCCAATGTGGATCATACCAACGACATCTGCCTTAAAGATCTGCCACTGGTACCAGGTGACCATCTGACGTTTATTTATGACCTCGACACTGAGTGGGAGTTTACACTCCAGATCGTCGATGGCGTGGATGAAAAACCGGACAGTATTATGCTTACCGAAGCAAAAGGGGAAGCTCCCCGGGAGTACTGACCGAGGCTGGCATCGTGTCTTGCATTTTATGGCTTACCAGATCGGCAGAACCTCCTGGCTTGCCCAGCAGCCGCGCAGTGGTGCTTTACTTACCCACCCGTAATGGAACCTGATCATTTCCTCCTGTTATCGGGTAAGTGTTTCCGGCTGGTATTCATAAAGACTGTCCATCAGACGAACCACGACAAAGAGCAGGTTATTGGTCAGAGCGATGGCCGGGATCCGTGCCGAATCGAAGCTGGCATAGTGAAGCACCTGATCATCCAGGTAATTCAGCAGTGCTACCGGAGTGCCGGACTCCATGCAACGCTGGACAAACCGATCATTCAGTGTTGAGGACAGTTTTGATGCCATCGGGCTTTCGGGGCTGAGCGACTTGAACTCAGCATCCAGCAAGGCCATTTTAGACTCCAGCCACCGGGTATCCTCTGGTTCCTGTGGGGCTTCGCCCAGTGTCCGGTGATAGACCAGAACGATATCGAAACAGAGATCCATAAACAGGTTAGCCATATCGACATTATCTTCAGCAATGGCGTCTGACAGCACACCGTAGATGGCGTTATAAAGCTGACTCTGGTGGTTTTCAAAATGATCCAGCAGTCGGGTGCCCTGCTCTTCTGATAACGACCTTCCCCACTGCACAATATCATCCACATCTTGCCGGGTTAACGGTTTCATCTTGATTCTCCCCTCGCAAAACTATCTGCCATTCGCTGGCCAGCCAAAGGTTGATCGTTATGCTTGTTTTTTTGTTCAGGGTCAAGGGATGGATACCTGATCAGGCGGCGTTGCAGAAACGTCTTCAGAAAGGCCTGAAGAATAACGTGGCCGGGTCCTGATTATTCCATTCATTCATCATAAAAGGCACGGCACCCGTTTTTCATACCGACGGACAGTGGCACAGCCGTCGACCATATGATGGATAACTTTAGTCGTCCACTAATTCCGTGGATAACTCGGTGCACAACCCGTGGGATAATCAATGAAACAGGGGAAAAAGCAGAACAAAAACAGATTGTTTATTTTTTGAACAGCAGTGAATAACTCATCAAAACAAAAACCCCGCATAAAGCGAGGCCCGTAGAGAACGACCGGAGTCGTCATGGGTTCCCGGGCATCCTGCTTGGTTTTTCGAGGCTTCCGTCGGTTCACATCACTGTGACACCGTATAACCTCATCCTTGATGCTTCACTCAACTCAAGGTCTTAGCCTGTTTGTTGAGCCGGCTATTTTACGAACAGTGCCGTATCATCCTATCCGCTCAGATACGGAATACACTGCTTATTCCCCGTATCAATCAATAAAAAAACCTCGCCCGAAGCAAGGCTGCAAGTGCTGAAAAATCAGCCGTAAGCGGTTTTTATTATTATTGGGGTGGTATTTATTCTTAGCCAGAGAGTTAGTTTTGCTGTTCTTATTATCAGGCTCCGAAACAATCACTATCGACTTCGGCAATCACTCAATGGATAAGCACAGATTACGTATTTACTGAAACGGAAGAGTTGGTCTGAGTCACCGAACCTTGGTTGACAATCGGATTGTCAAGGGAGAGTAAGCAGGTTGACCAAAATATAATTTGGTTGATACTGAAGCCTCAATAAAAAATTTATAAAATATGAACTCGCCCGCATACCGGATGGCTTTTCTGACCTGCTTACTGAAGTGACTTTTACTAAACTATAACTTTCTGTGAACCCGCTCCCACTGTGCTTTCGCTGAACTCATCAACATGCTGGCTGGCAATGGAAATAAAATTGAGCGCAATGATATTTGAAACCAAAACGACGGAAGCCATAGCGGCTTTCACGGCTAAGTTACCGTTAATGGTTGAATCAGCTAAACTCCCATAAAATCTACGTTGTAGGGGAGTGATATGCAATCTGAACTCTTCCAGAATTTTATTGATTCCATTTCAACATTAACCAGTGAACAGCGAGACATTCTTAACAACTCGCTCCTTAGTACTCAAATAGAGGTTACCGAGGTAGTAGAAACCACTGACTCTGAACCTGTTTACAGTGAATCTATACCCAATAACGATAATGCAACACCTGACGTAGAAAAGAGCATACTTGCCCAATTTGCCGAAAACCCCAGGTGCCCCAAATGCAAAAGCCATAGCGTTGGTCGCTGGGGCATACGAAATGGCCGACAGCGCTACCACTGCAAGACTTGCGACTCAACGTTTAACGCCTTTAGTGGAACGCCTTTGGCAAGGCTCAGGCACCCTGAAAAATGGAACAAGTACCTCGCAGGTATGACTCACTCTATGGTCTTGCGACCAGCTGCTGCTGAGAATGCCATTGACTTGAAAACCGCGTTCCGCTGGCGTCACCGCTTTCTTGAAGTGATTAATAATGATCAAGCAGAAGAGCTTTGTGGCATTACTGAGCTTGATGAAACATTTTTCCGTGAATCCTTCAAAGGGCAAAGAGAAGGCCTTCCACGGCCAACCCGAAAGCGGGGTAATGATCCCAACAAAGCCCGAAAAGTCCCGGTAATGGTGGCTCGGGACCGTAATCGAAATACCGTTGACGGTGTATTAGAAAACGAAAGTGCTAATGAATTGTGCAGGCATTTAAATGGCCGCATATCGATACAGGCCACGGTCTGTGCGGATGCACACCTCGCTCACGAAAAACTTGCTGACAAGCTTGGATTTGTCTTCAAGGAGCTGGTGACATCAGCAGGTCAACATGTTGTTGAAGGCATCTACCACATCCAGACTGTAAATTCTTATCACAGTCATTTAAAACGCTGGATTGGCGGCGTATTCCAAGGGGTTGCAACTCGTTACCTTCCCCATTATCTGGCCTGGAGGCGAGAACTGACGGCAGCAAAAAAATTAACTGTTGGCCGGTTGATCAGCAGAATTACTGAACATTGGTGCTTCCAACCATTAACGGTAACTTAGCCGGCTTTCACCCTGTCTGACCTCCAGCAGATATTTATCCGGGATTTTGATGTTTTTTTGGACTACCTGGTTAAAAACCCGGTTCCTTTATCGAAAAACAAGAACCTGCCTCCGGTTAAATGGGCTCAGTCACTTAACAGCCTTCTGTCAAAGCCAGAAATACTGACGTTGCAACGACCAATGCTCCCTCATTATGCACAAATCATGGGGCTATTATTGTTGGCTCGCAGCTCAAGTCTTGCCAGCCTTCAGCCGGACAGCAGGGGGAATGCAGAGCTCCATATCAATGAAACCCTGTACCAGCAGTGGCAGGGAATGAATGATATTGAGCGGTATTTTTCCTTGCTTGAAGCATGGATTAATCGAGGCTATGCCATGAGTGTCGGGGAGCGCATCAGTTCTATCGATGATCGTTTTCTGCCCGGGTTTATGATGATTTTCGGCGACAATGACATTTGGCAAGACAAAGCTGTTAATGATCCCGACTTCTGGTTGCGCAGGGGTAAGGCGTTCAATCTGTCCATTCTCAAAATGGCCGGACTGGCCGAGTTTCACCTTGAGGATAACAATCGGAAAATCCATTCTCTGAAATTAACATCCTGGGGGCAGTTGTTTTTAAGCACTTGTCGGCAAGGGTTTATAGATTCACTGAAAAGCGGCGAATATGAAGACGGTGATGAGCAAATCAACCTGCTACCTGCGATAAAGGCAGTTCGGCCAGATTTTCAACGCACCTTTGAGCAGCCGGAACCGGTTATTGCTGCCAGTTATGTACTGTCAGTTGCTTTGGGAAATGAGTGTACCCGTACACTGAAAATATCGGCTAACCATCTGCTTGATGACCTGGCGGAAGCCATCCTTGACGCCTTTGATTTTGATAATGATCACCTTTATCACTTTCAGTATCTGAATGAATTTGGTGCGGACCGAAAAATTGCTCATCCGGCTGTCGATGACTGCGACGGCTCTACCTAGTTCTCGTCCAAAAACACAACCAATTGAAAACTGTAGATTTTATCCTGAAAAATTAAGTGGAGCCCTACTGCTATCTGGTTCTCGTCCAAAAACACAACCAATTGAAAACTGTAGATTTTATCCTGAAAAATTAAGTGGAGCCCTACTGCTATCTGGCGACTAAACTTCCCAAGAGCAAGAAAATAAGGGATTGCCAAAACAGAGGACTCCAAATGCGCAAAAAACGCAACCCGCAGTGTAGTATGGAACTCCATTACGTACCTCATGAAATCTGCTCCCAGCTTTCCGGTATCTCGCAATGGCTTGACGCCCATCCACAGTTCAATGACTGGATTTATGAGGACTTAAGTTCTGGTGATAAACAGAACACTGGGCGGAACGGACTATCAGCAGAATCCGTTCTTCGTGCGGCACTCCTGAAACAGTATTTGAATTGTGATTATGACTACTTGTCGTTTGTTTTGATGGACTCCATGCTCTTTCGAGACTTTTGTCGCCTCGAACCAACCAGCGCCCAGTCGCTCCAGTTTGCATGGGTTCATCAGCCTTCTTACTGCATCTACATGGGAACGGATTAATAACTGTCAGCTAATGACCGCTAAAGATCAGGGTATTGAAAAAGGGCGCACTGTGGCTATTGACAGCACAGTCACCGAATCGGATATCAAACCTCCTTGCGACAGTGATCTTTTAGCCAGTTCCGTTAAAGAAATTCGTAACTGTTCAGCACCCCCACATAAATCTGGAATTTTCTGATTTTTATACCATCCTCTTAAGCACCATTTTTCCACAATATTCGCCAGCATGATTCCAGAACTACCCGCAACTATGTCGGCTGAGATTCTCTTGAAAGAGAATGCAGAGCTGCGGATGAGAGTTGCCTGTCTGGAAGAGCGATGTCGAGAATTGGAAGAAAAGGTTGGCAAGAACAGTCAAAACAGCAGCAAGCCGCCATCGTCTGATGGTTATCAAAAACCTTGTAAAAACAGTAAGTAACTATTCAGCACTGAGCAAAGGCATATTACAGTAATTCCGAACAGCTCTATGAAGTGATTGATATATGTCCATTCCCTGTTTTCTGGCAGACGACAAATAGCTGCGAATCCGTGCAAACATAGAACCACCGTCTGCACTCCTGAAGCAGCCTGAGATTTTCTGCTTTAACTTGGCCATTCGAACATCCCGCTCACTGCCATTGTTATCGAAGGGAATGGTAAAATCTGACATGAAGCGCAGTGTCTCAGCCTTGAACTCAGTGAGTCGTTTGAAGAGATTGTAAGCTTTAGTATTCTTGACTTTCTTGCGCTTAAGCTCCTCTCGTTGCTTCTCCATATAGACGACTTCTTTCATTAGAGCCCGCTGAAGCAACCGGTCATAAATCTTCTCGATTCGTTCACAGACAACACTTGGCATCTGTAGCATACCTATGGTCTTAAAGCCCTTGCAGTAATGCCAGGAAAGCCTCAGTAGCTTCATCAATCGCAACGCCAGTTGCCAGTTGATTGCTGTCCCTATCAACAACACCCAAAAGCTCCCTCAGGTGATGGGCATTGCAAAGTACGTGAGTTGCCGCATATGCAAAATAGGATTTCCAATGATCATGAACCAGAACGCCTGCAAATGTTAGCAGTATGCCCATCGTGTCCATGGCCTCACGACCTCGCTTTTCAGACAAGTAGTAGAGCGTCCATTGTTCATCCCGCATAACGTGTAGCCAGTGCAAAGAGCCCTCGGCCCGCATACCCGTTTCATCGGCTCCGGCAACAGACGATTCCCGCAAGGCGTCACGAATAACCTCTTCAGTAGAAGCCAGATTTTCATAGGTTCTGGCCACAAAATTGGCGACAGTGCCTGCACTTACACTCATTTTATAGAGAGTATTAAAATACTCTGACACGCGCTTAAAAGGCAGGAAATGGTATTGGTTAAGATAGACGGCCATAGCCTGTGTGGCTGAGCCATATTGTGCGGCAGCGGTAACACCTTCCGGGAATTCAGCCTGATTCCGACAACCACAAGTGCAGATTTTTACTTCAGCTCTATGGGCCGTTACTTCAAATTCACCCGGTCTCCCTGGTTCAAACACCTGTCGTTCAATATATTTGACCGGCTCACTATCAAGAAGAGACGCCTGACATTTATTGCATTCTTTAACCGGAAGGTACTCAATATAGTCAGGGATATCGACCTGTTTAAGACAAGTGCCCTGATGCCCTTTCTTTCCACCGGCTTTATTACCAGAAGACTGTCTCAGACTTTTAGGATTGGGTTTTTCATCCGATGGATCGGTACCTTTATCTGCGGAAAGGTCGTCAGAATGATCTGGAGAATTACTGTTTTTACAAGGTTTTTGATAACCATCAGACGATGGCGGCTTGCTGCTGTTTTGACTGTTCTTGCCAACCTTTTCTTCCAATTCTCGACATCGCTCTTCCAGACAGGCAACTCTCATCCGCAGCTCTGCATTCTCTTTCAAGAGAATCTCAGCCGACATAGTTGCGGGTAGTTCTGGAATCATGCTGGCGAATATTGTGGAAAAATGGTGCTTAAGAGGATGGTATAAAAATCAGAAAATTCCAGATTTATGTGGGGGTGCTGAACAGTTACAGAAATTCCTGATTACCACCGACCCTACGTCGTGAGCCAGCTGCTATAATAAACGTCGATAGTCATGTGTTTTGGAGGTAAAACTGATGTGTAAAAACACCAGGCTCTATTTTGATTACGAACTGCTCTACAGTGAAAACTGACTGTAGGTCACGAAAAACAAGGATTGGGCAACATTACCGGACAATATGCTGACAACCTTTGTAGATAAAGGGCTTCAGCAATGTTCAACCCAGTAGCAGTCTGAAATCCTACAAGAGCCAAACACCATTCAGTTCCAAAAAGGCCTTGGCATTATGCAATTTCTGGCTAATTACGGCAGTGAAGAGCAGTGTGAGAACACGCTGTCCTCTTGGCGCTGGCCAGATGGCTTCCAATGCCCGAAGTGTGGCTCCCGCAGTTTCTGCAAGCTTCACCGGAAAGCTGAATTCCAGTGCAATTGCTGCCGTTGCCAAACCTCGCTTACCAGTAACACTATCTTTGACTCAACAAAGCTGCCTCTAGCTACCTGGTTTCTGGGTATCTATCTCGTCACCCAGAATAAAGCGGGGATTTCTTGCCTGACGCTTCATCGACAACTTGGCATTTCCTACAATGCCGCATTGCGCATGAAACACAAACTCATGCAGGTCATGATGGAAAGAGATAACAGCTGGCAGTTGAGTGGTTTTGTTCAGATTGATGACGCCTATTGGGGCGGAGAGCGCCACGGAGGCCGCCGGGGCAGAGGCTCAGAGAACAAAGCCCCCTTCGTGGCCGCAGTTCAGACAGATGCTGATAACCACCCTATCTACATGAAGTTCAATGCCGTTGATAACTTCCGGCGAAAAACCATTCAGGAGTGGGCAGAACATGCCCTGAAAAAGGGTGTCCGGGCCGTCAGCGATGGCTTGTCCTGTTTCCGGGGTATTGAAGATGCCGGATGCCAGCACACAGCCATCATTACCGGTGGTGGGCATGCATCCATGGAGAATGAGTTGTTCACCTGGGTAAATACCATGCTGGGAAACGTGAAAACAGCGATTACCGGTACTTACCATAAGCTCGACCCCAAGCATCTGGGCCGTTATCTATCAGAGTTCAACTATCGGTTTAACCGGCGTTTTGATATGCCTTCAATGATCTCAAGGCTAGGTCGGGCTGCAGTCAATACAGCACCGATGCCGGATCGACTTCTCAAACTGCCAGACGTCCAGTGGAAACCGGGTTAGCCATCAACCGATAATTGAAAGTCAGTTGACGTATTAATATCATTATTTCGAATGATGATGTGGGTCTTTGCTTGTTCGGAGCGGTTATGAAACCGAATTTAGTTGATAATCTGGAGAACAAGCCGTCATGATGCCTGCTCCACCGGTAATACTGGAGAGGTTCTATTATTTCTTTACCGGGTTATAGACATAAAGAATGAAAAGCTGCACGTATATTCTTAAATTATCTTTCCCTGTGTCATGACGTACGATCAGTGGTAATCAGGAAGCCTTTTGAAGTGCCTCCAAATAAACGTTGCATGTCGGGGGCCCTGAAACTCTTACCAACCCCGCCCCGGACCAGCAACACATCGGCTGGACGATAAGCAAAAGATGCCTTCGGCGTAAATGCTGATCCGGTTTTTGAGTCATCATTGTAATCATCAAAACGACCGGCAAGGGCTAAGTTACCGTTAATGGTTGGAAGCACCAATGTTCAGTAATTCTGCTGATCAACCGGCCAACAGTTAATTTTTTTGCTGCCGTCAGTTCTCGCCTCCAGGCCAGATAATGGGGAAGGTAACGAGTTGCAACCCCTTGGAATACGCCGCCAATCCAGCGTTTTAAATGACTGTGATAAGAATTTACAGTCTGGATGTGGTAGATGCCTTCAACAACATGTTGACCTGCTGATGTCACCAGCTCCTTGAAGACAAATCCAAGCTTGTCAGCAAGTTTTTCGTGAGCGAGGTGTGCATCCGCACAGACCGTGGCCTGTATCGATATGCGGCCATTTAAATGCCTGCACAATTCATTAGCACTTTCGTTTTCTAATACACCGTCAACGGTATTTCGATTACGGTCCCGAGCCACCATTACCGGGACTTTTCGGGCTTTGTTGGGATCATTACCCCGCTTTCGGGTTGGCCGTGGAAGGCCTTCTCTTTGCCCTTTGAAGGATTCACGGAAAAATGTTTCATCAAGCTCAGTAATGCCACAAAGCTCTTCTGCTTGATCATTATTAATCACTTCAAGAAAGCGGTGACGCCAGCGGAACGCAGTTTTCAAGTCAATGGCATTCTCAGCAGCAGCTGGTCGCAAGACCATAGAGTGAGTCATACCTGCGAGGTACTTGTTCCATTTTTCAGGGTGCCTGAGCCTTGCCAAAGGCGTTCCACTAAAGGCGTTAAACGTTGAGTCGCAAGTCTTGCAGTGGTAGCGCTGTTGGCCATTTCGTATGCCCCAGCGACCAACGCTATGGCTTTTGCATTTGGGGCACCTGGGGTTTTCGGCAAATTGGGCAAGTATGCTCTTTTCTACGTCAGGTGTTGCATTATCGTTATTGGGTATAGATTCACTGTAAACAGGTTCAGAGTCAGTGGTTTCTACTACCTCGGTAACCTCTATTTGAGTACTAAGGAGCGAGTTGTTAAGAATGTCTCGCTGTTCACTGGTTAATGTTGAAATGGAATCAATAAAATTCTGGAAGAGTTCAGATTGCATATCACTCCCCTACAACGTAGATTTTATGGGAGTTTAGCTGATTCAACCATTAACGGTAACTTAGCCACCGGCAAGGGTAACTTCCAAATCCTCAACAACTGGAACCATCACCTCACCACCAACACCATATTGGGTTCTCTCACCACCGCCTGAGGTACCACCTTTACCTACATAGATGCCATGTAACTGTTCAGCACCCCCACATAAATCTGGAATTTTCTGATTTTTATACCATCCTCTTAAGCACCATTTTTCCACAATATTCGCCAGCATGATTCCAGAACTACCCGCAACTATGTCGGCTGAGATTCTCTTGAAAGAGAATGCAGAGCTGCGGATGAGAGTTGCCTGTCTGGAAGAGCGATGTCGAGAATTGGAAGAAAAGGTTGGCAAGAACAGTCAAAACAGCAGCAAGCCGCCATCGTCTGATGGTTATCAAAAACCTTGTAAAAACAGTAATTCTCCAGATCATTCTGACGACCTTTCCGCAGATAAAGGTACCGATCCATCGGATGAAAAACCCAATCCTAAAAGTCTGAGACAGTCTTCTGGTAATAAAGCCGGTGGAAAGAAAGGGCATCAGGGCACTTGTCTTAAACAGGTCGATATCCCTGACTATATTGAGTACCTTCCGGTTAAAGAATGCAATAAATGTCAGGCGTCTCTTCTTGATAGTGAGCCGGTCAAATATATTGAACGACAGGTGTTTGAACCAGGGAGACCGGGTGAATTTGAAGTAACGGCCCATAGAGCTGAAGTAAAAATCTGCACTTGTGGTTGTCGGAATCAGGCTGAATTCCCGGAAGGTGTTACCGCTGCCGCACAATATGGCTCAGCCACACAGGCTATGGCCGTCTATCTTAACCAATACCATTTCCTGCCTTTTAAGCGCGTGTCAGAGTATTTTAATACTCTCTATAAAATGAGTGTAAGTGCAGGCACTGTCGCCAATTTTGTGGCCAGAACCTATGAAAATCTGGCTTCTACTGAAGAGGTTATTCGTGACGCCTTGCGGGAATCGTCTGTTGCCGGAGCCGATGAAACGGGTATGCGGGCCGAGGGCTCTTTGCACTGGCTACACGTTATGCGGGATGAACAATGGACGCTCTACTACTTGTCTGAAAAGCGAGGTCGTGAGGCCATGGACACGATGGGCATACTGCTAACATTTGCAGGCGTTCTGGTTCATGATCATTGGAAATCCTATTTTGCATATGCGGCAACTCACGTACTTTGCAATGCCCATCACCTGAGGGAGCTTTTGGGTGTTGTTGATAGGGACAGCAATCAACTGGCGTTGCGATTGATGAAGCTACTGAGGCTTTCCTGGCATTACTGCAAGGGCTTTAAGACCATAGGTATGCTACAGATGCCAAGTGTTGTCTGTGAACGAATCGAGAAGATTTATGACCGGTTGCTTCAGCGGGCTCTAATGAAAGAAGTCGTCTATATGGAGAAGCAACGAGAGGAGCTTAAGCGCAAGAAAGTCAAGAATACTAAAGCTTACAATCTCTTCAAACGACTCACTGAGTTCAAGGCTGAGACACTGCGCTTCATGTCAGATTTTACCATTCCCTTCGATAACAATGGCAGTGAGCGGGATGTTCGAATGGCCAAGTTAAAGCAGAAAATCTCAGGCTGCTTCAGGAGTGCAGACGGTGGTTCTATGTTTGCACGGATTCGCAGCTATTTGTCGTCTGCCAGAAAACAGGGAATGGACATATATCAATCACTTCATAGAGCTGTTCGGAATTACTGTAATATGCCTTTGCTCAGTGCTGAATAGTTACCAGACAAGTAGTAGAGCGTCCATTGTTCATCCCGCATAACGTGTAGCCAGTGCAAAGAGCCCTCGGCCCGCATACCCGTTTCATCGGCTCCGGCAACAGACGATTCCCGCAAGGCGTCACGAATAACCTCTTCAGTAGAAGCCAGATTTTCATAGGTTCTGGCCACAAAATTGGCGACAGTGCCTGCACTTACACTCATTTTATAGAGAGTATTAAAATACTCTGACACGCGCTTAAAAGGCAGGAAATGGTATTGGTTAAGATAGACGGCCATAGCCTGTGTGGCTGAGCCATATTGTGCGGCAGCGGTAACACCTTCCGGGAATTCAGCCTGATTCCGACAACCACAAGTGCAGATTTTTACTTCAGCTCTATGGGCCGTTACTTCAAATTCACCCGGTCTCCCTGGTTCAAACACCTGTCGTTCAATATATTGACCGGCTCACTATCAAGAAGAGACGCCTGACATTTATTGCATTCTTTAACCGGAAGGTACTCAATATAGTCAGGGATATCGACCTGTTTAAGACAAGTGCCCTGATGCCCTTTCTTTCCACCGGCTTTATTACCAGAAGACTGTCTCAGACTTTTAGGATTGGGTTTTTCATCCGATGGATCGGTACCTTTATCTGCGGAAAGGTCGTCAGAATGATCTGGAGAATTACTGTTTTTACAAGGTTTTTGATAACCATCAGACGATGGCGGCTTGCTGCTGTTTTGACTGTTCTTGCCAACCTTTTCTTCCAATTCTCGACATCGCTCTTCCAGACAGGCAACTCTCATCCGCAGCTCTGCATTCTCTTTCAAGAGAATCTCAGCCGACATAGTTGCGGGTAGTTCTGGAATCATGCTGGCGAATATTGTGGAAAAATGGTGCTTAAGAGGATGGTATAAAAATCAGAAAATTCCAGATTTATGTGGGGGTGCTGAACAGTTACGATGCCATCAAGGGTGCCTTGATCCCTAACATCCTCATACTCTGTGCGGTTAATTTCTGCGAAGGTAGCAAAAGCAGCAGTTCAGAAGGCAGCTCCATCAGGTCACCAGAAAAGGAACCTGTCCAGCTGATGATGGAAGACTCTGAGTCAATTTTAGAAGTACCGCGGGCTGCATCAACAACACTTTGAGGAATCTCTTCCAGAAGATTCAACGTTCCAGCCTTCACCATATCATCGATGGTTTTCTGGATAATTTCGTCGCTTGTTTCATCCATTGTCTGGATGGTATAACCAATGGTAGTTTCCCAGTCATACTGATCCTTGAACAGACCATTAACTCCAGCCATGGCTCCAAGATACTGGCTTTCACCGCCACTGGATCGCTCTCCAAACTCCACCATTCGGCGAGTAAATGTTCCATCCTGAGCGCCCGGAGTACCAGAGGTTGGATTGCCTGGATCGGCAGCTGCAAGCTCAATGTCGTAGGCATTCGGCTCAAAATAAGCCAAGGTCTCTTTCTGACCAAACCTCAGACGGGAAAATGCGGTCATATCATCAGAAAGGTGATACTCGAAGTTCGCCATTAAGTCGAAGCTTTCATTTTCCGGCTTAAGAGTCCTGTGAGCTGAAACGGTTATAGCCACACTTCCCATCGGATCGAAGTACAGCATTTTCACCAAGCAGGCCTTCACAATCAGCAGGTATAGTTACTGTTTTATCCGCTGCCTGAAAAGAAGCACCGTATGAACTATAAGCAGAAATCTGGCTGCGGTCGCTATCATCATTATTTGCCCAGTCACGATCGGCATTACGAAGCATTTCATTGTTCTGGAATTGGGCGATGAACGTTACCCTGGATCTTTCGCCAGCTGTACCGGCCAAAACTTCAAGCCTGTTATTCTGATAACCGCCATCATGTGCGTCACCAGTGCGAAGCTTCACTTCAGCGCCCTCATAATCCTTCTTGAGAATTACGTTAACAACACCACTCATTGCGTCAGAGCCATAGATAGTTCTCGTCCAAAAACACAACCAATTGAAAACTGTAGATTTTATCCTAAAAAATTACCTGATTACCACTGATCGTACGTCATGACACAGGGAAAGATAATTTAAGAATATACGTGCAGCTTTTCATTCTTTATGTCTATAACCCGGTAAAGAAATAATAGAACCTCTCCAGTATTACCGGTGGAGCAGGCATCATGACGGCTTGTTCTCCAGATTATCAACTAAATTCGGTTTCATAACCGCTCCGAACAAGCAAAGACCCACATCATCATTCGAAATAATGATATTAATACGTCAACTGACTTTCAATTATCGGTTGATGGCTAACCCGGTTTCCACTGGACGTCTGGCAGTTTGAGAAGTCGATCCGGCATCGGTGCTGTATTGACTGCAGCCCGACCTAGCCTTGAGATCATTGAAGGCATATCAAAACGCCGGTTAAACCGATAGTTGAACTCTGATAGATAACGGCCCAGATGCTTGGGGTCGAGCTTATGGTAAGTACCGGTAATCGCTGTTTTCACGTTTCCCAGCATGGTATTTACCCAGGTGAACAACTCATTCTCCATGGATGCATGCCCACCACCGGTAATGATGGCTGTGTGCTGGCATCCGGCATCTTCAATACCCCGGAAACAGGACAAGCCATCGCTGACGGCCCGGACACCCTTTTTCAGGGCATGTTCTGCCCACTCCTGAATGGTTTTTCGCCGGAAGTTATCAACGGCATTGAACTTCATGTAGATAGGGTGGTTATCAGCATCTGTCTGAACTGCGGCCACGAAGGGGGCTTTGTTCTCTGAGCCTCTGCCCCGGCGGCCTCCGTGGCGCTCTCCGCCCCAATAGGCGTCATCAATCTGAACAAAACCACTCAACTGCCAGCTGTTATCTCTTTCCATCATGACCTGCATGAGTTTGTGTTTCATGCGCAATGCGGCATTGTAGGAAATGCCAAGTTGTCGATGAAGCGTCAGGCAAGAAATCCCCGCTTTATTCTGGGTGACGAGATAGATACCCAGAAACCAGGTAGCTAGAGGCAGCTTTGTTGAGTCAAAGATAGTGTTACTGGTAAGCGAGGTTTGGCAACGGCAGCAATTGCACTGGAATTCAGCTTTCCGGTGAAGCTTGCAGAAACTGCGGGAGCCACACTTCGGGCATTGGAAGCCATCTGGCCAGCGCCA